>JAHLFO010000154.1 GCA_018883785.1 Candidatus Bacteroides intestinipullorum
ACACCTACCGAATAGTGTATGTTGAGAGCCGGATACCAGGCAACGTCGGCGCAAAACAACATCTCGTCCGTCGCGCCACCCTGGCGGGCTTGGAGGTACATCACGGTCAGTGCGATGGAGAGCACCAGCAAGGCCGAAGCGCCCGTCACCATCACCGTGCGTATCTGTGAGATGTTGCGGCTCAACCAAAGGCCCAGCAACATCAGCAGGGGAATGAGAACAAATAATGATAAGAAGTTCATCTTATATGTTATTTAATAATTAGTGTTTCGATGTTAATTAAATCACTTGAGCCTTTGACCTTACAGCAGCAGAATCAGTATCAGTGCCAATACACCCAGCAGGAACACAAGCGCATACTGTTGTACGCGGCCGCTCTGCAACGTGCGGATGGAATCACTGCCTGCATTGGAGCTCCAAGCCAGGAAGTTGAAGAAGCCATCCACTACGTGGCGGTCCCACCAGGCGATAGGAGTGGAGATGCAGCGGAAGATGATCCGGTGCGTGATGAACTGATAAATCTCGTCAATGTAGAAGCGGTGATAGGCTGCCGTCCACAAACCACGGAAGCGGCGGGCCAAAGCATCGGCCACGGGTTGCTTCTCTTTGGCGTAGATGAATGTAGCCAGTGCGATGGCAACCACGGCTACCACGATGCTCGTGGCGGCTACGCTCCAATCCAAGTGGATTTCGTAGGCATGACCGTTGGAGGAAACAAATTCACCGAAAGGAATGAATCCGCCCACAACAGTTACCAGTGCCAGGAACATCAGCGGGAAGGACATCGACAAGGGGCTCTCATGCGGTGTGTGGGCAGCATGAAGTTCTTTGTTCTCTGTTCCCCAGAAAATACCGTAGTACAAGCGGAACATATAGAAAGCCGTCATGCCGGCAATAACGGTCATGATCCAACCCATAGCCGGGCTGAACTGGAAGCAAGCCGTCAGAATCTCGTCCTTCGAGAAGAATCCGGAGAACGGCGGAATACCGGCGATGGCCAGACAGGCAATCAGGAAAGTGATGTGCGTGATGGGCATATACTTGCGCAAGCCTCCCATAGCCGACATCTCGTTGCTGTGTACGGCGTGGATGATGCTACCGGCACCAAGGAAGAGCAGGGCTTTGAACATGGCGTGTGTGAACAAGTGGAACATGCCGGCCATGTAGCCCAAACCACCGTGGTGAGGATCAGCGGCGAAGCAAACACCCAAGGCAACCATCATGAAACCAATCTGAGAAATGGTCGAGAAGGCGAGCACGCGTTTGATATCTGTCTGTACGCATGCGATGCTGGCTGCGAAGAAGGCTGTGAATGCACCTACGTAGGCCACGATGTGCAGCGTGGAAGGAGCGTACTCAATGAACAACGGGAACATGCGGGCCACCAGGTAAACACCGGCAACCACCATCGTAGCGGCATGGATCAAGGCGCTGACAGGCGTCGGGCCTTCCATGGCATCCGGCAACCAGATGTGCAACGGGAACATGGCACTCTTACCGGCACCACCGATGAACATCAGGCCCAGTGCCAGCGGAATCATGGCGGCACCGCCCTTGGCCAGCATCATCGTGTCAGGCTCGAAGGTGTAGGTACCGGCGAAGTAGCCGTAAATCAGGATGCCGATCAGGAAGCCCAGGTCGGCAAAGCGCGTTACGATGAATGCCTTCTTGGAGGCGGCGATGGCCGAAGGCTTCGTGTAGTAGAATCCGATCAACAGGTAGGAGGAGACACCCACCAACTCCCAGAACAAGTACATCTGGAAGATGTTAGTAGCCACCACCAGTCCCAGCATGGACATGGTGAACAGCGACAGGAAAGCATAGTAGCGTTGGAAACCTACTTCGCCTTTCATATAGCCGAATGAATAGATATGTACCATGAAAGATACCGTGCTGATGACAATCAGCATCATCACGGAAATCGGGTCGAGCAGGATGCCCATGTCTATGCTCAGTCGCTCCGTGAAGGGCAACCAAGTGAAGTTGTAAGGCATCAATGTCTCAAATGTGCCGTCTGCCAGACGGGGGCTGCTGAAGTAGATGGCCGCCGTGGTGTAGGACAGCACCGTTACCGCACCCAGCACCACCGTGCCGATCAAGCCGGCCGTACGGTGTGACATCCATTTGCCTCCCAGACCGAGAGTCAGGAAAGAGAGGAACGGAAGCAGCAGGATAAGAATTGTATATTCCATATTCAAATTTCTGTTATTAGTTTTTCACTTCAATTGATATTACCACTTCAACTCCTCCAAGCGGTTCACCTGGATGCTGCGTATGTTACGGTAGATGTTAATCATGATGGCTATCGCGATGGCCGTCTCTGCTGCGGCGATGGCAATGGCAAAGAGGGCAAAGAAATAGCCTTCCAGCATACCAGGGAACAGATAACGGTTGAACACTGCGAAGTTGATGTCTGTAGCGTTCAGGATCAACTCAATCGAAATAAGCATGTGCAGCGTGTTGCGCCGGGTGAAGAACCCGTAGACACCTGCAAAAAGCATGATAGTCGAAACTATCAGATAAAATTCCAAATGTACCATGGCTATGTTTATCTTTTACGTGCGATTAACAATCCGCCGATGATGCACGCCAGCAACAGGATGCTGACCGCCTCGAACGGCAATAAATACCCGTATTTGTCACTGCTTAACATGAGCGTACCGATCTCCTTGAATCCGGTCTCGGCATATTCAATGTCGGTCGGGGCCAGGAATTTGTGCTTCAGCAGTACGAACAATACGATAACAGCTCCTGCCAGTGTGGTTCCCAAGGCGGCCCAGAAACGGCTCTTCTTCAGTTTCTGGAACTTGGCTCCCTCGCCGCTGGTCAGGAAGATGGAGAATACGTAGAGCACGACGACACCTCCGGCATAGACCATGATTTGTACGGAACCGAGGAACGTATATCCCAGCAGGAAATAGAGCCCTGCCGTGCCGAACAGTACGAACAGCAAGTAAGTGGCCGCGCGCACAATGCGGTTGGTGGTCACCGTCAGGATGGAAAATACGGCGATGAAGGCCGCAAGGAAGTAGAAAACTACTGTTTCGAGAGTTATTTCCATGTCTATAAGTGCTTATTGCTTATTAGTAATTTCTTTTTTCTTCTCTTCGACGTGGCTGCCCGGATGGTTCAACGTCAGAATCAGTTTGGAGCGGTCAAAAACGGCATGCTCGAAGTTTTGGTCGAACGTGATGGCATTATGCGGACAGGCGTTGACGCACAGTTGGCAGAAGATGCACGAGCCCAGATTGTACTCATACTTGGCCAGTATTTTTTTCTTCTTGCCATCTTCGGTCGTAATGGTCTCGCTCGTCACTTTGATGGTGCCGTTGGGGCAGGCCATCTGGCAAAGGCCGCAGGCGATGCAGTGGTGCTCGTTGTTCTCGTTGTGGGGCATGGTCAGCGTCCCGCGGAAACGGTCGAACATCTTCAGTTCCTTTCGGTTCTCAGGATATTGTTCCGTCACTTTCTTCGTGAAGAATTCACGCATGGTCGTCTTCAGGCCGATGCACAGGCTGCGCACCCCCTTAGACAACCCACTGAAATATGTATCTTTTTCTTCCATAATAGTCACAAACTTTGGGGGTTAAAAGTGTAATCCGAGGGTGGCTACCAGTGCCATGAGCAACAGGTTGACCATCGAGATCGGTACTAAGTATTTCCATTCCAGCTTCAGGATCTGGTCGATTCGCAGACGGGGGAATGTCCAGCGCATCCACATCATCAGGAACACTACAAAGAATGCCTTGGCAAAGAACCAGACAAGGCCGGGGATGTAGTCCATCACCATGTTGAAACCATCCAGTCCGGGGATGTGCAACGGCATCCAGCCGCCCAGGAACACGGTAGCGGCGATGGCCGACACGATGAACAGGTTCAAATATTCGGCCAGGTAGAAGAATCCGAAGTGCATACCGCTGTATTCGGTGTGGTAACCGGCGGTCAGCTCACTTTCTGCCTCAGGCAAGTCGAATGGGCCGCGGTTACACTCTGCATTGCTGGCAATCAGGTAGATGATGAAAGCGATGATGGCGGGAATATGTCCCTTGAAGATCAACCATCCGTCAGCCTGGCCGCCTACGATTTCAGAAATCTGCATAGTGCCAGTCAGGACAACCATTGTCAGGATGCTCAAACCCGCGGAAAGTTCATAACTGATGATCTGGGCGCCGCTACGCATGGCTCCGATGAGGGAGTACTTGCTGTTTGAGCTCCAGCCGGCCAACAAGATACCTACCACGCCGATACTGGATGCGGCCATCACGAAGAATATGCCGACGTTGAAGTCCAACACCTCCATGCCTTTGTTCATGGGCAGGCAGGCAAAGGTCAGGAAGGAAGCCAGCAACACCATGTAGGGTGCCAGGTTATAAAGGAATTTGTCTACGGTCTTTGGCGTGAAGATTTCTTTGGTCAGCATCTTCAGTACGTCGCAAATCACTTGGATGGTTCCGTAAGGGCCCACACGCATCGGGCCAAGGCGGCACTGGAAGAAACCGCATATCTTGCGCTCCATGTAAATCAACAGGATGGCAAGGATGGCATACATCAGCACGATGCATACTCCTACTACTACACACTCGATGAAGATGGCCAGGCCCTCGGGCATGACGGATGTCAGCATCTGGTGTATCCAGCTTGATACAATACTAAAATCGAACATCTTTTAACGTATTAATATGATTAAAGTGCTAATGTATTCATTATCTGTCTATATCGGGGATGATGTAGTCCAGTGTGCCACTGATGGCTATCAGGTCGGCAATCTTGGCGCCTCGGCAAAGCGTGTCCAATGTGCCTACGAGAGGCAGACCTGTCGAACGATAGTGCAGGCGGTAAGGTGTCTTGTCGCCCTTGCTCTCCAAGTACACACCGAATTCGCCACGACTGCCTTCCACGGCTGCGTAGTATGAGCCTTCCGGCACGCGGATGATGGGCTTCATCTTCTCTTGGTAAGGACCTTCGGGGATGTTGTCTATCAACTGCTCGATGATGTGGAGGCTCTCCAGGATTTCGTCCATACGGACCATGAGGCGGGCCATGCAGTCGCCTTCCGTGTAAGTGATTTCCTTGAAGTCCACCTTGTCATACACGCCATAGGGGATGCGCTTGCGCACGTCGCAAGCCCAGCCGCTGGCACGTCCCGTACCGCCGGTGGCACCAAAGGAGATGGCATCTTCGCGGCTCAGTACGCCCACGCCTTTCAGACGCTGCTGCACGATGACATTGTTGATGAACACGTCGAAGTATTCTTGGAGGTTATGGCGCATGTAGGGGATGAACTCCTTCACGCGGTGTACGAAGTTCGGATGGATGTCGGCCTGTACGCCGCCGATGGTATTGTAGTTCAGGATGAGACGTCCGCCACAAGTCTCTTCGAAGATGTCGAGCACTTTTTCACGGTCGCGGAAGCCGTAGAGGAAGGCGGTTGTGGCACCCATGTCCTGACAGAGGCAGGCAAAGTACAGGATGTGCGAGTCGATACGTTGCAATTCGTCCATGATGGTGCGGATGTATTGCACGCGTTCGCTCACTTCCACGCCCATGGCTTGCTCGATGCACATGCACAGGGCATGGCGGCTCTGCATGGCGCCCAGGTAGTCCAGACGGTCGGTCAGGGCCAGAGTCTGCGGGTAGGTGAGGCTCTCGTTCATCTTCTCGATGCCGCGGTGGATGTATCCGCAGTTGGGGTCAACCTTCCGGATGATTTCACCGTCCAGCGACACGCGTAGACGAAGCACACCGTGCGTAGAGGGGTGCTGAGGGCCGATGTTTACTACATATTCTTCGTTGGTGAAGATTTCGTTTGTCTTTTCTTTCACGCCACCGTCGGACGTTTCGTCCAGTTCGCTGGTCACGTCGATGGTCTCTTCGTTATCCATGCGCAAGGGATTCTCCTTGGCGGGGTCATTGTCCTTGCGGAAAGGATAACCTACCCAGTCACTGCGCAGGAACAGGCGGCGCATGTCCGGATGGCCGATGAACACGATGCCGAAGAAGTCGTAGGCTTCGCGTTCGGGCAGGTCGGCGCCTTTCCAAATATCGGTAACGGTGGGCACTTCGGGATGCTCGCGGTTCAAGGTAGATGTCTTCACCACCATTCTTTCCTGGGTAGTGGTGGATTCCAAGTGGTAAACCACGCCCAGGCCGCGCAGGGTGCCTTCCGCGTCTTTCTCATCGGGGATTCCCCAGTCCATGCCGGTCAGGCTTCTCAGGAAGTCCATTTGCTTTTCCTTGCGCAGGCGCACCATGGTGCTGTGCAGCTCTTCCGGTTTTACGTATATCGTATTTTCCATATCTTATTCTTCTGTTTCCTTTTCTTTTCTGTTAACTCCTCCGAAAAACTTTTCGATCTTGACCTTGCGCTGCAATTGCATCATGCCATACAGAAAAGCTTCGGGACGTGGCGGGCAGCCGGGTACATAGACGTCTACCGGAAGAATCTGGTCCACACCTTGTACGACGTGGTAGGATTTTCGGAAAGGACCGCCGCTCACGGCGCATCCACCCACAGCTACCACATACTTCGGGTCAGCCATCTGGTCGTACAGACGTTTCAGCACGGGTGCCATTTTGTAGGTGATGGTGCCGTTCACCAGAATGACGTCGGCTTGGCGGGGACTGTTACGGGTTACCTCGAAGCCGAAGCGCGCCATGTCATAACGGGCAGAAGCCACGGCCATGAACTCAATACCGCAGCAGCTCGTGGCGAACGTCAACGGCCACAGTGAATTGCTTCGTCCCCAGTCGATAAGGTCATCCAAGGCACCTACCATGACGTTGGCGCCACCGGCATTCAACTCTTGGATCAGTTTTTCCAGGGTTTCGTTGTCCTGAAACTCTTCGTAGGGGATAGACTTGATTTTGGGTCTTTTTGTTACTTCCATTCCAAAGCTCCTTTCTTCCAGGCGTATGCAAGACCCAGAACTAAGATAAACAAGAAAAACAATACACTACACAATCCGGCAACGCCCAATTCGGCGGTGACGACCGCCCACGGGAAGAGGAACACGGTCTCGACCTCGAACATCAGGAACAAGATGGCAAACAGGTAGTAACCCACGTGGAATTGCATCCAAGTCTTACCGCGCGTGGGGATACCACACTCGTAAGGCTCCATCTTCTGCGGATTGTAGGAACGGGGCGCTATCGCATTGGCTATCACGACAACGAGTCCCACAAAGATGAGGGCCGTCAGCACGACGGTGACTAAAAAAATGAAATTCATAAATCTATAAGATTTTGTTCATATATATAATGTGTAATAATTGCTTGTTTTTCATTTTCTAACAGTTTGCAAAGATACAAACATCTATCTGTCCGTTTGCTATCTCCAAATGACAAAAATGGTTGATTTTACATGTTTTTACACTAATTAAAAAACTTTTCTATCTTCTTTATCATCATGCTGAGGCAGAATACCACCACATGGTCGCCTGGCTGGATGAGGGTGTCGCCCATTACTACCACGCCTTCGCCGTTGCGTATCAACCCGCCGATAGTCATGCCTTTGGGCAATCCCAAGTCTTTCACGGGGTGTTTTGTGATCAGTGAGCCGGCTTTTACGGTGAACTCTGCCACATCGGCATTGGCAAAGGTCAGGCACTTCACGTTGCTGACGTCCGCATCGAGCATCATCTGGTAGATGTGGCTGGCGGTGATCATCTTCTTGTTGATAACCGATCCGATGTCCAGGCTTTCGGCCATGCCGATGTAGTCGATGTTTTCCACTTCGGCCACCGTCTTGTTCACGCCCATGCGTTTGGCGGCCAGACAGGCCAGGATGTTGGTTTCCGAGTTTCCCGTCAGCGCTACGAAAGCATCCGTATTCTTCAATCCTTCCTCAACCAGCAGGTCCATGTCGCGGCCGTCTCCGTTGATGATCATTGTTTTGTCGTCCAGCAGTTCGGTGAGGCGGTTGCAACGGTTCAGGTCGTTGTCCACAATCTTCACCTGCATGTAGTCGGGGACGTATTGCGCCGTGCGTACGGCAATGCGGCTTCCGCCCATGATCATGACGTTGCGCACGTCCACGTAGTCTTCCTTGCCGGTCACCTTGCGCACATAGGGCAAGTATTTGCGGGTGGTGGTGAAGTAGACGATGTCGTTCAGGCGGATGGCGTCGTCACCTCGGGGAATTAACGTCTCGTTGCCTCGCTTGATGGCCACGATATGGTAGGGCAGGGTAGGACCGCCCAATTTATAGAGGGGCACATCCAGGATTTCAGCTTTCTCGCGCATCTTGGTGCCTATCAGGATGAGGGCGCCGCCGTAGAATTCCCACCATTGCCTGACCCAGCTCATGCGGATGGAAGAAACGATTTCTTTGGCCGCCAGCATTTCCGGATAAATCAGGGAATCCACCCCCAGCTTATGGAAGAAGTCTTTGTTGCGGGGCAAGAGGTATTCATAGTTGTCTATGCGGGCAACGGTCTTTTGGGCTCCCAGGTTGCTGGCCAGCATACAGGCCGTCATATTGCGGCTTTCATCGGGGGTTACGGCAATGAAGAGGTCGGCATCATGGGTTCCCACGTCTTCCAGTCCTTTGATGGAAGTGGGTGAAGCGACTACCGTCATCAAGTCGAAGTTAGAACTGAGCGTGCTGAGTCTCTCTTCGTCATCATCCATCAAGATGATGTTTTGTTTCTCGCGTGAGAGCAATTTGGCTAAGTGGGTGCCTACAGCGCCAGCACCTGCAATGATTATTTTCACGATTCCTTATTCTAATTGTTTCACAATTTCGTCTTCGTCCATCTGGCAAATCCGGTAAAGCTCTTGCACATTCCCGTGCTCAACGAATGTGTCCGGCACGCCGATACGTTTCACTTGTGGGGAGTAACCATGGTCGGCCATAAATTCCAGGACGGCAGTGCCCATGCCTCCGATGCGAACCCCGTCTTCCACGGTCAGTATGCGTGCGAACTGCTTGCCCACCTCGTGCAGCAGTTCCTCGTCCAAGGGTTTGAGGAAGCGCAGGTCGTAGTGGGCTATGGACAGGCCTTTTTCTTTCTCCGCCCGCTCGATGGCACGGGCCACCCTGTTGCCTATGGGGCCTATGGTGATGACGGCAATGTCTTTCCCGTCTTTCAGCTTGCGTCCTTTTCCGACGGGGATTTCCTTCAGGGGACACCGCCAATCTTTGAGTTCGCCTCGCCCTCGCGGATACCGGATCACGAAGGGACCTTTGCCCGGCAATTGGGCGGTGTACATCAAACGGCGCAATTCATGCTCGTTCATGGGCGAGGCAATGGTCAGGTTGGGGATGGGGCGGAAGTAAGCCAAGTCGAACACCCCGTGGTGCGTAGGTCCGTCTTCGCCCACCAGGCCGGCACGATCCAGGCAGAGGACAACGGGCAGGCGAAGGATGGCAATGTCGTGTATCACATTGTCGTAGGCTCGCTGCATGAAGGTGGAGTAGATGTTGCAGAAAGGCTGTAGTCCCTCTTTGGCCATTCCGCCCGAGAAGGTGACGGCATGCCCTTCGGCTATGCCTACGTCGAATGTGCGTTCGGGGAAAGTTTCCTTCAGCTTGTTCATGGAGCATCCCATCAGCATGGCCGGAGTGACTCCCACGATACGGGGATTTTGCTGTGCCAGTTCTACCAACGTCTCGCCAAATACGTCTTGGTAGAGGGGGGGCAGGTTGCTGTCATCTGTAGTGTAGCGTTCGCCAGTCTCCGGGTTGAATCGTCCCGGTGCATGCCAGATGCCCGGCTCTTTTTCTGCCGGGGCAAATCCCTTGCCTTTTATGGTGTGCAGGTGCAGGATTTTTGGCCCTTTCAGGTCTTTTATGTCCTTCAGCACGCGGGCCAGATTCTTCACATCGTGCCCGTTGATGGGGCCGAAGTAGCGGATGTTCATCCCCTCGAAGATGTTTTGCTGTCGGGCGGCGATGGATTTCAGGCTGTTGGCGAAGCGGATGAGCGCTTTGCGGCGTTCTTCGTTGAGGATGCCCATCTTGAACAGGATTCTCGAAGCCCGGAAGCGCAACTGGTTATAGCGGTTGGTGGTGGTCAGGTTGAAGAGATATTGCTTCATTCCGCCCACGCTCCGGTCTATGGCCATGTCGTTGTCATTGAGGATGATGAGCAGGTCGTTCGGGGTGGATGAGGCGTTGTTCAGTCCCTCGAAGGCCAATCCGCCGCTCATGCTTCCGTCGCCGATTACGGCCACGATGTGCCGGTCGGTTTCTCCCTTGCGGGCAGCAGCTACCGCCATGCCCAGTGCGGCCGAGATGGAGTTGGACGCATGCCCGCAGGCGAAAGTGTCATACTCGCTCTCTTCGGGTGAAGGGAAGGGGCGTATGCCCTTCAGTTTGCGGTTGGTGCAGAATGTATCGCGTCTGCCGGTCAGGATCTTGTGTCCGTATGCCTGGTGGCCCACATCCCACACGATGCGGTCATACGGCGTGTTGAATACGTAGTGCAGGGCTACGGTCAGCTCCACCGTGCCCATGCTTGCGGCAAAGTGCCCGGGGTTGCGGGACACCTCTTGGATGATGTCATCCCGCAGTTCGCGGCATACTTCCGGCAGCTGGTCCACAGGCAGGCGGCGCAGGTCGGCAGGAGTGTTGATGGCGTTTAGTAAACGATATGTAGTAGGTTCTGTTCCCATTTTTCAGTCCTTAACAGACTGCAAAAATAGCAAAAAGAAATCGAATGCACCCTTCTTCTCCTGAAAAATCTCTCTTCTGCTATACATCTTTTGCCAAACCAGCCTGTTGGCGGAATCTATCAAAAGGAAGGCCGTCCTGCGGGCATGCCTTGTCGAGCTTCAGTCCTCCAAGCCAAGGACTCCAGTCCTTCTACTGCAAGGACTCCAGTCCTCGGCTGCAAGGACTGCAGTCCTCCGCTACAAGGACTGGGGGTGAGGACGGCGTTGTGGTTTATATTTCCCTTATGAAATGCGGGAACCCTTCTTCGCCCAGCTGAGGCGCATATTCAAAACCTTCGTAACTGAATGCTGCCAGTTCATCGGGGGAAACCAGCCGGTTGTTCAGGATAAACCTCGTCATGGCGCCACGGCAGGATTTTGCCCAGACGGCTTGCATTTTCAATCCGCCATCTTTTTGACGGACATAAAAGAGCGGATGGACTACTTTCACTTCGCGACATACTCTCTTCCAGTCGAACAAATGTTCATATTCTTCGGTGGAAAGATGGATGAGGATGCCGTCGTCCGCCCTGATGCTGTCTATCAAGACCTGGGTCAGTTTGTCTTTCCAAAATTGGTTGACAGGTTTGTCTTGGGTGGCTTCAAGGGTGACGCAATGCTCCATGCGATAGGGTACGATGCCATCCATGGGCCTGAGCAAGCCATAGAGGAAGCACGTAATCCAAAGATGCCCTTGTGCATGCCTCAAGGCTTCCTCACCCAATGTGCTGGCACGCAGGTGCTTGTACGCTTGCCCGTTGTAGGCAAGGATGGCCGGCATCTTTTCGGCGGCAAGGAAATCCTGGTAACGCTTCCGGTTTGCTGCTGCAATCTTGGGGTTGCAGTCCAGTTGGCGGGCCAGTTCTTCCACGTCCATTCGGGCCATCTCGGTGGCCAGCGTGTTTGCTACCGATTGGAAGAGTGGCGTGGAGAGGGGCTTCCTATCGACTTTCTCGTACATTATTTTGGCGTTGGCTAATAGTATTTGCATGATTGATAGAGTTTACGAACAGTTGATTTATAGTTGAAATCCAGCAAGATGTGGTTTGGTGTGCAAAATTAGGAATTTAATTTGTTGGCTGGATGGATAGGAGCAGAAAGATGATGAGGGGGCATGGGAAAAAGCATTATAGGATAAATGGCAAGGTATCCTATAATAAATGGCAAAGAATCCAATAAGAAATGGCAAAGAATCCAATAAGAAATGGGAAAGAATCCTTGCTTCTGTGATTGAAGCATATTGTTATTACAGGTGTATTAATGTTCCTGGCTCCTGTGTCAGCTCATACCGGTCGTTCACCAATGCGGAGTTGGCATAAAGGATGCTGTCCACTTCCTCTATGCCGCGGGCATCGTGTATATGGCCGAAAAGATGGATGCGAGGCTTGATGCGGGTGATTTGTTGGAGCAGGGCGTAATTTCCCCAGTGGATATTTCCCGAAAAGTCCCGTATGCCCAATGGGGGTTGGTGGCTGATCAGGATATCCGTATCGGGAGGAATCCGGTGGATATGTTGTTCGTATGCACCTGTCAGGTCATCGCCTACAAACATGGGCATTCCGTAGAAGTGCAAAACTTCTATTGCCATGCCCGAGTTGCAGAGATAATGCACATGCTCCGGCAGCCCTTCCAATTGGGCTTGGTAAAGGCAATCGTCATGGTTTCCGGCGATGAATATTTTGTGCGGATGAGGGAGGGAAGCCAGCCATTCGATAAAATCAAAGGCTTCTTCCTCCGTGCCCGCCATGGTGAAGTCCCCAGAGTGGACAAGCACGTCTGCATCGGGTAAGGCGTGGAGCTGCCGGTGCAAGCCGTGCGTGTCCGAGAGGTGTAGTATGGTCTGTATCATTCTAGCGGTAATTGTCAGTATTTCCGTCTTCGGGCAGTTTTAGGATTGCCTTAATGATGATTCAGCCTTTCGGCCCAGTTCCGTTCGGCTTTTTCCCCGATTTCCTGCAATCGTCGGGCTTGCTCGTCGGTGAACTGCAAGATGCGTACGTCGCCTGCGACATGTTCATGCAACTTGTCCATGTAACCCATGTCCGCCACCTTATCCAGGTCGTCAAGTATTTCCTCATTGATACCCGGTTCTTGCGCGATTTTTTCCATCAGCGGGATGGACAGGCGATGGTTATACGCGAGGTGCATGGACATCAGTTTGGCATAGAACTTTCGTCTTAGTTTGGCAGGTACTTTCTTGGTGGGTGCAAATACAAACGGAGCCTCCGGGTGGCTATGCGTATCCCCGTTCCCTAACGAATAGGTAAGGTAACAATAGTCTGAGGTATCCCAGTAAGTATCCCTTTTGAAACGAGGCTCGTCTTGTTCCCATCTCTTTTTGCAAATCTCATATTTTTTAGTCGAAGGGGGAAGTGCCGCAATGATTTCCAAGGAGGCATATCCATAACCCACAACCTCTACGATGTCCCCAATCTGGAACTTTATCTTTTCTTCCGGTACGCCGTAGAAAGGTAGAAGGTCCGACGATTTATCCGGAGTGGTGTAGACAAAGTCGTCGTTCGGTTCTCCCATCCGGGTATAAGTGTGTATGGAAATTCCGTTCCAGGGTATAAAGGGCTCGTTCAAAGCGAGTTCTCGTATGCTATAACCAATGGTGGTCGCCAAGTCATAGTCCTTTTCTCCTTCCTTTTCCGCTTCAGCCTTTTCTTTCAAAGCCTCGGCAACAATACCTTTCATAGCGTTTTCCGCTTTTTCAAGTGTGGTAAACAGGCCGTAATAGTTATCATGGGCTTTCCGGGAAGGATAGCGATTGGTCCATGTATAGATTTGTTTAAGTTCAAAGATGGTTTTATGGGTCATAAGCCTATCTGTTAGATAGTTTAAATTTTTTCTGATGAAATGTGTGAGTAGTTCTCCCGCTTAAGTCGTAGCGATGTAGGTTTCTCCGTCTTGGATCAGGATGATGGGAGCTATGCTGCCAAACAAGGTTTCAAACCTTTCCGGATGTTCCGTATGGATAGGGATGATACCTTTCCGCGGCTTCACTTGCCAGAAGAGTTTTTCCAGCGTTTGGATGTCGCAATGCCCGCTGGTGTGCATGGATTTGTAGCTGGGATAGTGTGAAAGTGCCTCCTTCATGTCAGCGTTGAGAGTCGTAGGAGAACTTTCGTCCAAATAACCTTCCCACATGGAATAGTACAAGGTTTGGTCTTGGTCTCCGTCAAACGTGGAAACAAAATTCCAAAAATGCCGGTTATTCCTGATGGGCATGCAGAAACCTTTGCTTTTCATCAGGTTCAGCAACTTTTCCGAGAAAAAATAATTGTTGGGGACGTAGACCTGTTCCCTGATCTGGTAGAAACTGGTGTAAACGCCATGGTTGGAAGCGACGATATCCATCAATTGTTTTTGATAATCATCGCATACGAAGATACGCCTGGCTTGGTAAGCCGCATGATAGAGCGAGAATATACGGTCAATGTTGGTGCTGGCTGTCAAGACAAAGTTATACTTGCTTTGGCGGAATTCTTCGATGAATCGGCGTTGGAGGGTCTGTTCGCTCTCTATTTCTACCGTGCGGTAGATGTTGGTTCCTTCAGAAATGATGTAATCTATCTCTTTGGCATATACGGCCATCAGCTTGGGCAAAGCCTTGCTGCGGAAGCCGTGCCCCCGGAAATCACCCGTGTATAGCAGCCGTGTCCCTCCGGCTTCTATGACAAACATGTAGGCATCAAAGGCAGAGTGGTCCACCATCAAGGGGATGATTCGGAAGGGGCCGATTGACATATCCTTGCCCGGCGTAAAAGTATGTACGTTTTCCATACGTTTCAGGATTCTTTCCAATTTTTCTTTTCCGTCCAGTTGCAAAATGTTGAACAGATAGTTTTTCGTGCATTTATAGATTTCCAGAGCGGTTTTTCCCATGTAAATCGGGACCCCGTGTTGGGCTTCGAGGATTCTCCCGATGTGATCCTCGTGGTAGTGGGTGATGAAGAGCGCACTACGGGTCGTATCGCCCTGAGTCAAGCCTTCAATCGGTATGGATTCGGTATTGGGGGTGCCGGGCAAGGGTTCTCCCAGGTCGATAAATAACCGGTAATCTTCGTGGTTGATTTCAGTGATGCACCCACCAATTTGATGGGTGCCGCGATGGATGGTAATTTTCATACTGCTTTGCAAGGGGGAAAATGGGTTCTTTTATTTAGTTTCATTGATTGCATTTGCCGGTTCGATGCCGATGTGTTGCACTTTCTTGCATTTTTCGCTTCGGAGCTTGAGAAAGATTTCCGCTTTCAGGTCTTCCGCGCTTATTTCCGGTTGATAGCTGATGTCCAGCATGTCGCATAACGCCCGGAAGTTGTTGCAGAACGTGTATTTGTGAAATTCTCCACGGTTATCTATCCATTCGATATTGAGGTTCCACAGGTCATTCGTCTGTCGGAATTCTGCGATGTTTCTGAAATTTTTGAGCAGCTCGATCTCATTTTCCAGTTCGGCTATCAGATGGTCTACCTGTATATCCTTTCCATCTCCGATGCCCATTCCCAGAAAGCAATAGATTTGTTTCCGGCTGATGTCGTATGTCTTTTCCATCTCCGCCAAACCCATGCCCTTGCACGAAGCCTTGCAGACGGCATCTTCCAAGCTGATAGCCAATTCGCTTCTGAGCAGGCTCATGGCATCATCATTAGAGGGTCTTTGTCTTTTGTTCAGTTTGGATTTGGCGTAGCTGTTTTGGAATTTGCAAAATTGTTCTTCGGTCAGGTGAAGATATGGCTTCATGTCATTCAGGTAGTCCAGATTCAAGATGATTTCTTTATTGGCCAGTTCTTCCAATCCCTCCATGATTTGGTCGTAGTCCAAGCCTAATTCCTCGGAGATTTGGTCCAGGGGGCGATAAAGATCTGTCTTATCCACAAGTTGTGCTAGGTTTTTTGCGTTCATATTAAGATGCTTTTTTAGGTTACTTTGTTTCTATATACGAAAAACAGATTTTAACAGATAGGCAAATTGTCAATAAATGTATATAGATAGAATGAAGGGAAATCTATAAATATCTGTAAAACAATAGTTTTATTACTTTCCACGATGCGTCATGGGAGGGTTTTGTTAACTTTATTTATAGACTCCCCTATCAATGGCTATATATAAGCTTAGTGCGAATGGCTTTCGTTGAACGAACCAACGCTTGGATGGGAAGTTTTAGGACGCTACTGAACCGGTTTAACGCAACCGTTTCTAATGGGACCTCTTAAAATCATCCGGCATCCGTGGTCTTGTTAACGATGAAAATTTCACAAAAACAAAAGTTTAAATCACTTCTTCATCCCTTTAAGTACAAAGAATCATCCTGTAGGTAAAAGATATGATTTATTCTACCCTCATATTTCCGATATTCTTCACCCATTGATTTTCTTTCATCTGCATCCAAATTACAGAAAACCAAATCAAAGACAGGAGCCTTTTCTTCTGATATGAATGCTTCCTTCTCTTCTATGAGGCCATATCTTTTTTTCTGTTCCAGAAGCCATTTCATTTCACTTTTGAATTCTCCCTGGCTGTCTTTTTGGATAGTTTGCTCAAAGTCTTCAAGATGTTTGACTATTCCAGCACTTCCCTTTATTGAACGGATGCCATATTTTAGTTCCATGATATGAATCCGCCCGGTTTTGTCTAGACCTATCATGTCCGCTCTGGGGGTGGTCCCCTTTTTTCCATAAGATGATTTTTGGCTGACGGCATATTCCACGTCAAGAACGATTATGTCACTGTCCTTGAAACTCTTGTTCACGAGCGAAATCTTTTGCTGGGTCTCTTTTTCGTTTCGCCTGAAAATGCCCTCCTCTTTCATGTGTTTAAACCATTCGTCCATTACGTGTTTGGCATTGGAGAAATATGCGGCCGGCCCTTCTTTTTCAAGGCGAGCTATCAACTCATTTTTCTCTCTGTTCAATTTATCTATGATTTCTTTTGCTTTGTTCTTATTCAATTGTGCTTTATAGAGGTTATCTCCTTTTAAGGCTTTCTTTATGTTTGTTTTTCTTGTCCATAGGTTTTCTTTCCCGTTTTTGGCATCCAAGTAGAAATAAAATTTGTCAAATTCAAGGTTTATCACAGTCTTTTTAGGGCTGATTTTGAGTATATTTCCGCCTTTATAATAGATGTTGATATAATTACTCCTGAATTGAATGTCCAGTTCTTTGTCATCTTTAGCATGAGCAAATACTGCGGCCAAATTTTCTGATTTTAAGTGTTTCTCTAATTTGTTGGAGAATTCTCCTCGTTGTTGTTTTTTCTTTTCTTCCATGACGATTAATTTAAATGGTATTTTGATTGTGAATAGGTCAGAACCCTCATTCCGCAACAAAGCTAAAATTTTATATCGAATTTCCCAAACCCGGTTAGAACAAATCTCGGCAGGTCGTTCTCTTTGGGGCAACTAAACATCCTCTTTGCCCGCCTGAAGTCCCTCTTTGGCCGCGTAAAGTGCCTCTTTGGCAAGGACAAGGTTCTGCGGAAAGGACGGCAAAGTTCTGCGGAAGGGAGAGGGAGGGTATGCGTCAGGTATATCTGCCTTTTTGTCACATGCAGTCTGCCAAAGGGGCGGTTCACAGGTTTGGCACGGTTTTCGTAGTGAGTTCAGCGCTTGCGCTTGAGCAGGCAGGATATGAATCGGATGCGTATTCATAGGCAAACAATGAAATGTATAACATATAAAAATTAGAAGATTATGAACATTAAACCATTGGCAGACAGAGTGCTGATACTCCCTGCACCTGCAGAAGAAAAGACAATCGGCGGAATCATCATCCCGGATACCGCTAAGGAAAAACCTTTGAAGGGTGAAATCGTAGCTGTCGGTAACGGCACGAAGGATGAAGAGATGGTATTGAAGGTCGGCGACCAAGTGCTGTATGGCAAGTATGCCGGTACGGAACTGGAGCTGGACGGCACGAAGTACCTCATCATGCGTCAGAGCGACGTAGTTGCCGTTTTGGGATAATCAATCATTTAACAATCGAACTTAACTAAAAACTGAACAATCATGGCAAAAGAGATTTTGTTTAACATAGATGCCCGCGACCAACTGAAGAAGGGTATCGACACGTTGGCTAACGCCGTAAAAGTAACGCTGGGTCCGAAAGGTCGTAACGTCATCATCGAGAAGAAGTTTGGTGCTCCCCACATCACGAAGGACGGTGTGACGGTGGCCAAGGAAGTGGAACTGGCTGATGCTTATCAGAACACGGGCGCACAGCTCGTGAAGGAAGTGGCCAGCAAGACGGGCGATGATGCCGGCGACGGCACGACGACGGCTACCGTGCTGGCTCAGGCTATCGTGACGGAAGGCTTGAAGAACGTGGCTGCCGGTGCGGCTCCGATGGATATCAAGCGCGGTATCGACAAGGCTGTGGCCAAGGTGGTGGAATCCATCAAGAGCCAGGCCGAGATGGTGGGCGACAACTATGACAAAATCGAGCAGGTAGGTACGGTTTCTGCCAACAACGACCCGCTGATTGGTAAGCTGATTGCTGACGCCATGCGCAAGGTTTCCAAGGACGGTGTCATCACTATCGAGGAGGCCAAGGGCACGGACACGACGATCGGTGTGGTAGAAGGCATGCAGTTCGACCGTGGTTATCTGTCGGCTTACTTCGTGACGAATACAGAGAAGATGGAGTGCGTGATGGAGAATCCGTACATCCTGATTTACGATAAGAAGATTTCCAACCTGAAGGATTTCCTGCCTATCCTCGAGCCGGCCGTACAGACGGGCCGTCCGCTGCTGGTTATCGCAGAAGATGTGGATAGCGAGGCTCTGACGACGTTGGTTGTCAACCGTCTGCGCAGTCAGCTGAAGATTTGTGCTGTGAAGGCTCCGGGCTTCGGCGACCGCCGCAAGGAGATGCTGGAGGATATCGCCGTGCTGACCGGTGGCGTAGTCATCAGCGAAGAGAAGGGCTTGAAACTGGAGCAGGCTACTATCGAAATGCTGGGTAGCGCCGAGAAGGTGACCATCACGAAGGACAATACGACCATCGTGAACGGCAACGGTGACAAGGAGAACATCCACGAGCGTTGCGAGCAAATCAAGGCTCAAATCGCCGCTACGAAGAGCGATTACGACCGTGAGAAATTGCAAGAGCGTCTGGCCAAGTTGTCCGGTGGCGTGGCAGTCCTCTATGTGGGTGCCGCTTCCGAGGTGGAAATGAAGGAGAAGAAAGACCGTGTAGATGATGCCCTGCGTGCTACGCGTGCTGCTATCGAGGAAGGTATCGTACCGGGCGGTGGTGTGGCTTACATCCGTGCCTTGGATTCCCTCGAAGGCCTGAAGGGTGACAACGCCGATGAGACGACCGGTATCGAAATCATCAAGCGTGCCATCGAAGAGCCCCTGCGTCAGATTGTGGCTAATGCCGGTAAGGAAGGTGCAGTGGTCGTACAGAAGGTTCGTGAAGGCCAAGGTGACTTTGGTTACAATGCCCGTACGGATGTCTACGAGAACCTGCACGCTGCCGGTGTGGTTGACCCCGCCAAGGTGACGCGTGTGGCTTTGGAGAACGCCGCTTCTATCGCCGGCATGTTCCTGACTACGGAGTGTGTCATCGTAGAGAAGAAGGAAGAGAAGCCCGAAATGCCGATGAACCCCGGCATGGGTGGCATGGGCGGAATGATGTAATAACAGATTTCCCTTGATTCCAACATAAGAAGAACCGCGGTACTTGTAAGAGGTGCTGCGGTTTTTTTGTAGCTTATCATTTAACGACATAGTAATGAGAAGTTTTGCATCTGACAATAATTCGGGCGTGCATCCCTTGGTGATGGAGGCCTTGGCGAAAGCAAACAGGGATCATGCCGTAGGCTATGGCGATGACCCCTGGACAAAGGAGGCTGTGCAGAAAATCCGGGAGGCTTTTACGCCGGATTGCGAACCCTTGTTCGTATTCAATGGTACGGGAAGCAATGTGGTGGCTTTGCAACTGTGTACATCGCCTTATAATTCAATTTTGTGTGCAGAGACCGCCCACATCTACGTGGACGAGTGTGGGGCGCCTGCCAGGCTGACAGGATGTCAGATTCGCCCGATTATGACACCGGATGGTAAGCTGACGCCTGAGCTGCTCCGTCCGTATCTCTGCAATTTTGGTGAGCAGCACCATTCCCAGCCCGGTGCAGTGTATATCTCCGAATGTACGGAGTTGGGCACGATATACCGGCCGGAGGAGATCCGGGCTTTGGCCGATACAATCCATCCCTACGGTATGTACCTGCACATGGATGGGGCGCGGCTGGCCAATGCCTGTGCGGCATTGGGCAAATCCTTCCGGGAGTTAACGGTGGATTGCGGCGTGGATGTGCTGAGCTTTGGCGGCACGAAGAACGGGCTGATGATAGGGGAGAGCGTGGTGATATTCAATCCGGCGTTGAAGGCAAAGGCGCCATTTGTGCGTAAGCAGTCGGCACAGCTGGCATCCAAGTTGCGCTATCTCTCTTGCCAGTTCACGGCTTACCTGACGGACGACCTTTGGTTGAAAAATGCGTTACATGCCAACCGGATGGCGCGGAAGTTGTATGAAGGATTGAAAGACTTGCCGGGCATACGCTTCACGCAGGCTTTGGAGAGCAACCAACTTTTCCTCGTGATGCCTCGGCCTGCCATCGACCAGTTGCTGAAGGACTATTTCTTTTATTTTTGGAATGAGGCAACCAACGAAGTCAGGTTCGTGACTTCATTCGATACGACCGAAGAGGACATTGGGGATTTTCTGGATGCCGTGCGGAAATGTCTGAGTGTTTAATTAAATTAACTGTTCTAAAGGGGAATTGGCGTGCAATTTGCGTGCCTTTTTCCGTAAATTGAAGGGAGGTATTATGGCTTTTATAGATTATTACAAGGTACTTGGTGTAGACAAGTCGGCATCCCAGGATGATATCAAGAAGGCGTTCCGCAAGTTGGCGCGCAAATATCATCCGGACTTGAATCCGAACGATCCCACGGCCAAGGAGAAATTTCAGGCTGTCAACGAGGCCAACGAGGTGTTGAGTGATCCGGAGAAGCGCAAGAAGTATGATGAGTATGGTGAGCATTGGAAGCATGCCGATGAGTTTGAGGCGCAGAAAAGGGCGCAACAAGCGGGCGGTTTTGGTGGCTTCGGCGGTTTTGGCACGGGGCAAGGCTTCCATACAGATGGAAACGGTACCTATTGGTACTCTTCGGACGGGCAAGAGTTCACCGGCCATGGAGCCGACGGCTTTTCAGACTTCTTTGAGGAGTTGTTCGGCCATCGGACGGGTGGACGTGCAGGTGGCTCGAGTGGTGGCTTTCGTGGGCAAGACTATCAATCGGAATTGCACTTGTCGTTGCGCGACGCGGCGCAGACCCATAAGGAAGTGCTGAACATCAATGGCAAGCAGGTGCGTATCACCATTCCGGCAGGTGTGGCCGATGGCCAAGTCATCAAACTGAAAGGCTATGGTGCTGCGGGTATGAACGGCGGTCCGGCGGGTGACCTCTATATCACCTTCGTGATAGGAGACGACCCGGTATTCAAGCGGTTGGGTGACGACTTGTATGAGGAGGTCACTATCGACTTGTACACCGCTCTGCTGGGCGGCGAGCAGTTGGTCAATACGTTGGACGGCCAAGTGAAGCTGAAGGTAAAGCCCGGCACCCAACCGGAAAGCAAGGTGCGCCTGAAAGGCAAGGGCTTCCCGGTGTACAAACAAGAAGGGCAGTCGGGCGACTTGATAGTCACCTATCATGTACATTTGCCCGAAAATCTGACCGAGCGTCAGCGTGATTTGTTGCAGCAAATGAGGAACTTGAACGGATAAGGAGGAGGATATCATGCAGAACGAACTGATCATAGTAACAGATTATTGTGACAAGTGTCACATAGATCCTTCATTCATTGACATATTGGAGGATTGGGATTTGATAGCCACGCAGATGGAGGATGGGCGGCGATGCCTGTCTTTCGCCCAATTGCCGGATGTGGAAAGGTATAGCCGCATGTATTACGACTTGGACATCAATATGGAAGGCATTGATGCCATCCATCACTTGTTGCAACGGATGGACGAGATGCAGCAGGAGATTGACCGCTTGCGCAGCAAGCTTCGGTTTTTGGGTGATGATTTTTAACTTCTCCTGTTTTACAGGAGTGGATATGGCTTGGATAAGAAAAGGCTGTGCTCAGATTTGGGGCACAGCCTTTTCTTGTTTATTTATGCCCAATGATAGCTTATGTGGTCACCCCTTAGCCATGGCATTAGGAATGATGGTTATTTGTCGGTTCCTATCCAAGTCCATTTGTGCCAGATATGTTCCAATGGTCCTTGCTTGTGTCTGCCCAACCACCATTTGCAGAACCACACTTGTAGGAGGAAAGTACATATACCGATAAGCAGGCTGACTGTATATCCGCAATAGGGGGCAAGGTATAAACCGATTGGGAAATAGATCATGGCTCCTATGACCGATTGGGTGATGTAGTTTGTCAGGCTCATTTTCCCATAGAAACGTAAGCCGTTGACCATTGTACGGAACCTCTTATTTTGGTAAAGCAAAAGGAAAGAGGAAACCAAAACCAATGTAAAAGCCAATTTCTGCCACATGTCAAACGCTGTTCCCACAGTCTGTTGTATGATGGCATCGTTTTGCATGACGAGTTCTCTCAGCGTATACAGCGGGGCAAAAGAGATTGCAGAGGCAATCAGGATTTTTACCCATAGGCGTAAATGCCTTTCAGAGGCAATAAACCATTGTTTCCTGCCGATATAGAAACCCAGCAGGAACAGTCCGGCGGTTTGGAAGAAGCGTCCGGCGTTTACAGCCCACAGCAGGCTGGCTTTCTGCCCCAAGGTGACATTGCCCCAAATGAATGCTCCGAAATCTCCGGCTTTGGTATATTCTGCCACTTCTGCATACATCTCGCCTACTTTCAAATCAGGCAATTGGTGTGCCGGGTTTATAAGGTTGGCAAGGTAATGATACCATTCCACGGGCTGCAACAGGAAGATGACGGCTGTGATAAATATGGCTTTGTCGCTCCAATTGCGGGTAAGAAACAGCACGAGGCCCACCACCACAAACAACAGTAATACGTCTCCTGCCGGGAAAAACGCTGCATTCAGCGTGGCAAAACCTGCCAGCAATACCAGACGCCATAGGAAACGGTATCCGAAATCCTTGCCTTGGGCCTTTTGGTTATTGCTTTGGATATAAAAGGTAAAGCCGAACAATAGGGCAAAAATGGCGTATGCCTTTCCGGCAAACAAGGTGAATATGCTGTTAAACACGCCTTGGTCCAAAGCGTTCAGCCATCCAGGTGAATCGGTCGGATAGACGGGAAAGATGAAATGTTCTAGGTTGTGAACCAGGATAATAGCCATTACGGCAAATCCACGGAGGGCATCTACGACCTCTATTCGAGGACTTCTTTTAAGCAGTTGTTCCATTGTTCATTAAGTATTGTCGTGTGAAGAGTTGCCTCAATTCGGTCACAAAAGTAGAGATTCTTTGCGACACCCCCTATCCTCTGCCGGTTATTTTTGTGCCGATGACGGGATTTAGGAACATTTCACGCCCTCTGTTGTCCATTTTGGTTCCAGTATACCTGGAGCTTGGTTCCGTTGTGCTTGGAACTTGGTTCCATTATGCCTGTGGTAGTGCCTGCTTTTTAGTTAAGTAGTTGTAGAATATGTAGTTGGGACAATCTGATTTATGTCGCTTGACAAAATGGGATAAGCAGTTCTTTGTCTTTTTCCCCAGATTTTTTTATTTGATTACTTTTGCAGAGTAGTTTTTTACCTCAAATAAATTCATTTTAATTCGTAGCTTATGTCGAAACGATTTTATATACAGATTGGTGGAAAAACATGGTGATTGCCATTGTCGGCACCGTGGTGGGCATTGTACTGACCTTTGGTACTACTTTTTATATAGAGAAAAAAGATAAGGAGAAAATGGTTCGAAAAACGGTCGTCATCACCTTGCATAATCTGGATGCAAAAATTAATAATCTGAACAGTTCTTTGGAGTGGATGAAGCATGCGGACTCTCTTTTTCAGGCAGTAGCTCGCCGGATACCGGATCATTTGAGCGAGGTGGCTGAAGATACATTGCTGGCCGCTTATGATGCGTTCACGTATAGGAATGTCAGTGTGAGTGAGAGCATTGCCGAGAACGTATTTTCCAACAGCATTGAGATTTGGGAATATGTGGACGATGAACATATTATCGGTCGCATCAGTAACTGCTATTCATTTTGCGGCTTTTGCACAGAAACGCTGGATAAGATGCAGCAGGAAAGGGCTGCTGTCTATGAGGATTATCTGAAGCAAATCAAAGTTATCCGTCGTACTCCTGAAGCTGTGCGCCAATTTTTCCAACGGCCTGAGGTGGGATATCAGATGGCTTTGCACGTTCTTTATACCCAAATGATAGACAGGACATTGAAGGTGGTGAACCAAATGCACAAACGCAATAAGATTGAATTGGGCATTTCGCAAGAGGAATTGGATGCGGCTGGCGATTTGTTGACAGATGAAGATTATAAAGAACTGACAGATTCCTGATTATTGAACAAACTGTCATTTGATATATTAATAAAAAATTAAAACGAAATGAAAATAGCATTTAATGGATGGCGTACGTGGTGCACAGTACGCTTGTTGGTGACTTTGGCTTTGGTTGGGACAGTATTCACGGCTTGTTCCGATGATGAAGAGGCAAACGGTACATTTTCTTATCAAGCAGGTTTCGATATGGTTAGTAATCTTGACTTCTTGCAAACTGGCTCGATAGAGAATGCCTATTTTGAGGCTCTGAACGTGACGGATGGTTCTTTCACGCTGACAGGAAGCGAAGAAGAATGTGATGCAGAAGTCTATCGGGCTTGTAAAAGTGTAGAAACAGAAGTGGAAGCCATGAATTTGAATGGCACTTTCACTTATGTTGTGAAAAATGTAACAACCAGTCAAGAGGTTTATTCTTATACTTATACTCCTCAGGCGGGGAATGAATAAAGAATGCGGATGTTTCAGAATGGAAAATGGGGAAAGCCAAGGGTAACCCAACACGCCATGCAGCGGCGTGGATCCATTGTGACATACGCAGTTGTTGCAATCCGATTCCTCTCACAGATTCTGCAACAATGCCAATATAAGTTTCTGCCAGTCTTCTCACCGTGGTCTTTGTCAGTTCGTCTGTAGTGTTGTTTATTCTGTTTGCGAGTATAGAGATTATTTGTTTCAATTCGTCCAGCTGTTTCCCTTCAATTTTTAAAATGAATATCCGCCATCGTCCCATCAAGGTTCTCATGTTGTCGCAGTACGGGTGAAACGCTGTTTCAGTACGGGTGAAACGCTGTTTCAGTACGGGTGAAACATTGTTTCAGTACGGACGGAACATCCATGAATTGAGGCATAGGATCTTAGCGGATATTCATTTAAATGGTGCATCTTCATCTTGCGAGGAAACCATCTTGCGAAGGCGTATCCCGAAATCAGACAGCATGAAGGCTTTGTGTTGTGGAAGTTGTTGTGACATGTTACTATATCCCGTTTTCAGAGAGGTGTCTTATGATGTGGGTAAATGCAAGAAAATATCCGCAAACTCCATTCTGTGATGCAGAATGATGGATGCGGATATTCTTCTTTCTGTCTATGGGTAGATTACTTGCGGTAGCAAGCCATATCTTCTTTGCAGAAGTTCCGGATGAAGGTGTTGTGTTTCTCCACTTCAGCTTCGGCATAGTTTACATACACCTTGGCCGATTCCGTGAACATCTCCGGTGCGCGTGTTGCGTCCTGTATGATGAGGTGCGACATGACGCAGACGGCAGCCATTTCGTAAAGGCGGCGAGCCATCAGGTCGTGCAGCTCTTGGTCTGCGGCTTCTTTTACCACGTTGGTGCAGGCTTCAAACTTGTCGGTCATGGCCTTGACGCGTTCCAACAACGGTTTCATCTCTTCCGAGCAGGCCACTTGTTCATAATCGCGCAGTGTTGCCAGATATGAGCCGTTGGTCACGTAGCGGATGGCAGCTACGGTCTGCAATTGCGTAGTTCCTTCATAAATGCTGGTGATGCGAGCGTCGCGGTAGATGCGTTGGCAGGCGTATTCCAGCATGAATCCGGAACCTCCGTGCACCTGGATGCAGTCATAGGCGTTCTGGTTGGCGTATTCCGAGTTCATGCCCTTGGCAAGCGGTGTGAAGGCATCGGCCAGTTTGGCATACTTTTTCTGCTCCTGACGTTCTTCGGGTGTCAGTTTACGTTCGCGGGCGATGTCGTCCAAAGCCTTGTAGATGTCTACGTAGCGGGCCGTCTGGTAGAGCAAGGCACGTCCGGCATCCAGCTTGGCCTTGATGGTGGAGAGCATGTCATAGACGGCGGGGAATTCGATGATGGCTTTGCCGAACTGTTTGCGGTCCTTGGCGTAGGCCAGTGCTTCGTTATAGGCGGCTTGGCTCAGGCCGACGGATTGGGCGGCGATGCCCAGACGGGCTCCGTTCATCAGGGCCATCACATATTTGATAAGTCCCAGTTTGCGGTCGCCGCAGAGTTCGGCTCGGGCGTTTTTGTACACCAGTTCGCATGTGGGAGAACCGTGGATACCCAGCTTGTTCTCGATGCGACGGACGTTCACGCCACCGTCACGCTTGTCGTAGATGAACATGGACAAGCCGCGGCCGTCGCGTGTGCCTTCTTCTGAGCGGGCTAGTACGAGGTGCAGGTCGGCATCGCCGTTGGTGATGAATCGTTTCACACCGTTCAGGCGCCAACAGTTGTTTGCCTCGTCATAAGTGGCCTTCAGCATGACGCTTTGCAGGTCAGAGCCGGCATCGGGTTCAGTCAGGTCCATGGACATAGTCTCACCGGCACAGATACGGGGGATGAAGCGGCTGTGCTGGTCTTCGTTGCCAAATTCGTAAAGCGTTTCGATGCAGTCCTGCAACGACCAGATGTTACCGAATCCGGCATCGGCGGCAGCTACGATTTCCGCACACATGGTGTAAGGGGTGATGGGGAAGTTCAGTCCGCCGAAGCGGCGAGGCATGGTCATGCCGTTTAGCCCAGCCTTTACCATGGCGTCCAAGTTTAGCTTCGTACCGCTGGCATACTCCACACGGCCGTTGGCGCAGTGGGGACCTTCGGCATCCACGCCCTCGGCATTGGGGGCAATGATCTCGCCGGTGATTTCACCGGTGATTTCCAAGACCTTGTCATAGGAGTCTAGGGCATCGGCATAGTCCTGCGGAGCGTAATCATATTCGTCTTTGTCTCGGTATCCGCGCTCTTTCAGTTCGCAGATACGTTCCATCATCGGATTGTTGAGATGGTATTTCAGTTCGGGATGTTCTGTATAGAAATTAGCCATGGCTTATTTGCTATGTGATTTGTAGTATTTAATCATTTTGGGAATAACTTCTTCCACCGTGCCGTTGATGACATAGTCCGCAATCGTATTGATTGGTGCGTTCTCATCGTTGTTGATGGAGATGATGATGCCGCTCTCTTGCATGCCGGCAATGTGCTGGATTTGTCCGCTGATGCCGCAAGCGATGTAGAGTTTGGGACGTACCGTCACGCCTGTCTGGCCAATCTGGCGGTCATGGTCGGCAAAACCGGCATCTACGGCGGCACGGCTGGCACCTACCTCGGCGTGCAGCTCTTTGGCCAGCTCGAACAGCATGTCGAAGCCTTCCTTCGATCCCATGCCATAGCCACCGGCCACGATGATGGGTGCACCTTTCAGGTTGTGCTTGGCTTTCTCTACATGGCGGTCTATTACTTTCACCACATAGTCCGTCTCGTGCACATACTTGGCCACGTCGTGGTTGATGACTTCACCTTGGTAGTTCTCGTCCAGGATTTCTTTCTTCATCACGCCCTCGCGGACAGTAGCCATCTGCGGGCGGTGTTCGGGGTTGACGATGGTGGCCACGATGTTGCCGCCGAAGGCCGGGCGAATCTGGTAGAGCAAGTTCTCATAGGTGATGCCCGCTTTTTTGTCTTCGTGGCTGCCTATTTCGAGGGCGGTGCAGTCGGCTGTCAGTCCACTGGTCAGGGCAGACGATACGCGAGGGCCGAGGTCACGGCCGATAACTGTGGCGCCCATGAGGCAGATTTGCGGTTTCTCTTCCTTGAAGAGATTGATGAGGATGGAAGAGTGAGGCAGGGAGGTGTAGGGAAACAAGCCCGGCGCATCGAATACGTGCAGCTTGTCTACGCCGTAGGGCATCACTTGCTTTTCGATGCCAGCCAGGCCCGAGCCTGCGGCAATGGCTTCCAGTTGGCAGCCCAGTTGGTTGGCCAGCTTGCGGCCTTTGGTCAGCAACTCCAGGCTGACATCGGCAACGGTCGTGCCTTCTATTTCGAGATATACGAATACGTTGTTCATGATTTATCCGATGGTATGGTTTTCTAAGAGTTCTACAATCAGGCTTTCCACATCCTGGTCGCTGCCGGTCAGCGTTTTGCTTTCTTTGGCTTGGAAAGAAATGTTCTGGATGGTCTTCACCTTCGTGGGTGAGCCGCTGAGTCCGCATTGCACGAGGTCGGCGTTGACATCAGCCGTGCTCCATTCCACAATGTTCAAGTAAGGGCGCTGTTCGTACAGTTCAGCGTAGGGCAGTGCATCGCCTTCCTTAGTGAGGGCAGCCTTCTCTTGTGCGCCCAAGGCGCGTTTGTACTTCTGCACCAGCTTGGCATTGCGCGGGCGGCAGGGGGCTGCGCTTCCGTTGACGGTGATGACCAGAGGAAGGGGAGCTTCCACGGTCTCCACACCGCCGTCAATGTGGCGCTTGATGGTGATTTTCTTTCCGGCTTCGTCCACGTTTAAGATTTCTTCGGCATACGTCACTTGGGCCAGTCCCAGTTTTTCGGCTACCTGCGGGCCTACCTGTGCCGTGTCGCCGTCTATGGCTTGGCGGCCGCCGATGATGAGGTCGTACTCGCCGATTTTGCGAATAGCTGTAGCCAAGGCGTAGCTCGTGGCCAGTGTGTCAGCACCGGCAAAAGCACGGTCAGTCAGCAGATAGCCGCCATCAGCACCGCGGTACAGTCCTTCACGAATGATTTCTGCGGCGCGTCCCGGTCCCATGGTCAGCATGGTCACCGTGGAGCCCGGATGTGTTTCCTTCAACCGGAGGGCCTGCTCCAAGGCGTTGAGGTCTTCGGGATTGAAGATTGCGGGGAGAGCCGCACGGTTGATGGTGCCGTCGGCCTTCATGGCGTCCTTCCCGACGTTGCGTGTGTCGGGCACTTGTTTCGCCAATACTACGATTTTCAAACTCATTTTCTTACTGTTATAATTAGTATTAATTGATTTTAGCTTGATTGTCAGCGCGCAAATTTATGGAAAATCTATGGAAATACCGCACAAACTGTGCAGAATTGTGCAAGCGGGCCGCTGATTTCCGTTTTTTTCATCGTTATCGGCGGGTAGGGAGGTGTCTGGCTGATAAAATCACACTGCTTCGCTGGTTTGTCTTACGGATAATCACTTTTTTATCACTTTTTTCTTCAATTTGTTTGTAGATTCTAAAAAAGCCCTTACCTTTGCGGCAAGTAAATCGTAAAAGCAAGTAACGTATGATGAATCTACATACATCCATTAATCTGGCAGTCCTGCACATTATTCGCGTCGTGGTCGTGGCATCAAGAGCGTGAGAAAGGACGTGTATGTATGTTCATACTTGAATGATAAAACAAGACAGAGCCTTTCTCACTGACGTGGGGAAGGCTTTTTTGATGAAAAGAAGGAGACTGAAGACATGAAACATCCATTACGTAGCGCCACGAGCACACAAGGACGCCGCATGGCTGGTGCACGTGCCCTTTGGGTGGCCAACGGCATGAAGAAAGAACAGATGGGGCAGCCCGTCATTGCCATTGTCAATTCGTTCACCCAGTTTGTGCCGGGACACGTACACCTGC
This sequence comes from Candidatus Bacteroides intestinipullorum, assembly GCA_018883785.1. Lineage (GTDB taxonomy): Bacteria > Bacteroidota > Bacteroidia > Bacteroidales > Bacteroidaceae > Bacteroides > Bacteroides intestinipullorum. Next base: position 29,565 of record JAHLFO010000154.1, read on the forward strand.
ACGAAATCGGGCAGTATGTGAAGAAGGAAATAGAAGAGCTGGGTTGCTTTGCCGCCGAGTTCAATACCATCGCCATCGACGACGGTATCGCCATGGGGCATGACGGCATGCTTTATTCCCTGCCGTCGCGCGACCTCATTGCCGATAGTGTGGAGTATATGGTGAATGCCCACAAGGCCGATGCCATGGTGTGCATCAGCAATTGCGACAAGATCACGCCGGGAATGCTTATGGCCGCCATGCGCCTCAATATCCCCACGGTCTTCGTTTCCGGTGGACCCATGGAGGCGGGAGAATGGAACGGGCGGCACTTGGACCTGATAGATGCCATGGTGCAGTCGGCCGACGAGAGCGTGAGCGATGCGGACGTGGCCAAGGTCGAACAGCATGCCTGCCCCACGTGCGGCTGCTGCTCGGGCATGTTCACCGCCAACTCCATGAACTGCCTGAACGAAGCCATCGGGTTGGCACTCCCCGGTAACGGAACCATCGTTGCCACGCACGAGAACCGTAAGAAGCTCTTCCGCGATGCCGCCCACCTCATTGTGGAGAATGCACGCCGTTATTATCAAGAAGGCGACGAAAGCGTGCTTCCGCGGAACATTGCCACGCGCAAAGCGTTCCTGAATGCCATGACGCTGGATATTGCCATGGGAGGCTCCACCAACACTGTGCTCCACCTGCTGGCCATCGCCCATGAGGCAGAGGTGGATTTCCGCATGGAAGATATCGACCAGCTCTCCCGCCGGACGCCTTGCCTCTGCAAGGTGGCGCCCAACACGCAGCAGTACCATGTGCAAGACGTCAATCGTGCCGGAGGCATCGTAGCCATCATGGGCGAGCTGGCCAAGGCTGGGCTGGTGGATACCACCGTGAAGCGGGTGGACGGCATGACCTTGGCTGAGGAGATTGACCAATATGACATCACCAGCCCCAACGTGTGCAAGAAGGCACTGAAGAAGTACACCTCCGCCCCCGGCAACAGATTCAACCTGAAACTCGGCTCGCAGGACAACTACTACAAGGAATTGGACACCGACCGCGCCCACGGGTGCATTCGCGACGTGGAACATGCCTACAGCAAGGACGGCGGACTGGCCGTCTTGAAAGGCAACATAGCCCAGGATGGATGCGTCGTGAAGACCGCCGGCGTAGATGACAGCATCTTGCGGTTCACCGGTCCTGCCCGTGTGTTCGACTCGCAAGAGGCGGCTTGTGACGGCATCTTGGGCGGACTGGTGCAGAGTGGCGACGTGGTGGTCATCACCCACGAAGGCCCCAAAGGTGGCCCCGGGATGCAGGAAATGCTCTATCCCACGTCGTACCTCAAGTCACGCCACCTGGGCAAAGCTTGTGCCCTGATCACCGACGGACGCTTCAGTGGCGGGACGTCGGGCCTGAGCATCGGACATATTTCGCCCGAAGCAGCCGCCGGAGGCAACATCGGTAAGCTGCAGGACGGCGACATCATCGAGATAGACATCCCCAACCGTAGCATCAACGTCCGCCTGACGGACGAAGAACTGGCAGCACGCCCTGCAACGCCCGTCACCCGCCAACGCGAAGTGTCGAAAGCCCTGAGGGCGTACGCAGCCATGGTCAGCTCGGCTGACAAGGGAGGAGTAAGACTGATTTAACGAACAGCATTAGCATAGCAAACAAGATATGGAGAACAACCCATCAACCAAGCCCGCCGAACTCGGCCGGCACGAAGGCGCTTCCCAAGGCTTCATCACCGGGGCGGAAGCCCTCATGCGCTCGTTGGAACACCAAGGCGTGGACACGCTCTTCGGCTACCCGGGCGGGAGCATTATGCCCGTGTTTGACGCGCTCTACGACCACCGGGCCACCTTGAAACACATCCTCGTGCGCCACGAACAGGGTGCTACCCACGCCGCACAGGGCTATGCCCGCGTGTCCGGACGGGTAGGGGTCTGCTTGGTGACGAGCGGGCCGGGAGCCACCAACACCATAACGGGCATTGCAGACGCCATGATAGACAGTACGCCCATCGTAGTCATCGCCGGACAAGTGGGCACAGGATTCCTCGGCACGGACGCCTTTCAGGAGGTGGACCTCGTAGGCATCACGCAGCCCATCACCAAGTGGAGCTACCAGATCCGCCGGGCAGAGGATGTCGCCTGGGCCGTGGCGCGTGCCTTCTATATTGCCAAGAGCGGACGACCCGGACCCGTGGTGCTGGACTTCGCCAAAAATGCGCAGACGGACAAGGCTGACTACCGCCCCACGACGCTGGACTATATCCGTAGTTACCAGCCCGTGCCCGAGCCGGACATGGAAGCCATCCGCCAGGCAGCCGAACTGATTAACAGCGCCAAACGCCCCTTGGTCCTCGTGGGACAGGGTGTCGAGTTGGGCAACGCGCAGTCCGAGCTCCGCGCTTTCATCGAACGGGCAGGGATGCCCGCCGCACGCACGCTGCTGGGGCTCTCTGCCTTGCCAACGGATCACCCCCTCAATACGGGGATGCTGGGGATGCACGGCAACCTGGGACCCAACATCAATACCAACAAATGCGACGTGCTGATTGCCGTGGGTATGCGCTTCGACGACCGCGTGACGGGCAACGTGCAGACCTACGCCCGGCAAGCCAAGATCATCCACTTCGACATCGACCCGGCGGAGATTGACAAGAATATCAAGACCGATGTGGCCGTGCTCGGCGACTGCAAGCAGACGCTCCCGTTGGTGACTGCCCTGTTGCGCCCCGCCACCCACGACGAATGGCTGGCTTCCTTCCGCCCTTACGAGGAAGTGGAGGAAGAGAAGGTCATCCGTCCCGAGCTGCATCCCGCCAGTGGCGCCCTCAGCATGGGCGAGGTGGTGCGTGCCGTGAGCGATGCGACCGGAGGCGAGGCCATCCTCGTCACCGACGTGGGGCAAAACCAAATGATGTCCGCCCGCTACTTCCGCTACCAGCGCGAGCGCAGCATCGTCACCTCGGGCGGGCTGGGCACGATGGGCTTCGGGATGCCGGCTGCCATAGGGGCCACCTTCGGACGGCCCGACCGTCCGGTGTGCGTCTTCATGGGCGACGGTGGATTCCAGATGAACCTCCAGGAACTGGGCACCATCATGGAGCAGCAAGCGCCCGTCAAGATGATTATGCTCAACAACAATTTCCTTGGCAACGTCCGCCAGTGGCAGGCGATGTTCTTCGGCGGCCGGTATTCGTTCACCCCGATGCTCAATCCCGACTACCTGCAGATCGCGTCGGCATACGGCATCGCCGCACGCCGGGCGATGACCCGCGACGAGCTGCGCCAAGCCATTGGCGAGATGCTCGCCACTCCCGGCCCCTTCTTGCTCGAAGCGTGTGTCGTCGAGGAAGGCAACGTGCTGCCCATGACGCCGCCCGGAGGCTCGGTCAACCAGATGCTGCTGGAATGCTGATTCATTGACCCCTGACAATTGACAATAGACTATGAACAAGACATTATATACCATCATCGTCCATTCGGAGAACATGGCGGGCCTGCTCAACCAGGTCACGGCCGTGTTCACACGCCGACAGATCAACATCGAGAGCCTGAACGTGTCCGCATCTTCCATCAAAGGAGTGCACAAGTACACCATCACGGCGTGGACGGACCCGGCCACCATCGAGAAGGTGGTCCGGCAGATAGCGAAGAAGATGGACGTACTGCAGGCGCATTACTTCACCGACGACGAAATCTACCAGCACGAGATAGCCCTTTACAAGCTGATTACGCCGGGGCTGGAAGGCCATCCCGAGGTGTCCAAGATTATCCGCAAGTTCCGTGCCCGCATCGTCGAGGTGAACCCGGTGTTCTCCATCGTCGAGATGAACGGCATGAGCGAGGACATTACCCGCCTCTACGAGGAGCTTCAGGCACTGGGCTGCGTGTTGCAGTTTGTCCGCTCGGGACGCGTGGCCATCACCACCAGTTGCTTCGAGCGCGTCAACGAGTACCTGGCCGAGCGCGAGGCGCAATACATCAGCCAACATCAACAAGGAGAGCAAGCATGAGCACGAATGACAACCGAATCGGGACCTATGCCTTCGTGGCAGAGCCTTTCCACGTGGATTTCACGGGACGCTTGACGCTGGGCGTGCTGGGCAATCACCTGCTCAACTGCGCCGGGTTTCATGCCTCGGAGCACGGCTTCGGCATGACCACGCTCAACGAGGAGAACTACACCTGGGTGCTGTCCCGCCTGGCCATCGAGATGGACGAGATGCCCCGCCAATACGAGGCGTTCAGCATCGACACCTGGGTGGAGGACGTCTACCGCCTGTTCACCAACCGCAACTACGCCATCCGCGACAAGGCCGGACGCACCCTGGGCTACGCCCGCTCGGTGTGGGCGATGATCAACATGCACACCCGTCGCCCCATCGACCTGCTGAGCGTCAACGGCGGGACGATACGCGAGTTCATCTGCGACGTGCCCTGCCCGATAGACGCCCCCTCGCGCATCAAGGTGAATGCCACGGACGAGGCGGCTTCCCTCCGGGCCAGGTACAGCGACATCGACGTCAACGGACACGTCAACAGCATCCGCTACATCGAGCACATCTTGGACCTCTTCCCCCTCGACCTGTACCGCCGCCGGCGCGTACACCGCTTCGAGATGGCCTACGTGGCAGAGAGTTACTACGGCGACCTGCTCTCCTTCCACATGGACCACGAGGAGGGCACGGACACCTATCAGGCCGCCGTCCGCAAGAACGGCGCGGAGACGGTGTGCCGCGCCAAGGTCGTTTTCAGCGAATAACCACACATATTTATATATAACATTAAACAACAAAGATTACAATGGCACAAATGAATTTTGGCGGCGTGATGGAGAATGTCATCACCCGCGAGGAGTTTCCTCTGGAGAAAGCACGCGAAGTACTTAAGAACGAGACGATAGCCGTACTGGGCTACGGCGTGCAGGGACCCGGACAAGCATGCAACCTGCGCGACAACGGCTTCAACGTCATCGTCGGCCAGCGCGAAGGCAAAACCTACGACAAGGCCGTGGCCGATGGCTGGGTGCCCGGCGAGACCCTCTTCAGCATCGAGGAGGCAGCCCAGCGCGGCACCATCGTCTGCATGTTGCTGAGCGATGCCGCACAGATTGCGGTGTGGCCCAAGATAGCCCAGTACCTCACCCCCGGCAAGGCACTGTACTTCAGCCACGGCTTCGGCATCACGTACAAGGAGCGCACGCACATCGTCCCGCCCGCCGACGTGGACGTCATCATGGTCGCCCCGAAGGGGTCCGGCACGTCCCTGCGCACGATGTTCCTCGAAGGCCGTGGCCTCAACAGCTCGTATGCAGTCTATCAAGATGCCACCGGGCACGCCACCGAGCGCACCCTGGCATTCGGTATCGGCATCGGTTCGGGCTATTTGTTCGAGACTACCTTCAAGCGCGAAGTTTACTCGGATCTCACTGGAGAACGCGGCTCGTTGATGGGAGCCATACAAGGCTTGCTGTTGGCACAGTATGAGGTGCTGCGCGAGCACGGCCACTCACCCAGCGAAGCCTTCAACGAGACGGTGGAAGAACTGACACAGTCCCTGATGCCGCTGTTTGCCAAGAACGGCATGGACTGGATGTATGCCAACTGCTCCACCACCGCGCAGCGTGGCGCACTGGACTGGATGGGGCCGTTCCACGATGCCATCAAGCCCGTAATGGAGAAGCTGTACCACAGCGTCGAGACCGGCAACGAGGCGCAAATCAGCATCGACAGCAACTCACAGCCCGACTATCGCGAGAAGCTCAACGCCGAGTTGAAGGCCCTGCGCGAAAGCGAGATGTGGCAGACCGCCGTGACGGTGCGCAAACTCCGCCCCGAGAACAACTAAGATATTGGCAAGTTGCGAAACTTCCTTTCGTTTTTGATTGTTTGAAAGTCCCCGCCCGGGCGCTTCTTGGCCCGGACGGGGTTTTTATTGCCCGCGATGCAGCGCGTGGACATACGCCAGCAGTTCGCGGTAGAACGGGTGCCGGGCCAGCGTCTCCGCCTCGCCCAGGATGACCAGCTTCATCCTGGCGCGCGTGATGGCCACGTTCATACGGCGGAGGTCGCCCAGAAAGCCGATCTGTCCGTCCGCGTTGGCACGCACCAGTGAGATGAAAATGACGTCGCGCTCCTGCCCTTGGAACCCGTCCACGGTGTTCACCGTGAGCAGGTCGCGATAGGGACGCAGGGCGGCGTTGCGGCGCAGGCATGCGCGCAGATACTGCACCTGTGCCTTGTAGGGCGAGATGAGGCCGAAGTCGATGCGCTCCTCCAGGATGCGCCCGCCGCCGATGCGGCCGATGTACGCCTCCAGCTCGTGGAGCAGCAGGTCCGCCTCGTCGCGGTTGATGCGCCCGAAGCTTTCGCCCACGAATTGCTCTTTGAAGTCCTTGCCCGTGGTATCTATCCAGTCGATAGGCGTGTCGAGGTCCAGGATGCCCCGGTGGCGCACGTCGGGAGCAGCCTCCAGCAGCCCGTTGTAGAACCAGCTGGAGGGGAAGCGCATGATGTCCTCGTGCATGCGGTATTGCACCCGCAGCAGGCTCACCGCTTCGGGCTTGCGCGCCGCCAGCCGCTCCATGAGGGTCTCTTCCAGGCCCCCGCGCGCGGCCTCCACGCACTTGATGGTGGGCGGCAGCTGGCAATGGT
>JAHLFO010000155.1 GCA_018883785.1 Candidatus Bacteroides intestinipullorum
GCGCAGGCCACCTTTGCCATGCGCATCTTCGACCACGACGTGGACATCTCCTACTCCACCCGCGAGCCGGCCTCCATCCGCGACCACATGGCCACGCTGGGAGTCACCACGATGAGCGCCGAGAGCAAGACCGAACCGGGCGGCTACTACACCTATCCGCAGGCATTGGAACAATTCCACGTCAGCGACGAGCGTACCGCACACGAGGTGGACGCCGCCCTGCGCCGCATGGGACGCGAACCGGTCTGGAAGGACTGGGATGCCTCGTTTGACCACCCGAAGCTGACACATACGGCATAACTCTGAAATGATTATCCGTAAGATGCCAAGGGCATTCACCAGAATGGAAAGCTTGGTTCCACCCGTACTGGAACCAAGTTCCATCCGTACCGGAACTAAGTTCCATCAGAGGATGAAACCAATGAACGAATAGCTTATGACTAATTTTCATAAAAGACAAAGATGATGGATAACCGATACGAACGCCAGACCGCACTGCCCGAAATAGGCATCGAGGGTCAAGCCCGTCTGGCACAGGCACGTGCGCTCATCATTGGCGTGGGAGGATTGGGATGCCCCATCGCCCTCTACTTGGCTGCAGCAGGTATAGGAAGCCTGCGCCTGGTAGATGATGATAAAGTATCTCTTACTAACCTGCAACGGCAAGTGCTCTACACGGAGGCAGACTTAGGCCAACCCAAGGCGTTGTGTGCTGCCCGGCGCTTGCGGGACTTACGTAGTGATCTCCACGTGGAAACCTGTGTGGAACGGTTTACCACGGTCAATGCCGACCGGCTGGCTGAAGGATGTGACTTGGTGCTTGACGGCACCGACAATTATGACACACGTTATATAATAAATAGTACGTGCGCGCACGCGCGCATTCCTTATATATATGGTGCCGTACGTGGATTCGAGGGACAAGTATCTGTCTTCCATGCCGGGAACAAACCGCGTTCGTACACAGAACTATATCCTCCCGAAGAGCGTTGGGCAAACCTCCCTGCCGACCTGCGCGTACTGGGCGTAACCCCTGCCGTGGTGGGAAGCGTACAGGCAGGCGAAGCTATCAAGCTCATTGCAGGCTTCGGCGAGCCCCTCTATGGAAGACTTTGGACAATAGATCTGCGTACCCTGCAATCCCATATACTCACGTTCTGAACGGATATGAAACTGATAGTCATCACACGGCCTGACTTCTTCGATGGAGAGGCCGAAGCCATCACCGCCCTGCTGGATGCGGGGTTGGAAATCTTGCATCTCCGCAAGCCTGATGCACAGGCCCCGGAGGTAGAACATCTGCTGCAAGCCTTGCCTCCCCGGTACCTGTGCCGCATCGTGCTGCACGAACACTTCGAGTTGGCAGTGAGGTATGGCCTGCGGGGCATCCATTTGAACCGGCGCCATCCCCAACCTCCCACCGGATATCAGGGGAAAATTAGTCGCTCGTGCCATTCACTTGCAGAGGTCGTGCAGGGAAAGGACACGTGCGATTATGTCTTCCTCAGCCCGGTGTTCGACAGCATCTCCAAAGCAGGATACCGTGCCGCCTTCAGCCGGGACGAGTTGCTGGATGCCGCTACACAGGGCATCATCGACGATAAAGTCATAGCACTGGGAGGCGTGGATGCCGGTCATGTCCGTACGGTGCGGGACATGGGTTTCGGCGGTGCAGCCGTCTTGGGTGATGTGTGGCAACATAAGGGAGAGGCATTCGTCCAGAATTTCCTCCGATTGCGTCGCGAGGCTATGGATCCTCCGGTAGTGCTCACTATTGCTGGATCCGACTGCTCGGGCGGTGCGGGTATCCAGGCAGATATCAAGACCATATCTGCCATCGGTGGCTATGCGGCATCAGTCATTACAGCCCTCACGGCGCAGAACACACGTGGGGTGCAGACTGTACAGCCGTGCAGTACGGAAATCATCTGCCGCCAAATCACTTCGGTGCTAACCGACCTCCCCGTGCGTGCCATCAAGATTGGAATGATACCAGACCGTGATGCCTTACAGGGTATCCTCGAGGGGCTATCTGTTGTCACGTCAGTGCCCATCGTGTACGACCCCGTCATGATTTCCACCAGTGGACATCCACTGATGGAGCAGGGCTTAGTGGATGAAGTGTGCCGCAAACTTTTTCCCCGCTGCATGCTCATCACGCCCAACCTCAATGAGGTCGCCCTATTGAGCCAGCCAGTACGGAGTTCGGAAGAAATGGAAACGGCAGCTCGTCGTCTATCAGATAAGTACGGCATAGATGTTCTCCTCAAAGGGGGACATCTCGGCGGGGAAGACATGATGGACCTCCTGGTTAGCCGTGGAAGGTCCTACCCTTTCCACACTCCGAAAGTCCATAGCAGCAACCTGCATGGCACAGGGTGTACCCTCTCCTCGGCCATAGCCACAGAGTTAGCTTTTGGAGAAAGCATGCCCGCATCCGTCGGCTGCGCCAAAGCTTTTATCCAGCGGGCGATACTGGCTGGCAGGCAGATGAGATTCGGGCAGGGGAATGGTCCCTTGTGGCACTTTTTTCAATGAAAGTGTGTCTTTATATCACGAAAACTTGTATCTTTGCAACACTATTTGACTAACTAGTACAAGACATGAAAGCATCGAAAGTTTACTTTTCAGACTTGCGCACGTCGCCCAATTCCAACCTCCTCGACAAGATGGAGCGATTGTTGAAGCGTGCGGGCATCGGCAATCTGCCTCTCAAAGACAGTTTCACGGCCATCAAGATACACTTCGGCGAACCCGGTAACTTGGCCTACATCCGTCCCAATTATGCGGCACGCATGGCTCGGTTGCTTCGTTCTTTAGGTGCCAAACCATTCCTAACAGACTGCAATACACTGTATTCCGGCCGTCGGTCCAATGCTGTGGATCACTTGGAAAGTGCGATGGAAAATGGCTTTAACCCCCTATCCGCCCAATGTCAGGTTATCATAGGAGATGGTCTAAAAGGCACAGATTACCGTGAAGTACCTATTGAGGGAGCCGAGTACTGTCCTACGCCAAAGATTGGTGCCGCTATCGTTGATGCCGATGCCATCATCAGCATGAACCACTTCAAAGGCCACGAGCAGGCTGGCTTCGGCGGAGCATTGAAAAATCTAGGTATGGGCTGCGCCAGTGTCGGCGGCAAGTTGGAACTGCATGCTTCTTCGCAACCCAAGATACAGCAGGCTAACTGCATCGGCTGCAACATCTGTGTGAAACATTGTGCCCATGATGCCATACACCTCAATGCTGAACGTAAAGCGGAAATTGATTACACCAAATGTGTCGGCTGCGGGCAGTGTGTGGCCCTCTGTCAACACGATGCGGCGGTCGTAAGCGACTGGGACACCTCCGAGCACCTCAATTATAAAATTGCCGAATATACGAAGGCCGTGCTGAAGGACAAACCGCACTTCCACATCAGCTTCGTAATGAACGTGTCTCCCGAATGCGATTGCTGGAACCACAATGATGCCGCCATTGTACCCGACTTGGGCATGTTGGCCTCGGCCGACCCTGTTGCACTGGACATGGCTTGTGCTGACTTGGTGATGAAGGCTCCCATCCTCCACACGGACAACGTGCTGAGCAGCCATCATCACAGCGATCTTTGTGGCCAGGACAAGTTCCATTTGGTACATCCAGATACCGACTGGATGGCCGGCTTGCGCCATGCGGAAAAGATAGGCATAGGCACGATGACGTATGAACTCATCAAGATATGACATAATCACTAAAAACCAACGAATATGATCACCTCAACAAAACTCTATTCCTTGTCCTTCAGCGACATGAAGGCGTATCTCTTTGCCACCCTCTTTGTGGTAGGCAATATCGCGTTGCCTCAATTGTGCCACCTCGTGCCCAATGGTGGACCAACTTGGCTACCCATCTATTTCTTCACGCTGGTAGCCGCCTATAAGTTCGGATTGCGTGTGGGACTGATGACGGCTGTACTGTCGCCAGTGCTCAATCATGCCTTGTTTGGGATGCCGGCATTGGCCGTCCTGCCCGCCATTTTGATTAAGTCGTGCCTGTTGGCAGGCGTTGCTGCGTGGTTGGCCCGTCGGACGCAACGTGTGTCGTTCGGTGCCCTGATGGCAGCAGTCCTGACTTATCAAGTCGTAGGTACAGCCTGCGAGTGGGTTATCTGTAGTGACTTCATGCTGGCTGCGCAAGACTTCCGCATGGGCATCCCTGGTATGCTCCTTCAATGGATAGGCGGCTACTTCGTGCTGAAATCTCTCCATAGAATCTAATGCAAATCCACACAGAAATTATGGGAAAAGACCAGAAGATAATTATCTACCAAGTACTCCCCCGCCTCTTTGGTAATGCGAGTAACCGCTGCCAACAGGGAGGCGACATCCACACTAACGGCTGTGGCAAGATGGCAGATTTCACTGCCAAGGCTTTGGGAGAAATACGTCATTTAGGGGCTACGCACGTGTGGTACACCGGTCTCATCGAACACGCTACACAGACTGATTACCGCCGCTATAACATCCGGCCGGATCATCCTGCCGTAGTCAAGGGTAAGGCCGGCTCACCGTATGCTATAAAGGACTATTACGACATCGACCCTGATTTGGCCAAGGATGTTCCGGGTCGCATGAAGGAATTCGAGAACCTCGTACAACGAACCCATCGTAACGGTTTGGGGTTTATCATGGACTTCGTGCCCAATCATGTGGCACGCGAGTATGATTCGGATGCCTGCCCTGATGGAGTGGTTCCCTTAGGGAAGAATGATCGGCCAGACCATGCCTTTGACCCGGTAAACAACTTCTACTACATCCCCGGCACCCCCCTTCAAGGCCAGTTCGACATGCAGGCCGATGCTCCTGAGGCTTATCAGGAATGCCCTGCCAAAGCTACAGGCAATGACCGCTTCGATGCCTATCCCGGCATCAACGATTGGTACGAAACGGTCAAGCTGAACTATGGCGTGGATTATGTGGGGGGACACACTTGTCACTTCTCGCCTATCCCGGACACATGGCACAAAATGCGGGACATTCTCCTCTTCTGGGCTTCCAAGGGTATTGACGGTTTCCGTTGCGACATGGCAGAGATGGTTCCTGTGGAATTTTGGGAGTGGGCTATTCCTCAGGTGAAGTCCCGATACCCCCAACTGTTGTTCATTGCCGAGGTCTATAATCCCAGTCTCTACCGCAAATACATATACCGGGGACGTTTCGACTACCTATATGACAAGGTAGGGCTTTATGACACGCTCCGTGCTATCGTTTGCGGACGAGAGTCGGCCACAGCCATCACCTACCGTTGGCAGGAATTGGACAATATCAAGGAGCACATGCTGAATTTTCTCGAAAACCACGATGAACAACGTATCGCATCCGATTTCTTCGCTGGTGAGCCTTGGAAAGCCATTCCCGCACTGGTGGTCAGTGCTTGCATGGGTTCCAATCCCATGATGATCTATTTCGGACAGGAGTTTGGCGAGCGTGGCATGGATGCCGAAGGTTTCAGCGGGCAAGACGGACGCACTACCATCTTCGATTATTGGAGCGTGGACACCGTACGCCGTTGGCGTGATGGAGGCAAATTCGATGGCCGTATGTTGACCGATGACGAGAAGCGGATCCAAGCTCTTTACCGCCGCATACTGACGCTTTGTAACACGGAGGCATCCATCCGCAGAGGCAGCTTCTTCGACCTAATGTATGCCAATCGGGGCGGCTGGCGATTCAATGAGCACCGCCAATACGCCTTCCTTCGCAAGTGGGGCAAGGAGGTGTTGCTGTGCGTGGCCAATTTCGACCCGCAGAAAGTGGATGTGGCCGTCAATGTGCCCGAACACGCTTTTGAGTGCCTGCAAATGTCCCCGATGGAACAATGCCGTGCCACGGACCTGTTGACCGACGAATCTTTTATCCTCGGTTTTGTCCCCTATCGCCCTGCCGAAGTGTCTGTCGAAGGATATAGCGCCAGGTTGTTGAAGATTGTCCTTCCTGAGTAGAGTGCGATGAGCGACACAAGCCTCCATCTCTATGCGGCAGACACCTCCACTGTCCTTTCTCTTCCTTATGCGGACGAAGGGATACATGCCGGCTTTCCGTCCCCTGCACAGGACTACATGGCCGAATCCATTGACCTCAACAAAGAGTTTATCCATAATAAGGAGACTACTTTCTTTGCCCGTGTCGAAGGAAATTCCATGAGCGGAGCCGGCATTTACGAAGGCGACTATCTAATCATTGATAAATCCCTTGATGCGCACGACGGGGATTATATTGCTGCCTACCTCGATGGAGAATTCACGTTGAAGCAATTCAAGCTTGATCCGAAAAATCGCTGTGCCTGGCTTGTTCCTTACAATCCAGATTATGCCCCCATCCAGGTGACGGAAACAGATGACTTCAGGATCTGGGGGGTCGTGACCAGCATCATTCGCCGACTCAGGAAATAAGCAGCAAAGGAAGAAGACGCCCTATGCAACTCTTTGGATTGGCCGACTGCAACAATTTCTACTGTTCTTGTGAGCGTGTGTTTCGTCCTGACTTGAACGGAAAACCTGTCGTGGTTCTCTCCAACAACGACGGGTGCATCATTGCCCGTTCCAACGAGGCTAAAGCACTTGGCATCCAGATGGGAATCCCCTTTTACCAAGCTAAAGAGGCACTTCAGCAACATAATGTAGCTGTTTTCTCGTCCAACTATGTACTTTACGGCGACATGAGTCGGCGGGTTATGGCTCTCCTCTCTCGCTACACCCCCCACTTGGATATCTATAGCATCGACGAAGCTTTTCTGGACTTCTCTGGCATGGACCACCTTCAGGACTACGGGAAAGAGATGGTTCGCTACATCACCAAAGGCACAGGTATACCTCTCTCCCTGGGCATAGCCCCCACGAAGACCCTGGCCAAGGTCGCCAACAAGTTTGCCAAAAAATACAAAGGATACGAAAACGTCTGCCTGATTGATACCGAGGAAAAGCGCGAAAAGGCGTTGCGCCTTTTTGACGTAAGCGATGTCTGGGGCATTGGCCGCCGAAGCCGGAAGAAGATGGAATACTACGGTATCCGAACAGCTTGGGACTTGACCCAAAAATCCTCTTCTTGGGTCAAGCGTGAACTGAGCGTGACAGGACTTAGGACTTGGAAAGAGCTTCGCGGCGAGAGTTGCATCGCTATCGACGAACTCCCGCACAAGCAATCCATCTGTACCAGTCGCAGCTTTCCCGATGCGGGCCTGAATCGGCTAGAAGACATCGAGGAAGCCATCGCTAACTTTGCCGCCTCGTGCTCCAGAAAGCTCCGCGAGCAGCATATTGCCTGCAAGGCCATGACCCTCTTCGCCTATACCAGCCGATTTCGGACAAATCTTCCAGATGATTACATGTCCGGCAACATCCTCTTCCCGGTGGCTACCAACAATCTCCAAGAGATGGTCGCCTCTTCCGTCCGCCTTTTGCGGACACTTTGGAAGCCGGCAGGCACCTACCTCTACAAGAAAGCTGGCGTCATCGTCTGGGACGTGTGCCGGGAAGACGAAATCCAAGGCAACCTTTTCGACCCCATCGACCGGGAGAAACAGCGCAAGCTGATGCTAGCCATTGATGCTATCAACCAAAAGAATGGTTACGGCACTCTCCGCACAGCCACACAAGGTTATTCCAAGACTTGGCACCTGAAGAGCGGACATCTCTCTAGGCGATATACCACGGTATTGGACGAGGTGATAGGAATCAAGGCTACATCGCTGGATGCAATCAAGAAGCTGTTTTGATTTTATTCCGGCATTTTTCTAATGATTTTAGTAGTTATATCAGTTCATGAACTACTGTACTTCGCATAGTGAACTACTGTACTTCGCATAGTGAACTACTGTACTTCGCATAGTGAACTACTGTACTTCGCATAGTGAACTACTGTACTTCGCATAGTGAACTACTGTACTTCATATAGTGAACTACTGTACTTCATGACATCAGGTTGCATAGGAGAACCGAATAAAATAGGTTAGGAATAAAATCAAAACAGCTTCTCAAATAGGAGAAAACGAAATGGTTTCCCTTCCCGCTTGATTAATTCACAATCTCCCATCAGATAACCTCAATAGACGATGTGGGCAACCACCCTACCTTCCCGTCTTCCAAGCGGATTTCCTTCCACTCGCGCATCGTATCGTCCTTGATTTCCACTTTATGGCCTTCGTGCAGGATGAACAAGCTGGTACCGCTCTCGCTGGGCGTACTCCGAACCGTGACGCTGGGAGAAAGTACGATGGCCTTATCCCGATTGGTCAATGCCTTCTTCTGCTGAAGGGCAAACACGTTGCATAATATGACCAACACGATTAATGCAATGCCTGCAAAGAACCCGGCTTTCTTCAATCGAACAGACTTTGAATAAAAGAACAGGCATAGACAAGCCAAGAACAGAATGAAAAAGCCTATTCCCCACCGGGCCCATGCGTCAATGCTCAACAAACTTGTCAAAGCATTAATCCAACTGATGAAGAAAATTTCCGGCATGGGCGTCACCTTATCCACCGTCTTGGCACGTGCTATCTCCAGATTGGCACGCACATCCCCGTTACCGGGTTCAAGCAATAGGGCACGCTCATAATTCAGAATGGCCCGAGCTATGTCGCCCGATTTGTAATAGCTGTTGCCCAAATTGTAGTACACCTCGGCCGACTCTCCCTGTTGAAGCAGGTTCTCATAGATTTGGATGGCCGACAAGTAATCGTTTTGCATATAGGCGCTGTCACCCGCCGCCTTGGTGGAGTTCTCCACCTGATGCAACGTCGTAAAGTCCTCGCTCACCAAGGCTGAGGTATCTGTTTGGAGTGTATCTTTCGTCACTTCTTGCCCCGAAACAAAACCGGCTGATAGTAAAAAATATATAATAAGTAATCTGTTCTTCATAATCTTCCCTCTTAATGTTTGATGGAACCTTCCATTTTGCTGATTATATCTAATGCTTCTGCGTAAATCTTTTCCATGCCCTGATTGGCATCATCTGCCGGCGCAAAACGGGCAAACTCGCAATTGTTCAACACGTTTAGGAATTCTCCGATCAGGGCTTCATCCACCCCATAGTTGCGAAGTTCTTCCTCTATGTTGTCCTTGGAGAGGCGGGACATCGGGAGGCTCAACTTATCGCTAACGTAGCCCCAAAGTGCCTTCAAGACTTCATCGTAGAATTCATCCTTTTTATTATCCGACAAGAGTTTGCCGGCCAATTTCAAGCGCTTGCCAGCCACCTTGTTCGCTTTCCGGGTACGCACTTTGGCCACGTTGGCATTGGCGGCTATCTGCTTGCGATAAATCACAAAGAAGACGATGAACACCAAAGCCGGAATCAGATAACACAACCCGTAACCCAGTGTGCCGAAGAAGAACTGTCCTCGCGGCTTTAGCACAACATCATTTTGTTTGATGAAACGGATATCCTCATTCAGCACCTTCAGTTCTTCCTTATTCGTGGTGAAATTGGCAATGGTCTGTGTGGCATCGCCTGCTCCTTTCTCTACATGAAGATTATAAGCTTCAGTGGTCAACGTCTTATAGGACTTGGACTTCACATCGAAATAGGTGAAAGATACAGGCGGAATCTTGTAATCGCCAGGATTGCGCGGAATGGCCAAGTATTCAATCACCTTGTTACCGGACAATCCCTCGCTGGTCAGGCGGAAATTGTTCTCGCTCTTTGGGTCGTATATTTCAAAATCCTCAGGGAACTTCACTTCGGGATTGGAGAGCAACTTCAAGTTGCCCGTGCCCGATATGACTACTTTCACCGTGACGGCATCATTCGTCTTGACCGAATTGCTATTGATGGACGAAGTAATGTTAAAGTCGCCCACGCCGCCAGAAAAGTCTGCCGGTTTGTCAGGCAATGCTTTGACATCAATTGTGAGCTTCGGGGTGAACAAACTCTTTTTGACCATGTAACTGCCGCCCCCACCATTGAAGAAGGCATCAAAATCAAACGGATCCACCTGTGTGGCCACGGCAATGGACGCATCGAAGCGTGCCGCGTCAATGGTCAACTTGCCCGATTGCTGGGGAAAGAGCACGAACTGGCGGAAGATGGTAGTCTGGTAATTTCGTCCCTTGTAATGCTCCAACCCCCAACGTCGGTTGGCTGGCAATTCCACTTCCTGAGAATGGAAGCCCTTGAAATCGGGCAGCTTGACATTATCAAAGCCGCGCAAATCAACTTGCGTATAAATCTTATAAGTCAAGAGGATAGCTTCCTGTTCATAAACAGTAGTCTTGTTGATGGTACCCGTGATGAAGAGGTCGTTTCCTGAAATGGTGGCACTGCCGGTAGCTCCCCGTTGTTTTCCGCTTTGTGCGGAAGATTTATCTGCGGGCAGCACTTTAATTTTCACTGAGTTGGACACCATCTGATTGCCATCAGCTGTTACCGTGGCACCGGGAATGGTGTATTCGCCTTCTGCTTTGGCCATCAAGATATAAGTGAATGTGATACTTTGCGTACGGGTGGTCTTTCCGTTGATAATCTGCACGCTGCTCTGTGTAGAACGGCTTGGCCCCATCAACACGTCGAATCCCTTGATGGAAGGAGCGCGGAAGTTTCTCACCTCCTGGGTTGTAATGGTATAGGACAAACGAAACTGGTCGCCCACCGCTACGGCATCGGGAGCAGAGGCGGTGAACGACACCTCGTCATCGGCCCAAAGCGGAATAACGGCCATCATCAACATGGCCCATAAGAAAAAGATTCTCTTCATATCTGATATTCGTCTTATTTTACTTTAATCATTAGTTTACCAGTCCTTTTCCAGACGCGTTCCTTGGACAGCCTGCTGTTGCTTCTTCACCTTGTCTTGAGTGTTTTGCTCATCTTGCATCACGGAGTTCAGCAACTGCTCGGCATTCTCCTTGGACATTTCGTCCTGCTTCTGCTCGGGCGGCGCTTGCTGCTGATCTTGTTGTTGCTGGTTTTGCTGTTGATCTTGGTTTTGTTGCTGCTCTTGCTGCTTCTTCTGCTCGTCTTGTTGGTTCTGATCCTGGTCCTGCTGATTCTGTTGCTGGTCTTTCAGCATCTTCTGAGCCAAAGCCAGGTTGTAACGAGTCTCGTCGTCGTTCGGATTGTTACGGAGCGACTCTTTGTAGGCTTCGATAGCCTTCGCATATTCTTTCGTACTGTGAAAAATAACACCTATATTGTGGAATATCTGCGCTTTACGCCCCTTGTCCTTCTCGATACGGGCGGCATCAACAAATTCATTCATCGCTTCTTGCGCCTTGTTCTGCCAAAGGAGCGTGTTGCCCAGGTTGAAATGGGCAATGGTAGATTTAGGGTTAGCATCTAATGCTTTGCGGTAGTCCACCTCGGCATCCACATAAATACTGTCCTTGAAGGCGCGGTTTCCCTTGCGTATGTAGTCCCGCTCCGCCTTCTGCGCAAAAGTCGAGATGGACACGAAAACCATCACGACCAGCCATGCATATTTATTGCGTATCATAAAATCGTATTTCATAGCTCTGCAATATCGTAGTAATAGTTGAATTCATTTTGTAACAACGGCGATGTTACAGTGTAACAGTCCTTGTGTTACAGTGTAACATCGCGCCTGTTACATTTCTGTTATTTCTTAGAGAACAGATGCACATTACGGAACAATGGGTTCTTGATCTCCAATATCAACATTTCCCCCAGCAGGAGGATGAGGATAATCCACGCCACAGCCTGAAACTGCTCATTGTATTCAGTATAAACCTGCGTCTCTACATCGGCCTTGGCCAACTTGTCCACCTCACGGGCTATGGCGCGTTGGGCGTTGTTCGTATTGTCCACACGCGCATAGATGCCATTGCCCGCACGGGCTATTTCCTGACACATCTGCTCGTTCAGCCGAGTGACAATGACATTTCCCTCACGGTCGCGACGGTAGTCATTCCCGCCTTCTGCCGGTATGGGTGAGCCGTCGGGTGAACCTACCCCCAACACATTCACCTGAATTCCTTTGTCGCTGGCCCGCTTGATGGCCTCGTCCACTCCGCCCTCGTGGTTCTCACCGTCAGTGATGAGGATGACCGTACGCCCAACGCCCTCCTGAGGAGTGAAACTGCGGGAAGCCAAGTCGATAGCAGCTCCTATGGCAGTGCCCTGCTTGGTGATGAGCGAGGGGTCGATAGTTTCCAAAAACATCTTGGCGGAAATATAGTCGCTCGTGATGGGCAATTGCGTGAAAGCATCGCCAGCAAATACAATCATACCCACCTTGTCGTTTTCCATCCGGTCCACCAACTGGGAAACGATACGTTTGGCCTTCTGCAAACGGCTGGGTTGAACATCCTCCGCCAACATTGAGTTGGAAATATCCAAAGCAATGATAACCTCGATACCCTGCCGCTTCACGGTTTCCAGTTTGGAACCAAACTGAGGACGGGCCAAAAGCAAGGAGAACATCCCAATGGACAGAAGCAGGATAGAAAATTTCACATCGGGCCGATACTTGGACACGCCTGGCATCAGCGACGCCATCAACACAGGATCTCCAAAGCGTCGGACGGCCTTACGCCTCCGGTAGTTGGAGTATAGGTAAAAGGCTACCAACAGAGGCAGTAGCAAAAGCAAATATAAATAGGCCGGTTCTTCAAATCGAAACATAATCCTAACATTTACGATGGTTCAACATAACGCACTTTCGTCAAGGAATCTTTTTCAGAACGGAATTGCGCAACAATACCTCGAGCAACACGCAGAGAAAAGCAGCCAAGGCAAACCATTGGTATTCTTCCTCACGCTTGCTGTATTGCTTGACGTTCAGCTTGGTTTTCTCCAGTTTGTCAATCTCTTCGTAGACTTCTTTCAACTTGGAGTTGCTCGTAGCACGGTAATAGTTTCCCTCGGTGATGCCTGCTATCTGAGTCAGTGTCTTCTCATCAATCTCCACCGGCACATTAATGTATTGCACCGTGCCGCCCATCGGATAAGGATAGGGTGCCGTGCCGTTGGTTCCCACGCCAATGGTGTACACACGGATGCCGTAGGTCTTCGCAATCTCGGCAGCCGTCAGGGGGGAGATGTCTCCCCGGTTGTTTGTACCGTCCGTCAGAAGGATGATGACCTTGGACTTCGCCTTGCTGTCTTTCAGGCGGGTGACGGCATTGGCTATGCCCATGCCCACGGCTGTGCCATCCTCAATGAGACCGCACTTCGTATCCTTGACCAGGTTAAGCAACACAGCATGATCTACGGTCAGAGGACATTGCGTAAAGCTCTCGCCTGCAAAGAGCGTAATACCTATATTATCATTGGGACGACCGTTGATGAACTCGGCAGCCACTTCCTTGGCAGCTTCCAAACGGTTGGGCTTCAAGTCTTCGGCCAACATACTGGTGGAGACGTCAATGGCCATCATGATATCAATGCCCTCTATCTCGCTGCTTTGCCAGTTGTCTGTGGTTTGTGGACGGGCCAACACCAATATGATCAGCGTCAATGCAACTATGCGCAGAGCAAAAGGGACATGCAACAAATAGTTCTTATAGCTCTTGGGCGTATGTGCATACACACGGGCATCAGAAATCTGAAGCGTGGCCTCGTTATTCTTCCGCTTTAGGATATACCATATTATATACGGTATAAGCAAGAGCAAAAGAAACAAATATCCGATATTAGCAAATACCATAGTTCAAATTAAAATTAATTGAATGGAACATCACACATATCTCATCAGGCAAAGTAATTGTACAACTCCGAGATGATGTAGATCAAAGACCACACCAAGATACCCGACAAGGCAACAATGCCCGCCCCCAAGAGAATTTTGGTGCGCAACGAACGTTTCTCAACAATGGTGATCTCCGTGGGTTGAGGTTTGGCGTTCTCATCCTCTTTCTCCTTGGTTTCGTTGATGAAATCGATGGCATTGAGTAGGTTGGCATCATTCTCGTTCATCATCGGGCTGTGCTTGGCAAACTTTACCAAATCAGCCGTTTGGAACAACACACGCAAATCGGACAATGCCTCCTTGTCGTTGGTCTCCAGTAATTTGTCGATGATTTCCGTAGAGGTCATCTCCATGGCGTTGAAGCCGAAGCGGTCTTTAATATATTGGCGCAAGGTGTCAGTCAACTCGGTATAATATTCCTTCGGCTGTCCTTTTTGCCAAATCTTTTCTGATTTGATACGCTCTATCTCGTTCATGGCTTGCTGGTGAGGGGGCAATTTCGGCTCTACCTTCACCTTTCGAATAATAGGTTTATTATCTCGAATACGTTTCACCAGATAAATCAAAGCCAGAAGGAACGGCGTAAACAAGAGCGCG
This sequence comes from Candidatus Bacteroides intestinipullorum, assembly GCA_018883785.1. GTDB lineage: Bacteria > Bacteroidota > Bacteroidia > Bacteroidales > Bacteroidaceae > Bacteroides > Bacteroides intestinipullorum. The sequence continues at coordinate 14,284 of JAHLFO010000155.1, forward strand.
GCAGCTATGGCCACATACCAGTCTTCCCATGCAAAAGGCGCTTTCATCACTGTCTTCGGCCCGAAGAATTGCTCCGGATGAAGCGTATCCACCGGTATGGAATATACTTTCAACGCCAACGCTTTAGAATGATAGGGCTTATTATCCACCATCACTTCCATCGGAGGCAGGTAGTAGAGGGCGGAGTCAAAAGATGTCACCGTATATTCTTGTGTCAACACGGCACGTTGTCCGTTATTCAATAACTGGGTGTCACACTTGGCCACATCCAGCACCTCCACCCCCCGCACCAACGTATCGGGATAAAGGGGGAAAATGGCCCGCATGTCCGCATCTAAGGTGACTTGTAGCTTGATTTTCGCCTGCTGGCCGATGAGGATTTGCAAGGAGTCGATGGTGGCGTCCACAATGACGGATTGCGCCTTCACGCTTCTACTCCCCAACAAGGCTCCCGCAAGGATGATACATAAGATGTATTTCTTCATTTTACCTTCTACTCAATTTCGTTTTGCAAACAAATTCATCAACGCCTTCACATAATCCTGATCGGTGCGTACCGAGACATTGTCCACATTGCTCTTGGTGAAGGTATCGTCCAGTTCGGCCTGCCGGTTAATCCACCATTCACGATGGGCACGGCGTACTGCTTTTGAAGAGGTATCTATCCACTGCTCATGTCCCGTCTCCGCATCTTTGATCTTCATCAGTCCCACGGGAGGCAATTCCTCCACGCGCCGGTCATAGACCTGGATGGCCACGACATCATGTTTACGGTTAGCTATGGTCATAGCGTTCTTGAAGTTCTCTTGGTCGATGAAGTCGGATAGGACAAAAGCTGTACACCGACGCTTCATCACGTTGGTCAAGTACTCCAACGCCATACGGATATTGGTACGACGGCTTTCGGGATGAAAATCCAGCAATTCGCGTATGATGAAAAGGATATGTTTCCGTCCTTTCTTTGGAGGTATGAACTTCTCAATATGGTCGGAGAAGAAGATGACCCCAATCTTATCGTTATTTTGGATGGCAGAGAAAGCCAGCGTGGCCGCAATCTCCGTCACCATATCCTTCTTCATCTGTTTGACCGTGCCGAACTCCAAACTTCCAGAGACGTCCACCAAGAGCATGACGGTCAACTCGCGCTCTTCCTCAAACACCTTTACGTAAGGCTTATGAAAGCGCGCGGTCACATTCCAGTCGATGTCGCGTATATCATCGCCAAATTGATATTCACGCACCTCCGAGAAAGCCATTCCCCTACCCTTGAAGGCCGAATGATATTGACCTGCAAAGATATTGTTGGACAAGCCTCGTGTCTTTATCTCAATCTGACGAACTTTTTTTAATAACTCAGTCGTTTCCATTCATCAAATAGCATCAAGGCACCTCTACTTTATTCAATATCATGCTAACGATTTCGTCAGAAGTCAGGTTGCTGGCTTCGGCTTCGTAGGTCAAGCCGATACGATGGCGCAATACGTCGTGTGCCACGGCGCGTACATCTTCCGGAATGACATAACCACGGCGCTTGATGAACGCATAGCTTCGTGCTGCCAATGCAAGGTTGATGGAAGCACGCGGAGAACCTCCGAATCCAATCATGCCCTTCAGTTCCTTCAAGTCATACTTCTCTGGATAGCGGGTGGCGAAAACGATGTCCACGATGTATTTCTCAATCTTCTCGTCCAAATAGACCTGACGCACCACTTTGCGGGCTTCAAGGATTTCGGAAGCTTTCAGGATAGGCTTGATGACAACCTTCTCTCCATTGATATTCTGGCGGATAATCTGCTTTTCTTCTTCCGGTTTGGGATAGTCAATAATCACTTTCAACATGAAACGGTCCACCTGAGCTTCGGGTAACGGATAGGTTCCTTCCTGCTCAATGGGGTTTTGCGTAGCCATCACCAAGAACGGTTCAGGCAGGCGGAATGTTTCATTTCCAATAGTCACCTGACGCTCCTGCATGGCCTCCAACAAAGCACTCTGCACTTTAGCCGGAGCACGGTTGATTTCATCGGCCAAAATGAAGTTTGCAAATACGGGACCTTTCTTCACTTGGAAAGTCTCGTCTTTCTGACTATATATCATGGTACCCATCACGTCGGCAGGCAACAAATCCGGGGTAAACTGAATGCGGCTATATTGAGCATCAATCAGAGAGGCCAGCGTCTTGATGGCTAACGTCTTGGCCAGTCCGGGAACACCTTCCAGCAACACATGTCCATCTGATAAAAGTCCTATCAACAATGATTCTACCAAATGCTTCTGCCCCACGATGACCTGATCCATACCGGCAGTAATGTTCGTCACAAAAGCACTTTGCCTTTCAATCCGCTCGTTCAATTCACGGATATCAACTATTTCAGCCATATCAAATATAGTTTTAATGTTTTATTTATTGTTTACTTAATTATTCTGTTCTTTTCGAGCGCCCAAAAGTACGGCAATAAAATAATCAAGCCAACTAATATATATTAAAAAACAATGCAAAATCTTTAGATTAAACTACTTTCATAGAGTTTAGAAATTATGTAAACGCTACGTTTTGCATGTCTTTCCTTCGCAAAGACGTCCTCTTTCCTTCGACAAGACATGCCTTAGTCCTCGGCGAGACTTCTGACCGGCGTTTGCGAAGAAATCAGCAGGATGGAATCATTGCGAATACGCGATTTCTTACCCTTATCGTTTACTAAGGAATCATCAGACAGAGTAGGAAGAGTTTCCTGTATGTGTGGATTCCCTGCATTTTCATTCTCTAACTCTTGCCAGAAACCTCCTTCAGCCATCCGAGAACGATTCATAAAAAAGAAGATGCACCCCAACAAAATTAAGAGCAATATCACCAAGGTAATGTATAATTTAATGGATGATTTGTGGACAGGCATAGCTACTTCCTGACTAAGCATTTGCACTTTCTCCCTTGCGGTTTCTTTATTCAATTCATCCAGGTCGGTATTCTCATCGGGTACAGCCTCACTTTGATTTGCGGGGAAAAGTTCTTCCATTAACTTTTCCTCATCAGGCATTTGCTTGTCCTCATTCTTATCGTCAAAAACGGTATTTTCATTCAGAATCACCGTCTCAAAATGAGCAAAAGGTTTATTTATCGTGTCCCTGAGCGTAGCATCCGACGTGAAAGACACCTTCGTATATCGAGGAATTTCAAATCGCTCTTTTGTATTGATATTCATACTTTCCCGAGCGTCTACTTCTATCAGCTTGAAAACGCCAAGTCCCTTTATCTTGACATATTTGTCTCGCTCCAATGCAGTCTCTATCAACGAGAAGAATTCCCTGATAAGAGCATCCGCATTTTCCTTGGACAGCGCATGTTGGGAGACAAGCAAGTTGGACAGGTCTTGTATGTTTATCCTATCATTCATAAGTTATTTGAAATCACTCCAAGACCTTATTTGAATTTATCCTTTAACGATGCGCTAGGTTTATAGGAAAGCACCAACTTGGGAGGCACCAACATGCGCTGCTTAGAAACTGGATTGACAGAGATGCGTTCAACCTTTTTCTTCACTTCGAATGTGCCGAATCCTTGTATGTATATGGCATTCCCATCCTCCAATTGATGAGTCATCTCGGAGAGCAACAGTGCCACCCAATCTGACGTTTCCTTGGAAGAACGCCCCAATTTGCCGGATAATTCCGCTATAAAATCTTTATTATTCATGGCCCGCTCGATGAATGTTCAGCCTACAATGGATTCAGACGATAACTTGCCCATATAAATCGTAATCCTCCGCATCCACAATTCTCACCTGATAAAATTCTCCGATATGAAGGCGTAGAGAATTTTCGCATGCTATCAAAATCTCCGGATCAACCTCGGGCGAATCAAACTCACTACGTCCTACATAATAATCTCCTTCTTTTCGATCGATAATCACTCTTATCTGCTGGCCAACTTTAGCTGCACTCAATTCGGCCGATATTTCTTGCTGGATGCCCATCAATTCATCTAAACGCTTTTGCTTAACTTCCGGAGATACGTCATCTGCATAATGCAAAGCTGAATAAGTGCCCTCTTCTTCCGAATAGGCGAAAGCACCCATTCTATCAAAACGCACCTTGCGGACAAAGTCTTTCAATTCCTCAAAATCAGCTTCGGTTTCCCCAGGAAAACCAACCATCAATGTGGTTCTTAGGTGAATGCCGGGTACCTCCTGGCGAAATTGCTCAATCAGTCGATACGTCTCTTCCTTCGTCACATGGCGATGCATACGCCCCAACACATTATCACTGATATGCTGTAGAGCGATGTCCATGTATTTGCATACATTGGGACGCTCACGCATCACACGCAACAGTTCCATCGGGAAGTGAGCCGGATAGGCATAGTGCAGACGAATCCACTCCACGCCGGGGATATCGGACATCCTCTCAATCAACTCGGGCAAGGCTTGCCGTTTATATAGATCTACACCATAATAAGTCAATTCTTGAGCAATGACTTGAAATTCCTTTACTCCACAACTAACCAAATACCGTACTTCGTCCAGAATTTCTTCCATCGGACGCGATACATGTTTGCCCGTGATAATAGGTATGGCACAATAGGCGCATGTACGGTCACATCCTTCCGATATCTTCAGATAAGCATAATGTGCAGGAGTCGTCAACGAACGCTCAATGTGAAGTTCCTCGTCATAATGCTTGCCAAGGTCTTCCAGAAGCTCCTTCCAATTAAACTTCCCGTAAAACTTATCCACTTGGGGTATTTCCACGGAAAGCTCTTTCAGATAGCGCTCAGAAAGACACCCCATGACATAGAGCTTCTTGAGGTGTCCCTCCTCCTTGGCTTGGGCAAACTCCAATATCATATTGATGGACTCTTCTTTGGCATCTCCAATAAATCCGCACGTATTGATAACGGCTATTTCTCCCTTGGGATGTTCAGCATCGTGAGTCACATAAAATCCCGATGCCTCCAATTGACGCTTCAAACGCTCCGAATCCACCAAGTTCTTGGAGCAACCCAACGTGATGATATCTATAGTGCTATGCTTCATTTAGTATCTCCAAACAATGAATCGACAAACTCTTTCTTGCGGAAGACTTGCAAATCCTCCATGCCTTCGCCTAAACCGATATACTTCACCGGTATTTTGAATTGATCGGAAATGCCAATCACCACACCTCCTTTGGCTGTGCCATCCAATTTAGTCACCGCCATGGAGGTAACTTCTGTGGCCAGCGTGAATTGCTTGGCTTGTTCGAAAGCATTTTGTCCCGTCGAACCGTCCAATACCAACAAGACTTCATGCGGAGCTTCGGGCACCACCTTCTTCATCACATTCTTTATCTTGGTCAATTCATTCATCAAGCCTATTTTATTATGGAGACGTCCGGCCGTATCTATGATGACCACATCAATTTTATTGGCCACAGCAGAACTCAACGTGTCAAAAGCCACCGACGCAGGATCGGCCCCCATCTTTTGCTTGATGACCGGGACTCCCACACGTTCACCCCAGATCATCAGTTGCTCCACAGCTGCCGCCCGGAAAGTATCTGCTGCACCCAAGCAAACAGACTTACCCGCTTTCTTAAACTGATAAGCCAGCTTGCCAATCGTCGTGGTTTTTCCTACACCATTAACACCTACCACCATGATGACGTAGGGCTGCTTTCCGGCAGGAATATCAAAATCATCCGCATCAACCGAATTGTTCTCCGTAAGTAAAGCAGATATCTCGTCGCGCAAAATTCTGTTCAGCTCTTGCGTATTCATATATTTGTCTGCAGCGACGCGCTTCTCTATGCGTTCGATAATCTTCAGCGTTGTCTCCACGCCCACATCCGAAGTAATCAATACTTCCTCCAAATTATCCAGCACTTCGTCATCCACCTTGGACTTTCCAGCAATAGCGCGTGCAATTTTCCCAAACACGCTTTCTTTGGTCTTGGACAATCCCTTGTCTAATGTTTCTTTCTTTTCCTTAGAGAAAAAACTAAATATTCCCATCTCGTTGTGGTTTATAATAAGACATTATGCTACAAAGGTATAATAAAACTGACAGAAAATGAAAGATTCATTCATTTTTCCTTCAAAAAAAGAGCCCCTTATCAGCTCTTTGCCAATAAGGGGACTCATAATCAATAGTATCCAAATGTACTTTTTCTTATTTCTTGAAAAAGTCTTGTACTTTTTCATTAGCTACCATCTGTTCATCAAAGATGTAAGCACCAGTCTTCGGAGACTTCACCATCTTGATAACCTTGGTATATGCACGACCCTCCTTGGAACCTTCGTGCAAGCTTGCAACTGTTTTCTTTGCCATAGACGGTTATCTTTTTTTTAATTACTTAATTTCTCTGTGGATTGTCACTCTTTTCAGGATAGGATTGTACTTCTTCAGCTCCAATCTTTCCGTCGTATTCTTTCTGTTCTTGGTCGTGATATAACGAGAAGTACCCGGCATGCCGCTATCCTTGTGCTCAGTGCACTCCAAAATCACTTGTACTCTATTGCCTTTAGTTTTCTTTGCCATCTTTCGTAATCTCCTCTATTTTTTAGCCGATAACTTTAATGCTCTTCCAATCGCAATAGCCTTTGGCCACTGCTTCTTTCAGAGCTGCATCCAAGCCTTTCTTGTTAATAACACGCAAGCCGTTAGCGCAAATGCTAAGGCTGATCCAGCAATCTTGCTCAACGTAGTAGAATTTCTTCGTAAACAAGTTCACATCGAAAGTACGTTTGGTTCTTCTTTTTGAATGTGAAACATTGTTGCCAATCATGGCTTTCTTTCCGGTAATTTGACAAATCTTCGACATCTCTATCTTTTTTTATAGTTTCAATCTGATGTTTATTTCAAACAGAGCGCAAAGTAAGTACTTTTATTGTTAATATACAAGCTTTTCCCAAAATAATTCATTGCATAATAGCATTTTCCCTTCATTTCATGGAAAATATAACTTCCTTTTACGTTCTCATCCTTGTTTTTAAGTGGATTTTGGCAGCAACAAGATAACAGGATGCTTATCAGGCAGGTGGCAACGGTTTCTCACCCTGGATTTCAAAGACTTTTGTCATTGGGTTTGGATTTGCTCCAGTTCCGAGCAAAGCATCGCAAGGACATCCTGAATAGTCCGCTTCACATTTTCAATCCTGCCCAAATCGCCTTTCTCTTTTCGGGTAACAATTTTATCCCTGCACGCCACAGCCATCCAGATGGTTCCCACAGGTTTTTCAAGGGTACCTCCACCCGGCCCTGCTATTCCCGATGTGGCTACGGCGCATTCCGTTTTCAGCGCTTCCATTGCTCCTTTTGCCATTTCAATAACCGTTTCGCGGCTTACGGCTCCATACTTTTCCAATGTCTGAGGCGAGACGTGAAGAAGATTCATTTTCACCTCGTTTGAATAGGCCACAATCCCCCCCTTGAAATAAGAAGAGCTTCCGGGCACCGAAGTTATTAATGCCGCAATACCTCCACCCGTGCAACTTTCTGCGGTAGAGAGAGTCATTCCTTTATCTTTAAGGCATTCACCTATCTTTTCTTCTATCCTCATTGCACCTATTTATATTATAGAGAGACGCGCGAATAGGCCGGTGCATCCATCGGACAGAAATCCTTGTCCTGATATTTAAAATACCCCGTGATGGCTATCATGGCTGCATTATCCGTCGTATAACTGAATTTAGGGATGAAAATATCCCACCCATATTTCTCTGCGTGTTCGCGGAAAGCATTGCGCAGCCCGTTATTGGCAGATACTCCTCCAGCAACGGCCACTTCCTTGATATGATATTGTTTTGCCGCCTTGCGCAATTTGTCCATCAGGATATCCACGATTGTTGCTTCAAGCGAAGCCGCCAAATCCGTCTTGTGATGCTCGATGAAATCGGGATCTTCTTTGATCCACTCGCGTAGGGAGTAAAGGAAAGAAGTCTTCAAACCGCTGAAACTATAATCCAATCCCGGGATATATGGTTTGCTGAAAACAAAAGCTTTGGGATTTCCCTGGCGGGCCAGCTTGTCTATGATGGGGCCTCCGGGATAGCCCAATCCCATTACCTTGGAACACTTATCGATAGCCTCTCCGGCGGCATCGTCGATGGTTTGGCCCAGTATTTCCATGTCGTTATAGGCTTTCACCAAGATTATCTGCGAGTTCCCTCCTGATACCAACAAGCACAAGAAAGGGAAATGGGGTTGACGGTTTTCCTCGCCTTCTACTTTAATAAAGTGTGCTAACACATGTCCGGTCAGGTGATTGACATCAATCATGGGGATACCCAAGGAGCGAGCAAATCCTTTTGCAAAAGATACTCCCACCAATAAAGAACCCATTAAGCCGGGACCGCGTGTGAAGGCCACCGCGCTCAATTCTTCCTTCGCCACTCCCGCGCGTTTCAAAGCTTCATGAACCACAGGAACTATGTTTTGCTGGTGGGCGCGCGAAGCCAACTCCGGCACTACCCCGCCGTATGCTTCGTGAACAGCCTGGCTGGCAACGACATTCGACAACAAATAGCCATCGCGCACGACTGCCGCCGAGGTATCATCACAAGAAGATTCGATTCCCAATATCAGTGTACTCATATAATTTTGCTTTAATTTGGCGCAAAAATAATGATAAAAGTAGATTTATAACATATTATTTGCTATTTTTGTTGGCTGATTACAAAAATTGTCGCCTTATCAAGAAGCTGAAGAGAACCATACGTGTCATTGTCGGTATTATATTGGGAGTGTATATCGGCATGATTTTATTGCTGAACCTGCCCTTTGTCCAGCGACAGATGTCTGTATGGGTATCTGCCAAGCTCAGTTCAGTGTTGGGCAGCGAACTAAGCATAGGCCAGGTCTATATGGGGCTACTCAACCGTATCATCATCAATGACCTGTACGTTAAGGATCTGGCTGGTGAAGACCTGCTGAAGGTGGCTCGCCTCTCTGCCAAGTTCGACTTGCTGCCGCTACTGGAAGGTCGCATCTCTATCAGTAACATCCAGTTATTCGGATTCACCATTCAACTGAATAAGAAGACGCCAGAAGATGCTCCCAACTTCCAGTTCATCATAGATGCCTTCACGCCCAAAGAAGAAAAGACGACCAGTACTGACCTTGACCTGCGCATCAACTCCCTGCTTATCCGCAGGGGTACCTTGTCGTACGACGTGCTTTCCGAAAGGAAAACTCCGGGTAAATTCAACGCCAACCACATCAAACTGGACAATATCATCGCTGGCATCTCCTTGAAAGCCATCCGCAATGACAGCATCAATGCAGCCATCAAACGCCTGAGCGTGGATGAAGCCAACTCCGGCTTCGAGCTGAAAAAACTCAGCCTACAGATGATAGGTAACGACCAGCAGATGAGGATAAAGGATTTTGAGATAGCTTTGCCCCATACTTCTATCCAGACAGACACTATCCGCCTGCAATATGATAGCATTGGCGCCCTTCGGCATTTTACAGACGGAGTGAACTTCTCCTTCCGGATGAAGCCGTCGCGAATCACCTTGCAAGACTTGTCCGCCTTTGTGCCGGCATTCGGCTCTTTCCGAGAAACCTTGCAGACGGAAATCATCGCAAGCGGGAGCCTGAACAACTTGAAATGTTCAAAACTTTCCCTATCCTCACCCGGTCGGCATTTTTATATGCAAGGCGATGCCTCCCTGCAAGACCTCTCCCAGCCGGATAATGCCTACGTCTTTGCCAATCTTTCGCGGTGGCAAGCTGACCGCGAAGGCGTGTCTTTCCTTTTGCGGAACTTTGGCAACAATACGTCGAGAGCATTGCAAAATCTGGGCAATATCTCCTTCAGAGGCGAATTATCCGGTTATTTCACCGACTTGGTCACGTATGGACAAATCCGGACCGACTTGGGAGAAATTCATACAGACGTAAAGATTTCTTCCAACAAGCAAGAAGGTGACTTTGCCTATTCGGGACAAGTGCAGACACAAGACTTTGACTTAGGCAGCATGTTGGACAACGCCCAATTAGGAAAAATCTCTCTGAGCCTGAACGTGGACGGTAGCCATCGAAAGCAACAATACCCCCACATTATCCTGCAAGGATTGATCGCCTCCATAGATTATAGCCAATACACCTATCAGAATATCACACTTGACGGAGAATATAAACAGGGAGGATTTACCGGAAAAATGGCGTTAGAAGACACTAACGGCGCCATCGAACTAAACGGAAGTTTCAATACCGCCGAAAAAATCCCGACATTCAATTTCCTGGCCACCATCGACCATGTACGCCCACACGCGTTGAACCTTACCTCCGCCTATCAGGGTGTAGAATTTTCCGCCCGTCTGAATGCCAACTTCACCGGAGGCTCCATTGACGAGATGAACGGGGAAATCAACCTGGACAGCTTATATTACACCCTCCCAGACAAGACTTATTTCCTGGATAATTTCAAGGTCGCGGCCGTCAACGAAAGCGGAAAAGAAAAATCACTGACCATCAGCTCTAATTTCCTGACCGGCAACATCGCGGGAGATTATTCCTACAAGACCCTCCCCGCCAGTATCCTAAACATCCTGAAGAGGTATATACCGGCATTGATGGATAATGGCTCCACGAAAGACCTGGAGAAAAAGCGTAAACCTATTCAGACGAACAATAATTTTTATTTTGACCTCCATCTTTATGACACCGAGTTGATATCTGCCATCCTTAATATTCCTTTAAAAATATATGCCCACTCCACCATTAAGGGATACTTCAACGATGAATCTCAGCGGTTGAGGGTGGAAGGCTATTTCCCCCGGATGCGTTATAAAAATAACTTCATCGAATCGGGCATGTTCTTATGTGAAAATCCCAATCAACAAATCCATACCTCCCTGCGCTTCACCAATCGGAAGCCCAAGGGCACCATCAACATAGCCTTGGAAGCGCAAGCTCAGAATGACAGCATCAGGACCATCCTGAATTGGGGAAACAATGCCAACACGACCTATAGCGGGAGCCTGTCTACTCTCACCCGGCTCATCCGCAAAGAGACGCCTGACTCTTTGAAGCGCCACCTTGCCCATGCGCCTGTCAAAGCACCGCTGAAAACCATCATCCAGATTCACCAGACAGATGCCATACTCAATGATACGCTTTGGCAAATCCACCCCTCGGAAATTGTCATAGATTCGGGAAAAATATTTGTCAATGACTTCAAATTTACCCACAATGAAAGGCACCTGCACATTGACGGCACCCTCTCTAAGATGCCTGAAGACACCATACGGATAGATTTGCAAGATATCAACATCGGCTATGTCTTTGACATTGCAGACTTGGGAGTGAACTTCCAAGGAGAAGCCACAGGGCCTGCATTTGCCAGTGGAGTATTATCCAAACCTGTCATGAGCACCGACTTGTTCATACGCAATCTTGGATTGAACGAAGGCCTCTTGGGTGATGCGCAAATCCATGGAGAATGGCACCATGATGTAAAAGGCATATATCTCGATGCACGCATCCGAGAAAAAGACATCGCCCGAACCCATGTGCATGGATTCATCTACCCGATAAAGCCCACAAGCTCCCTTGACTTGCAAATCGATGCCGAAGGAACGAAGCTGAAGTTCATCCACCACTATATGAGAAGCATCACTTCCGATTTTGACGGGCGAGTTTGGGGCAACGTGCACTTCTACGGCAAATTCAAAGCACTTACCATGGAAGGCAAAGTCAAGGGGGATGCCTCCCTTAAAGTAGACGTGCTCAATACGACCTATAACATCAAGGATAGTATATTCATTGAACCCACAGGCTTGACCTTCCGCAACAACCGGATTTACGACACGCAAGGACACGAAGGCAAAGTCAATGGATACTTGCATTACCAACACTTCAAGAACTTGGAATACCACTTCAACTTCAACGTCAACAACATGTTAGTGATGAATACGAAAGAATCCCCTGATTTCCCCTTCTATGGAGTAGTCTACGCTACAGGCAACGCAACCATAGCCGGTAATGCTAATGATGGGGTGACCATAGATGTGGCCATGACTACCAATAAAAATACCACTTTTACCTACATCAAAGACAATGTGACATCGGCGGTAAGTAACCAGTTCATCAATTTTGTAGACAAGACTCCCAAGCGCTTGACCTATGATTCCTCCCTCTCCGATTATGAAGTTGCCCAAAAGGAATTGGAAAAAGAAGAGGAAGAAAAAGGAGATACAGACATCCGATTGAACCTGCAAATTGATGCCACACCGGATGCCTCGATGCGCATCATCATGGATCCCATGGCAGGAGACTATATCAGTGCCAAAGGCTCCGGCAACATACGGACAGAATTTTTTAATAAAGGCGATGTGAAAATGTTCGGGAATTATCGTATCGAGCAAGGTGTCTACAAATTTAGCCTTCAAGAGATCATCCGGAAAGACTTCACCATACAAGAAGGAAGCAACATCTCTTTCAACGGTTCACCATTGGACGCATACTTAGACATCCAAGCCTATTATACTGTCAACTCCGCCTCATTGAACGATCTGATACCCAATGCCAACGAGTATGTCAATCAAACGAATGTCAAGGTGAATTGCATCATGGGCATATCCGGTCAACTTACTTCGCCGGACATAAAGTTGGACTTGGAATTGCCTAACGAACGTGAAGAAGTGCAAGCCCTTGTACGCAACTATATTCCTGATGAAGAACAGATCAACATGCAGATACTGTACTTATTAGGCATTGGGAAATTTTATGCTCCAGAGAATACCGGTACAGCACAAAACTCCAACATGATGTCCAGCGTATTGTCATCCACTCTCTCTGGACAATTGAATAATGCGCTTTCCAACATCATCAACAACAACAATTGGAATATAGGCACCAACTTCAGCACCGGTGAAGGATGGACAGACATGGAATTTGAAGGCATGCTGTCTGGACAGTTGCTCAACAACCGACTGCTCATCAATGGCAATTTCGGATACAGGGATAATCCCTTGGCTAATACTAACTTTGTTGGCGATTTTGAAGCAGAATGGCTCGTTACGCGCTCTGGCAACATTCGACTGAAAGCTTACAACGAAACTAATGACAGATATTTCACACGAACCAATCTGACCACTCAAGGCATAGGCATTATATTCAAGAAGGATTTCGACAAATGGGCAGAACTGCTCTTTTGGAAAAAATGGAAATTAAAGTACTTAAGAAACAAGCGCATACAGGCTGACACTGTCAGGTACAAGGCTGATTCCACATCTGTTCAGAACACAAAAAGCCAACCTACTCATTCTTCAAATCGTATTGACTTAATAGAATAGAATCCATGCAATCACTAAATCTACCCCAATTTGACGCAAGGCTAGGAATCAAAGATGGAAAGCATACCATCCTCGATATAATCCGCCGACGATACGTTACCCTAACACCTGAAGAATGGGTGCGCCAACACTTTGTCCATTTTCTGATCGAGTATAAAGGATTTCCCCGAGCATTGATGGCCAATGAAGTGCAGCTGTGCTTGAACGGTACTAAAAAACGCTGTGACACCGTGCTTTACAAACGCGATCTCACAGCGCAAATGATTATTGAATATAAAGCTCCTGACGTAAAAATCACCCAAGCTGTTTTTGACCAAATTGGCCGCTACAATTTAGTATTGCATGTCGATTATCTCGTGGTCAGCAATGGTTTACGCCATTATTGTTGCCGGATGGATTACAAGCACAGCACATATACCTTCCTACCCGATATACCTGCCTACAAAGACTTGTAATCTTTAGGCTTCAGTCGTGATCTTACGTCTACGTGTGGGCTTATCCTTAGCGGCTTCTTTGACTTCGGTGGTAGTCGTCACTCCTGCCAGTTCGGGGTCAATCATGATTCGGCCGCAATATTCACAAACTATGATTTTCTTACGTGAGCGGATATCCAACTGACGCTGAGGCGGAATTTTATTGAAGCAACCACCACAAGCATCACGTTGAACATAAACGATGCCCAAGCCGTTGCGTGAGTTCTTACGAATGCGTTTAAAAGATTGCAGCAGACGGGGTTCAATCTTAGTTTCCAAGTCTTTGGCTTTATCGCGCAGGCGTTCTTCCTCCTGCTTGGTCTCGGACACGATTTCATCCAATTCGTTTTTCTTGGCTTCCAAGTCTTTAGAGCGTTCTTCCATCTTCTCCGTACACTTTTCCACTTCCTTCTCTTTCTCATTCTGCTGATCCGTAAACTCACGGATACGCTTCTCACACAATTCAATTTCCAGAGTTTGGAACTCTATTTCCTTGCTCAAGAAATCGTACTCACGGTTATTTCGGACATTCTCCTGTTGTTCTTTGTACTTGGCCACGGAAGCCTTAGCCGTCTCAATCTCTACCTTTTTCCCTGCTATGGAGGTCTTCAAATCGGCAATCTCAGATTTCAATCTCTCCACACGGGTGCTCAGACCGGCAATTTCATCCTCCAAATCCTGCACCTCCAAAGGCAATTCGCCACGCAAGGTCTTGATCTCATCAATCTTGGACAACATGGTCTGCAACTGATACAAGGCCTTCAATTTCTGCTCGACAGTCAAGTCCTGTGAATTCTTCTTTACTTCTTTGGTTGTAGCCATAACTTTTTAATCTTTACATATACCTTATGGGATTTGTATTCACCCTGGTTGGCTGGATGGGCAACTGGGGACACGCCTCCTTGATTATTTGCTCTAATAGTTCTATTGTATATTGTTCGCTCTCGAAGTGACCGAGACTCGCCAAGAGAATGTCATCATCATGTCCTTGGAATTCGTGATACTTGATTTCGCCTGTCAAGAAGACATCGGCACCCGTACATAAGGCTTGAGGTATCAGGAAGGCTCCCGCCCCTCCGCACAAGGCAACTTTGCGAATCTCACGGCCGCACAACCAATTGTACCGTACAGAAGCTACCTCGAAGATTTTCTTGACACGCCGCAAGAAATCAGTCTCAGTCTCTGGCTCTTCCAGACATCCGATGACTCCAGAACCGCCCAGCCGGCCATCCTCGAATGGTTGCAAGACTTGGACATCTTTTAGCCCTATCTTCTCGGCCATCTTGAAACTGACACCTCCAAGGGCATTGTCCAGATTGGTATGGGCAGCATAGAGGGTTATGCCGTTGCAGATCGCTTTCATGGCACACCGCTCCACGTAGGTGCGCCCTGTCAATGACTTCAAGCCTTGAAAGATGAGCGGATGGTGCGACACCACCAAGTTAAATCCCAAAGCTTCCGCCTCGTCCAGCACGTCCTCGGTGACGTCCAGACACAACAAAGCCCCTGTGGCTTCCGTCCCTGTCAGTCCCAATTGCAAGCCTGCATTGTCGTAGCTGTCTTGCAAGGGCAGAGGCGCGAAACGCTCAAGGGCATCTATGATTTCCTTGATTTTCATCACTCTCGCAGATTTGGGCGCAAAGGTAAGGAAAAAATGGGAGATAAGGAAGCACAAGCCGCCCTATTTTTTTGGCAATACGGATGGTACGCCGTATCTTTGCCCCTATAAACCTAACAACATAAGACATGAAAGATATCCGCAGAAACTCCGCGCATGCCTGGCTACTGGCTGCGCGCCCCAAGACGTTGACAGCTGCACTCATCCCCGTCATGCTGGGCAGCGGACTGGCTTTTTCCGACGGGGCTTTCCAAGTGCCCCAAGCTGTATTGTGCCTGCTCTTTGCTTGCACCATGCAGATTGCTGCAAACTTCATCAACGACCTCTACGACTACCAGAAGGGCACGGACCGGGAAGACCGCCTGGGCCCCCGACGGGCCTGTGCCGAAGGCTGGATAACGCCCCGCGCCATGCGGATGGGCATCGGCCTGACCCTGCTTATCGCCTGCTTGTGCGGGCTGGGGCTACTCTACTTGTCGTGGGGGAGGCTGCCGCACGGAGGCTGGGAACTGATTGCCGTGGGCGTGACGTGCATCCTCTTTGCATTCCTATATACAACTTACTTGTCCTACCGGGGATGGGGCGACTTGCTGGTGCTGGTGTTCTTCGGCTTCATCCCCGTGGGGGGGACGTATTATGTGCAGGCAGGCGTGCTGAATGTGGACGTACTGGTGCTCTCGCTGGTGGCCGGACTGGTGATTGACACCCTGCTGATGGTGAACAACTACCGCGACGTAGAGCAGGACCGCATCAGCGGCAAACAGACACTGGTGGCACGATTCGGCGCACGATTCGGACGGCAGGCTTACCTGGCCCTGGGCATCGCCGCAGTGCTGCTCTGCACGTGGTTCGTGTTCAGCGGGCGACTGACCTGGCTGGACTTCATCTGGGCGCCGTGCATCTACTTCTACCTGCACCTGATGACGTGGCGGCGCATGTGCATCATCCGTAGCGGAGAAAAACTGAACAGCATACTGGGCGAGACCTCGCGCAATATGCTGTTCCTGGGCATCCTGCTGAGCGTGGCGCTCAGTTAGCGGTTGCCGTACATCCGTTCGTAGTACTTCTGATAATCACCGCTGGTCACCTCTTCCACCCAATCCTGGTGGTTGAGGTACCACTCGATGGTGCGGACGATGCCCACCTCGAACGTCGTCTCCGGATACCAGCCCAACTCTTCGCGGATCTTGGTGGGGTCGATGGCATAACGCTGGTCGTGCCCCAAGCGGTCCTTGACGAAGGTGATGAGCCCGTCGTTGATCCAGCTGATGTCTATCTCGCCATCGGCACCTATATCCTTCTTCTTCAGCACCTGGCGATATTCGGGGTGCGACTCCATCAGGCGGTGGATGGTGGCGATGGTCAGCCGGACAATCTCGAGGTTGGTCTTCTCGTTATGCCCGCCGACGTTGTAGACTTCACCCTCCCGGCCTTGGCGCAAGACGAGGTCGATGGCCTTGCAGTGGTCCTCGACGTAGAGCCAGTCGCGCACGTTCGACCCATTGCCATAGACGGGCAGCTGCTTGCCTTCGAGGATGTTCTTGATGATGAGGGGGATGAGCTTCTCGGGGAAGTGGTAGGGCCCGTAGTTGTTCGAGCAGCGGGTGATGCTGACGGGCATGTGATACGTGTCCCGGTAGGCCATGACGAAGAGGTCGGCACTGGTCTTCGAGGCGCTGTAGGGGCTGTGCGGGCAGAGGGGCGTCTGCTCGGTGAAGTAGCCCTCGTCGCCCAGGGAGCCGTAGACCTCGTCGGTGCTGACCTGGTGGTAGCGGACCCCGGCACGCCACGTGGGATAGCCCGTCTCGTCCTTGCCGGTGACCCAGGCGCGGCGGGCGGCGTCGAGCAGGTTCTGCGTGCCCAGGATATTGGTCAGGAGGAACAGTTGGGGGTTCTCGATGCTGCGGTCCACATGGCTCTCGGCGGCGAAGTTGACCACGTAGTCGAACTTGTAGCGGCCGAAGAGGTCGTCCACCAGGGCACGGTCGCAGATGTCGCCGCGCACGAAGATGCAGCGCTCGTTGTCGATGTCGCGGGCGATGGTGCCCAGGTTGCCCGCGTAGGTCAGGGCATCGAGGATGACGACGCGGATATGCTCGTGTATCCGCAGGATGTACTTGATGTAGTTGGCGCCGATGAATCCGGCGGCGCCGGTCACGAGATAAGTCTTCATATAGTGCTTAGTGTTTAGGGATTAGTGATTAGTGGCCGCTATCAGCGGTGCGAGTCGGCCAGTTCCATCAGGTACTGCCCATACTCCGTCTTGCCCATCTGCTGCCCGAGGCGGTGCAGCCGGTCGAGGTCTATCCAGCCCTTGCGCCAGGCTATCTCCTCGATGCAGCTGACGCGGAAGCCCTGGCGGTTCTGTATCGTCGCCACGAAGTTGGAGGCCTCGAGCAGGCTGTCGCAGTTGCCCGTGTCCAGCCAGGCGAAGCCGCGGCCGAAGAGCTCGACCCGCAGCGTCCCCTCCTCCAGGTAGAGGCGGTTGAGGTCGGTGATCTCGTACTCGCCGCGGGCGGACGGCTTCAGGGACGCGGCCTTGGCCGTCACCGTGTGGTCGTAGAAGTAGAGGCCGGGCACGGCATAGTTGCTCTTGGGGCACGCGGGCTTCTCTTCGAGCGAGACCACGCGGCCCGCGCCGTCGAACTCGACCACGCCGTAGGCACGGGGGTCCTTCACGTAGTAGCCAAAGATGCACGCGCCCTGCCCGATGGAGGCGGCACGCCGCAGCATGGCCGAGAAGCCCTGGCCGTAGAACAGGTTGTCGCCCAGGATGAGGCACCCGGGGCCGCCCTCCAGGAAGTCGGCGCCCAGCACGAAGGCCTGAGCCAGCCCGTTGGGCCGCTCCTGCACTTTGTACGAGAACTGCATGCCCAGCTCCTCGCCCGTGCCCAGCAGGTCGCGGAACATGGGCAGGTCCCTCGGCGTGGAGATGACCAGCACCTCGCGGATGCCGGCCAGCATCAGCGTGGACAGGGGGTAATAAATCATCGGCTTGTCGTAGACGGGCATGATCTGCTTGGAGATGGCCTTGCTTAGGGGATAGAGGCGGGTGGCGCTGCCACCGGCGAGAATAATACCTTTCATATCTTGTTCCTTAGTTTAATGAAGTAAAATCGTTTACCCGGGCGGAATAAAATAAGAAGGAGGACGACGCCCCACGGCTCTCGCAGTTATTCACGGCGCAAAGATGGGGAAAATCGGGGACATGACCAAACTTTCTGCCCGGAAACATTCACTCGCCCTCCCCCTCCTGCCCCGCCTGTCGGCGGCGGTAGTCGGCCACGCTGCCGTAGGACACGCCGTCGGCCACGATGCCCCCCGCCTCATAGGTCAGCTGCCCGCGCACGGCCTGCGTC
>JAHLFO010000156.1 GCA_018883785.1 Candidatus Bacteroides intestinipullorum
ACGTGCAGCCACGGCAGTTCGTGTTTCTCGACAGCGGCCTTCCACTTCTCTTCCGTGTCGCGGCAGTCGATGCCCAGGATTTCCAGCTTGCCCTTGTATTTCTCGTAATACTTCTTCATGTCGGGTATGCCCTTGATGCACCAGCCACACCAGCTGCCCCAGAAGTCCAGCACGACGTACTTGCCGCGCAGGGAGCTGAGGGAGAGGGGCTGACCGTTCAGGTCGTTCAGGGTGAAGTCAGGGGCTTCGGCGCCTTCTACTATTTTCTTCTTGTTCTCCTCGAACAGCTTCTTTTGGCGGATGCCATCCTCGAATACTTGCGCGATGGGAGCCAACGGGCCGTTTTTGACCCGTTCGGTCAGCGTGGGATAGAGTTCGTCTATCGATTCCCCCCGGATGTTCTCGAGTATGAACAGGGACAAGTCATCGTCCGGGTGCTGGCGGACATAGTCGGCCTGCAGGCTGTCCATCTGTCGCCACGTGGGCAGGTATTCGTTGCGATAGATTTCGTCCGTCATTATCTTCTCCAGGGAGTCCATTTTCTCTACATAGGGGTAGCAGGCCTGCTGTATAGGTGCATACGTGGCATTCAGTTCACTGCCTGCCACCTGCCAGTCCTCCATGCTGCCTGTCACCTTGATGTGTTCGCCCGGCAGGAGAGCTAAGACGATGGCCTTGTTGGTACCGTCTGTAGGGGCGATGAATATCTTGTAGACGTTGCTGTCAGTTTCGGCCACAAATGTGTACGTGGTCTGGCCGGGCAGGATAGTGTCTATTTTCAGGTTTTCCCGGTTCTGAATCACGTAAGAGCCCACCCACAGGGTATCGCTTTTCATCTCGGCCAGTTCAAGGTCGATGCGGCCTTTGTTGTCCGTCGCCTGGCAGGCGCAGAGCAGCGCGGCACCTGCCAACAGTGTAAATACGTTCTTCTTCATTGGTTTGTATCGGTTTTAATTAAATAATGTGTCCAAGTATTCGTAGAATGCGGGGCGTTCGCCCGTCGTTATTTTCAGTATCTTTCCCGCAGGGTCGATGACTATCTTCGTGGGATAACTCTGCACGGCGTACAGCAGTCCCACGTCGGGGTCGTCGGTGTTGAGGACGTTGGTCCACGGCAGGCGGTTCTGCGCCACGGCTTGCCGCCACCTTTCTTCGGTGTCGCGGCAGGCTATGCCGACTATTTCCAACCGGTCGTGGTAGCGGGCATAGTATTCCTTCATGCGGGGCATCCCGTCGAGGCAGGGGCCGCACCAGCTTCCCCAGAAGTCCAGCACGACGTGCTTGCCGCGCAGGGTGCTGAGAGTGACGGGACGGCCTTGCAGGTCGGTCAGTGTGAAGTCCGGGGCGGGCCGCCCTTCAGCGATGCTTTTCCGGTTCTCCTGCAGGATGCGGCTCCGGCGGAAAGCCTCGTCCCAATAGCGGTAGAGCGGGGCGAATGCGCCGTCCTGCACGGGTCGGCCCAGTGTCTTGAACAGGGCGGCCAACTCCGCTGAATGGTCCGGAGGGAGGGTGGCGGCGTAGGTGGGAAATGCCCTCCGGAGATAGGCGTGTCCGGCGGCTTGTTCCAGCAGTTGGGAGAGCAGGTAGAGGGACAGGTCGCTGTCCGGATGTGCCTCGATGTATTGCCGGCACTGGCTATAGGTTCTGAACAGGGTGTCCCGCTGTTGGTAGAGGGTGTTGAACGTGCTTCCTTCCAGCCGGTAGTCGTCCGGGCTGCCGCTGACGCGGACCGGCTGTCCGGGCACGAACATCAGCGCGTAGTAGCGTTCCGTCCCTTTCGGGGTCAGGGTGACCTCCTGCGGAAGGGTGTCCGCCGCCGGTGTGTAGGCGAATGTGCCGTCGTGCATCACCAGTGTGTCCGAGTGGGCCACGCCCTCGCCCGGCGGCACCAGCGGATAGCAGGTCACTATCAGTGTGTCGTTGCCTGCGTCCGTCAGGGTGCCGCTGATGGGGGCGGTTTCCCGTGCAGGATGGCAGGCGCTGCACCAGACCGCAAGGGACAGCACCAAGATGAGGGCATACCTTTTCATACGCCATTCTTCCTTATTCGTTCATCATCCTTCATTGTCTCAGAGGAATCCCAGCTCCAGCTTTGCCTCTTCGCTCATCATGTCCTTGTCCCATTCCGGTTCGAACACGAGGTTGACGGTGGCGGACTTGACGCCCTCGATGGATTCCAGCTTCTGGCGCACGTCCTCCATGATGAACTCCGCCGCGGGGCAATTGGGGGCGGTCAGTGTCATGTCCACGGTGATGTCGAAATCGTCCGTCACGTCTATGCGGTAGATGAGGCCCAGGTTGTAGACGTCTACGGGGATTTCGGGGTCGTACACCGTCTTCAGCATGGCGACGATTTTCTCTTCTATCTCAAATTTGGTCATATTCTTCTTCGATATTGGTTCAACCGACAAAGCTAAAGATTTTCCGCGAGACTGCAAAGCCCGTCCTTGATTTTCACAGTCGTCCCTCGTCGTTGAAGCTGTAATAGTCGCCGTCGGCCACGATGACGTGGTCCAGCACGCGGATGTTCATCAGCCGGGCCGCGTCGCGCACGGCTTGGGTCAGTCGGGTGTCGTCCGGGCTGGGTTGGGTGTTGCCCGAGGGATGGTTATGCACCAGGGCCAGCTGGGTGGCGCGTGCCAGGAGGGCTTCGCGCAGGATGGTGCGGACGTCTGCGGTGGTCTGGTCCAGTCCGCCGCGGCTGATGCGTATCTTGTCGATGACGCGTGCGGCCTGGTTGAGGAGCAGCACCCAGAATTCCTCCGTGGCGAGGTCGCACAGCAGGGGGTGGAACAGGTCGTAGATGTCCTTCGAAGAGCGCATCGTGGGCCGTTCGGGCCGTTCCTGCAACGTGCGGCGCTTGCCCAGTTCGAGGGCGGCCATGATGCTGATGCTCTTGGCGGGCCCCAGGCCCTTGAAGCGGGCGAAGTCGCGCACCTGCCACTTGCCCAGGTGGTGCAGGTTGTTGCCCGCCTCGGCCAGCACGCGCTGCATCAGGGACACGGCGCTCTCTTCGGTGTTGCCCGAGCCTATCAGGATGGCCAGCAGTTCGGCGTCGGTCAGGGCTTCGGCTCCCTTCTGCATCATCTTCTCGCGCGGACGGTCTTCTTCGGCCCATTGGTTGATGTTGAGTTTGTCCATTGGTTGTCGGAATTTATCTAAAGGTTGAAAGGTGTGTCCTTGTTTTCGTAACGGGTTGTTTGTCAGCAGGATGTTTGGTGATGTCTCCGGGTGCGTCCGGAGATATCTGCGTGCCTGCTTCCGGATATCTGCGTGTCCGTCCGCAGTAGTCCCGGAGCGTGCGGCCCGGCGTATGGCGGCTGGCGGACAGGCCGTATGTCAATCTTTATTTGTAGAAATTGTGCTTGAATGCCTCGAATTCGTCCTTGCCCCGCACGCACCGCCTCCACCACGCGCGCCAGAAGCCTGTGCCGTAGCCGATGAGTTGCACATAGGCGGCCGCCACGGACAGCAGGCCGATGCGCAGGCTGCGGTTTTGCACCGTGCTGTCCAGGCATACCAGGAGGGCGTAGAGCGCCAGCGGCGCCAGTGACCAGGGGCATACCGCCGCGCCCGCCAGCAGCACGGCCGTGCCCAGGGTGAAGACGCCCGGCAGCAGATGGACCACCTTCAGCGAGTCGGGGTATTTCTTATAGAGGTTGATGCGCGCGATGCCCGAGTTGTGCACCTGCTTGAAGAATTTCCGCAGGTTGGTCCGCCGTTTGTGCCACACCCAGGCGTCGGGGAACAGGCGGCAGCGGTATCCGCCCCGGAAGATGCGGATGCTGAAGTCGATGTCTTCGCCGAAACGCATCCGTGAGAAGCCGTCCAGGGCTTGGTAGACCTCGCGGCGCACGCCCATGTTGAAGCTGCGCGGGTAGAACTTGTCCATCTTCTTCCGTCCGCCCCGGATGCCTCCCGTGGTGAAAAACGACGTCATGGCGTAGTTGATAGCCTTTTGCATCGGAGTGAACGAGTCGTGTGCACGGTCGGGCCCGCCGAAGGCATCGCACGGTTCGCGCTGCAGTTCTGCTTCGATGGCTTCCAAATAGCCGGGTGGCACGATGACGTCCGAGTCGAGGATGAGCAGGTATTCGCCCCGGGCACGCTCGGCGGCGTAGTTGCGTGTCTGTCCCGGCCCGGAGTTGGGCTTGGTGTGGTAGTGCAGGTCGAGACGGCCGGCATAGCGTTCGGTCACTTCGCGGCAGGGCAGGGACGAACCGTCGTCCACCACGATGACCTCGAAGTCGCTGAACGACTGCGCCGTCAGGCTTTGCAAGAGTTCGTCCACTTCCTCCGGGCGGTTGTAGACGGGGATAAGGAAGGAATATTTCATACGGATGTCTGGCTTTGTTCCGTAGGCAAAGATAGTGTTTGATTGGGATAGTTGGTTCGGATGAACGCGATTTTTTGCGATTTCGCGGAGAAAGGAGGGGGTTAGGGAGCGTCATGGAGGGAGGCGGCAGCACTCCTGCGGGGGCTGTGCCCGCAGGAGACGCCGGGTGATGTGGTGAGGGAGGGTTCAGGGTGCTACGTCGATGATGATGCGGCGGTAGGCGGTAAGGCAAGGCGTTCCGCTGTCAGTGACCTCGCAAATCACGTGCAGTTGTTGTCCCTTGCTGTCGGTGGGCAGGCGGAAGGTGGTGCGTGCCGCATACGGCTCATAGATGGGTAGTGCCCCTCCATAAGTGCCGGCTTCGGGGAGCATCCACCAGTGGACGGTCAGTTTGTCTTTCTCCGGGTCGTACGACTGTGTGGCATCCAGCGTGATTTCTTCTCCCGCTTGGGCACTCAGGTGAATGGCTTCCAGTCCGTCCTGTCCGTTGACAATGGCTATCGGGTTGCGGTTGCCTTTGCCCTTGGCAGCCCAATCCATGCGGGCGGCAAAGTTGTTGAAGATGGCCGGGTAGAAGTGATGCCTTTCGTAGTGCTCCGAGCGGATTTTGACATTCCAGTTGCAGTTGGTGTAGCATTGGAGCGCTTTGTTGGGCGATGCTTCCCGTTTGAAGTATCCT
>JAHLFO010000157.1 GCA_018883785.1 Candidatus Bacteroides intestinipullorum
CCCGCCGATACGGGCATGACCCACAGCGGCAACAACTGGTGCTTTTTGGACTTCCTGTCCTACATTCCGAACTGCATCGGGTCGTACACCCACGACCTGTACGAGGCGGAAGCCACGCAGATAGCGGACAAGTTTGAGGAAGTGCAGGAACTCATCTACGTGCGCGACACCATCTACACCAATCTGCAGGCCCAGGCGGACGTGGCCCATTCCGGCACCTCCGACCCCGACCTGATAGAGGCCACGATGGAACAGACCGGCGTGGATGAAGTGACCAACATGGAGAAGGACGCGAGCCGCCTTTGGTTCACCTCGCTAACTGCAGGCATCGTGGTCGGAATTGACAAAATCATCATGCTCATAGCCCTTGTTGTATTTAGGATAGGCTGGTGGGCGACAATATACTGTCAGCAAATTTTACTTGGTATGCTGACGATATTCGGGCCTATACAATGGGCTTTCAGCCTGTTGCCCAAGTGGGAAGGCGCGTGGGCGAAATGGCTCACAAGGTACTTAACGGTACATTTTTACGGTGCCTGCCTGTACTTCGTGGGGTTTTACGTACTGCTGCTGTTTGACATCGTGTTGTCAATACAGGCAGAGAACCTGACGGCCATCACCGCATCCACGCAGACGATGGCGGCCTACCTGCAAAATTCGTTCTTCTCGGCAGGCTACCTGATGGCAGCCAGCATCGTGGCCCTGAAATGCCTGAACCTTGTGCCAGACCTGGCCGCATGGATGATACCGGAAGGCGACACCGCTTTCTCCACCCGAAACTTCGGCGAGGGCGTGGCCCAACAAGCCAAGATGTCAGCCACCGGGGCGATGCACACCGTATTGAAATGATTATCAACTAAAACAATGACAATATGAAGATTGAAAAGAAAATCGGGAACTGGTGCCAAGATGCGCATTTCATGGATTTTGTCCACCGGCGTATGCACCAAGAACTGACGGAAAGACCCGAAAACGGGCGTTACGACGACCTCTTTGAGGAACTGGACGAAGCGTTTGACCATGACGACCGCTACATCGAGCCGCTGGTGGAGTACCTGATTTGTCGCCTGCACATCGCCAAGCTCTGCAAAAACGCCCGCCAGCGTGAACGGGGCATCTGGTGGGTGTGGTTCCAAGTGGTGATGGAAGGCCATTACGTGCAAGCGTTCTCAGAATACTTCGACCCATTGCTGGCCGAATTGCGGATGACCCTGATGCCCATGCTGCACAAGGAATACGTCCTCATGAACACCCTAAAAGAGAAGTAAGCCTATGGTCATCAAGAATTTAGAGAACAAAATCAAGTTAGTGACCATCCTCTGCTGCTGTTTCCTGCTGGGGTGCATCCTTATCTGCATCGCCAGCATCTGGACGGCACGGGGCATGGTAGCCGACGCGCACCGGAAGGTGTACGTGCTGGACGGGAATGTGCCTATACTGGTACGCCAGACCACGATGGAGGAAACGCTTGACGTGGAAGCCAAGAGCCATGTCGAAATGTTCCACCACCTGTTTTTTACCCTTGCACCGGATGACAAATACATCCGTTATACGATGGAGAAAGCCATGTACCTGGTGGACGAAACGGGACTGGCACAATACAACACGCTGAAGGAAAAAGGCTTCTACTCGAACATCATGGGAACGAGCGCGGTGTTCAGCATCTTCTGCGACAGCATCAAGTTTGACCGTGAGAAAATGGAGTTCACCTACTACGGCAGGCAACGCATAGAACGCCGCAGCAGCATCCTGATGCGCAAACTGGTGACGGCCGGACAACTGAAGCGCGTGCCGAGGACGGAGAACAATCCCCACGGTCTGCTGATAGTGAACTGGAGGACGCTGCTCAACAAGGACATCGAGCAGAAGACAAAGAACAGCTATTAAAAGGCTAATAAAAAGAAGATATGAATGTGAACATAAGACATTACGGACATGAAAGGATTTAAGAGAATACTGCTGGGCGAGAAGATGCCCGACAAGGACGACCCCAAGTATAAGGAACGGTACGAGCGCGACGTGAAAGCCGGGCGGAAATTCGCCCAAGCCCTCGGCATCGACCGGGCAGCCGCCAAGGTGCAACGCTTCGCCGACTTGCACCGGACGCTGTTCCTGGTCATCGTGTTCGCCTTTGTGGCCCTCAGCCTCGGTTTCAACATCTACCGCATCGCCACGGCCTGCCAGCGTCCGCCCGTGCGGCAGACCGCCACCGCCGTGCAGGATTCGGTGTGGAGAGCCCTGCACAAGGGTGTGACACACCCGGGCAAGCCAGTGACAGAACCCTTAAACAATGAAGGACAATGAAGATAACCACCAAAATCAACTTCAGGCATCCCAAGTATATGCTGCCCGCCATCATCTACCTGCCCCTGCTGGGGACGGCCTATGTCGTGTTCGACCTGTTCAACACCCAGGTGGCCGACACGCCGGACAAGAACCTGCAGACGACGGAGTTCCTAAATCCCGAACTGCCCGACGCGAAGATACGCGGCGGCGACGGCATCGGAGGAAAATACGAGAACATGCAGAAGGCATGGGGGAAGATTGACGACTACACCGCCATAGACAACATAGACAGAGACGAACCCGATGAAAACAAAGAGGAATATGAGTCCAAGTACACCCAGGACGACATCGCCCTGCTGGACGAACAGCAAAAGGACAAAGACATGGATGCACAAGCGTCCGATAGCCAGACGGGAGAACAAGAAGCCCTCGAAGAACTGCGGAAGGCCCTGGCCGAAGCGCGCCTGAAGGGACAGAAAGGTCTTGCGCCGCCCAACACGGCGGACACGGCCCCGGCAGACACCGCCGGGCGGCATATCCCCACGCAGGGCAAGGTGGAAGAGAACAGCAGGGCGGTCAACGCCCTCGCCGACGCGGAAAAGCCCGTGGAGATGGTGAAAAAGGTAAAGACCGCCTCCGACTATTTCCACACCATCGCCCAGGCCCGGCACGAGCCGCACCTTATCAAGGCCATCATTGACGAGGACATCAAGGCCGTGGACGGCTCCCGGGTAAGGCTGCGCCTGCTGGACGACGTGGAAATCGGGGAAGCCGTGCTAAGAAGCGGCACCTACCTCTACGCCACGATGAACGGCTTTGGCTCGCAACGGGTGAAAGGCAAGGTGCAGAGCGTACTGGTGGACGACCGGCTGGTAAAAGTGAACATCTCCCTCTACGACACGGACGGGCTGGAAGGACTGTACGTGCCGGAAAGCAGTTTCAGGGAAACGAGCAAGGATGTGGCCAGCGGAGCCGTGACGGGCAACATGAGCCTGAACAGCGGCAGCTACGGCAACAGTCTCTCGCAATGGGGGATGCAGGCTATACAGAACGCCTACCAGAAGACAAGCAACGCCATCGGCAAGGCCATCAAGAAGAACAAGGCCAAGCTGAAGTACGGCACGTTCGTCTATTTGGTGAACGACAAGGGAGAAACGAAATAAGCAAGAATACAAACGAATGGACTATGATTGAGAAAGACCATATTTACTTGGAAGACTGCTTGGAGGGTATGAAGCGCATGGAAGCCCGCAGCGTGGACGCCGTGATAGCCGACCTGCCATACGGAGTGCTGAACCGGCAGAACGAGGCGGCCCGGTGGGACCACAAGATTCCGCTGGAGCCCCTGTGGAAGGAATACAAGCGCGTGACCAAGCCCGACAGCCCCATCATCCTGTTTGCACAGGGGATGTTCACGGCAGAGCTTGTCCTCTCGCAACCCAAGCTGTGGAAATACAACCTGGTGTGGCACAAAGACCGGGTGAGCGGACACCTGAACGCCAACCGTATGCCCCTGCGCCAGCACGAGGACATATTGGTGTTCTACCAAAAACTGCCCGTGTACCATCCGCAAATGAGGCCGAGCAGTCCCGAACAGCGCAACCACGGACGGAAAACGCAGTCGGACGGCACGAACCGGTGCTACGGGAACATGAAACTGACACCCGTGCGCATCATGGACGAGAAATATCCCACCTCCGTCATCTACGCCCCCAAGGAGTTCAAGAAAGGGACATTTTACCATCCAACCCAGAAGCCGGTCAGCTTAGTGGAATACCTGATACGCACCTACACCGACGAGGGCGACGTGGTATTAGACAACTGCATCGGCTCCGGCACGACCGCCGTCGCAGCCATCCGCTGCGGCAGGCACTACATCGGATTCGAGACGGACAAGGGCTATTACGACATCGCCGTCCGCCGGACAAAAGAAGAACAAGAAAAAATGAACATCCACCCGGAAACAAACCCACAGCAATGATAAAAACAAGTATCAGACTGTTCCTGCTGCTGGCAGGAATGACCGCATGGACTAACATCCATGCCCAACAGACCTACGAAGAAATGGTGCGGCTGACGGTGAACGAGCAGGTGACGACCGTCATCACCGCCTCCGAACCCGTCCTGTTCGTGGACATCTCCACCGACAAGGTGGCCGGGGACCAGCCGATGAAGAACACCATCCGCCTGAAGCCCAAGGAAGCCGGACACGCGGACGGCGAAGTGCTGGGCATCGTCACCGTTGTGACGGAACGCTACCGCACCCAATACGCCCTGCTCTATACCACCCGGCTGCAGGAAGCGGTGGCGGACAAGGAAATCGCCGTGGCGGAGCGTCATGCCTACAACAACCCAGCGGTCAGCATGTCCACCTCGGAAATGCTGCGCTATGCCCGTAGGGTGTGGAACTCCCCGGCCCGCTACCGCAATGTGGGCACCAAGGCGCACCGGATGACCATGCGACTGAACAACATCTACTCAGCAGGCAACTACTTCTTCATCGACTTCTCCGTGGAGAACAAGACCCGCATCCGCTTCGACATCGACCAGATACGGGTGAAACTGACCGACAAGAAGACCTCGAAAGCCACCAACGCGCAGGTGCTGGAACTGACACCCGCCCTGGTGCTGGAAAACGCCCCGTCGTTCCAACGCGGCTACCGCAACGTCATCGTGCTGGAGAAGATGACCTTCCCGAATGACAAGGTGCTGACCATCGAAATGAGCGAGAAACAGATTTCAGGGCGCACCATCTCCTTGCACATCGACTATGAGGACGTGCTTTCCGCCGACTCGTTTGATGCCGCCCTACTGGAAGAAGAGTAATATCAATTAAGAATGAAGAGTGAAGAATCAAGAATTGGAAATGATGAGTGAGGCATTGAAAAATAAGGGAAGGACAAGGGAGCGGCTGCTTGCCTTGGTGGCGGCTGTGTTCGCCTTGTCCGTGACCGCTTCGGCGCAGAACAGCACAGGGCGGATTTCGGTGGGCGTGGGCCTGCTGTATGAGAACGGGGTGGATGCCACGGTGGCCTACGAGTGGGAAACGAAGTACCACAACGCATGGGAGTTTTTCGCCAACGGCTACCTGAAATGGGACGAGTGCGCCACTTGCAAGCATATCTGTCCGGAAAGTTTCTGGAACAACTACCTGAGCTACGGCTTCGGGGCGGCCTACAAGCCCTGCGTGACGCGCGGGCGCAACCACCACGGCAACCTGCGCATCGGAGCGTCGGCCGGGAGCGACACGGAGCGTTTCCTGGGCGGCATCCATTTGGGGTACGAACACAACTACGCGCTGCGTTCAGGCTGGACGCTGTACTGGCAGGTAAAAAGCGACCTGATGATAAAGGGCGAAGACCTGCTGCGCACGGGCATCGTGCTGGGATTCAAGATACCTTGTAAATGAAGAATTGAGAATGAACAATGTAAGGAAAAATTATATGAAAAAGCGATTGAATGGTCTGCTGACACTGCTGGCCACCGCCCTGATGGTTGCCTGCGACGCCCACATCGAGGAGCCGGACATGGCTGTAAAGGTGGGTCATGTGCTTTGCACGGACGGCCAAAGCCTAAGTTATGAAAGCTACGATGGAAGCGGCAAGGAGGCCATTGCCATCGTGTTTTACCTGAACCGCGACCCGGGAACGGCAGGGAACGGCTATGCGGTGTACTTGCACGACCTGCCTGCGGAAGCCTTCGCGGACAGCATCGGCGTGGCACAAGGCACATCGGCCGACCTGACGGCCTACGACGGGAACGAGAACACCTTTGCGCTGTATGACACGGAAGAGGTGGCCTCGCCGATAGCGGAAAGGGTGTTCGACCTGTGGCGGTACGGGCAAAGCGCCTATATCCCCTCGGCGGCACAGATGCGCCTGCTGTATGCGGCCAAAGCCCTCGTCAACCCGTATATAGAAAAATGCGGGGGCGAGCCTTTGCCCGACGCGGCGGACGACTGCTGGTATTGGACGAGTACCGAGGTGGAAGGGCAGGAAACGGCCAAGGCGTGGCTCTATTCCTTGGGCAGCGGTGCCATGCAGGAGACCCCGAAGTGGCAGGCGCACAAGGTGCGACCCATCATCACGCTCAACGAGTGACGGAGAAGCGGAAAGGCACATCGAAATGTCAGGTTTTTGACGTGAAAAACATGACATTTCGATAAAATCAAGTTGGATACCTAATATATAAGGCAAATGGAAGAAAGCAAGGAACTGCAAAGCGCATACAAGATATTCAGGGCGGTCATCTACCTGTCCGTCCTGCTGGAGTTTTTCGTGTACGCCTTCCATCCCGCGCCGTCGGACGGCTGGGAGAACATCCTGTATGACCTGCACAGGCGCATCCGCCTGTGGCTCATCTACCAGGACGGACATTTGGTGTACAGCAAGGTGGCCACCTTCCTGCTGGTGTGCATCACCTGCGTAGGCACCCGCAACAAGAAGCACCTGGAGTTCAACGCCCGGAAACAAGTGCTTTAT
>JAHLFO010000158.1 GCA_018883785.1 Candidatus Bacteroides intestinipullorum
GGGGTGCATCCTCGTGGGCACCACGCGCCCCCTGCACCCGGGGAGGCTCTACGACTCGCGCCTCTGGCTGCACAGGCTGATGCGGCGATTGGCGGAGCGGCCGCTGGGAGAAGGGGTGTGGATTACTATTAATTGACAATTGAGGATGGGGTCACGTTGAGGCGTGCGCAGGGATGTTCATTAGTATAAATTCACTATCTTTGCAGCCAGAAGCAAAAAACATGCAATCACTATGAACATCATCGACCTCTCCCGGCAGGACACCATCCTCAACCAATACGTCGCCGAGCTGCGCGACGTGCATATCCAGACGGACCGGATGCGCTTCCGACGCAACATCGAGCGCATCGGCGAACTGATGGCTTACGAGATGAGCCGCACGCTTGCCTATTCCGCCAAAACCGTACAGACGCCCTTGGGCATGGCCAAGGCACGCACACCGGACGACGACCTGGTCATCGCCACCGTATTCCGTGCCGGACTGCCCCTGCACCAGGGCTTCCTCAACGTCTTCGACCGCGCGGGCAATGCCTTCGTCTCGGCCTACCGCTCTTACAAGGACGAAGGGCGTCACGAGGTGGACGTGCACATCGAATACATCGCCACGCCGGACCTCGCGCAGAAGACCGTCTTGCTGGTAGACCCCATGCTGGCCACGGGCGAGAGCCTGGAACTGGCCTGGCGCGCCTTCCGCACCAAGGGCTTGCCCAAGCGCCTGCTCATCGCCTGCGTGATAGCCTCGCGCCAGGGCGTCGACCACCTGCGGCGGCTCTTCCCCTCGGACGACGTCACCCTGTGGTGCGCGGCCATCGACCCCGACCTGAACGAACATCTCTACATCGTCCCCGGCCTGGGCGATGCAGGCGACCTGGCTTACGGAGAAAAACTTTGAACTAACCTCATCATCCACGCGATATGCCTACCACCTACGCCCCCTTTGCCCGCCCGCTCTACGTGATGCTGAAGCCCGCGGGCGCCCTCTGCAACCTGGCTTGCGACTATTGTTATTATCTGGAGAAGAGCAAGCTGTATGCAGGCAATCCCCAGCACGTGATGAGCGACGAGCTGCTGGAGAAGTTCGTCCAGGAGTACATCGGCGCACAAACCATGCCGCAAGTGCTCTTCACCTGGCATGGCGGGGAGACGCTGATGCGCCCCCTCTCCTTCTACCGGAAGGCCGTGGAGCTGCAACGCAAGTATGCCGGCGGACGGTCCATAGACAATTGCATCCAGACCAACGGCACGATGCTGACGGATGAATGGTGCCGCTTCTTCCGGGAGAACAACTGGCTGGTGGGCGTCAGCATCGACGGGCCGCAGGAGTTTCACGACGAGTACCGCAAGAACCGGCAGGGACGCCCCTCGTTCGTGAAGGTGATGCACGGCATCGAGCTGCTGAACAAGCATGGCGTGGAGTGGAACGCCATGGCGGTGGTGAACGACTTCAATGCCGACTATCCGCTGGAGTTCTACCGTTTCTTCAAGCAGATAGGGTGCCGCTACATCCAGTTCGCACCCATCGTGGAGCGCATCCTGCCCCATGCGGACGGCCGCCATCTGGCCGCCGTGGACGAGGACAACGGCATGCGCCTGGCCGACTTCTCCGTGACGCCCGGGCAATGGGGCGCGTTCCTCTGCGCGCTGTTCGACGAGTGGGTCAAGCAGGATGTGGGGCAGGTGTACGTCCAACTCTTCGACTCTACCCTGGCCAACTGGGTGGGCGAGCAGCCCGGCGTGTGCATGCTGGCCAAGACGTGCGGACATGCGGGGGTGATGGAGTTCAACGGCGATGTCTACGCGTGCGACCACTTTGTCTTCCCGCAATACAAGCTGGGCAATATCCACACGCAGACGCTGGTGGAGATGATGTATGGCGAGCGGCAACTGAAGTTCGGCCAGGACAAGCAGGCCAGCCTGCCCCGGCAATGCCGCGAGTGCCCATGGCTCTTCGCCTGCAACGGCGAGTGTCCCAAGAACCGCTTTGCCCGCACGGCAGAGGGCGAACCGGGGCTGAACTACCTCTGTGCCGGGTATCGCCGCTTCTTCGGGCACGTGGCGCCCTACATGGACTACATGAAGCGGGAGCTGCTAGCCGGGCGGGCGCCTGCCAACGTGATGGAGGCCATCCGGCGCGGGGAAATCGTCAGTACTTGAAACTGCTTCCTCCCAAAAACTCGCGCAGCAAGGATGTCGGCGGGATCTCCTTGTCCTGCAACGGAATGAAGTACTGGATGAACTTCAGCAGGCGGTAGGCCTCGGCATACTCCGGGCAGTTGCGCGGAACACTGTTCAGAATGGGTTCGGCATGATAGCGCAGGACGGCAAACTCGAACAACAAGGCGGAGTTGAACATCACATCAGCATTTTCCTGATAGGGGAATATCCATTTATCCTCGCCGGCGCGTACGCTAGGCCAACGGGAAATGGTCTCCTGGGCCGAACATCCACGGTAGTTGAAGTCGCGAATGATGCGGCGCAACAGACGGTTGTCCGTGGTGGGAATCCAGTTGTGGTCGTCCAGTGAGATGGTGGTCAAAGCAGAAACATAAATCTTGTACTTGTTCTCATCGGGTATCTGAGGCGTCAGTTCGGGATTCAAGGCGTGAATGCCTTCCAGGATGATCACGGTATTCCGGTCGATGCGCAACTTCTCGCCCCTGAATTCCTGCTTGCCGGTGAGGAAGTTGTAGCGGGGTAGCTCCACCTCCTCGCCACTGAGCAGGGCTTGTAGCTGCTTGTTGAAGAGCTTGAGGTCGAGGGCATAGAGCGACTCGTAGTCATAATTGCCCTGGGCATCACGCGGAGTTTTCTCACGGTCTACAAAATAATCGTCCAACGAAATGGGATAAGGTCTCAGCCCGTTGGTCATCAGTTGTATAGAAAGACGTTTGCTGAAGGTGGTTTTGCCGGAAGATGAAGGCCCGGCAATCAGCACCAAGCGTCCATGGGAGCTGTCGTCCTTGCAACGGTGATAGATTTCATCAGCAATCTGCGCAATTTTTTTCTCTTGCAGGGCTTCGGCCACCTTGATAAGGTCAGTGGCAAGTCCTTGTTGGCAGGCCAAGTTGAAATCGCCCACATTACTCAGTCCCATGATATGGTTCCACCGCAAATGCTCTTTAAAGATGTCCAGCATCTTCTCCTGTTTCACCATTTCGTCCAATACCAACGGATTCACTTTGTTGGGGATACGGAGCAAGAGGCCGTCGTAATACTTCACCAGGTCAAACAGATAGATGTATCCCGTGCTGGGCAGCAGGTTGCCGTAGTAGTAGTCCACCGTATCATCCAGCATATAATAATAGGTGTAGAGCGAGCCTGAGGTTTCCAATAGCTTCACCTTATCATTCATACCCCGCTCACTGAAGATACGCACAGCTTCCGTGGTATGGCACTCGGTGCGGTGAAAAGGGATATCTGCGGCAATAATCTCCTGCATGCGCTGTTTGATAGCGGTGACGTCGGCCAATTCGATGGGACGCCCGATGCGCAGGTTGCAAAAGTAGCCCTTCGAGACAGGATGCTCTACATAGAGTTTGCCTTGGGGAAAAAGTTCACGCACCGCCTTATAAAGGATAAAGCAAAGCGAACGGACATAAGTGCGCATGCCCGATGGATCGCGCACATCCAAGAATTCCACGTCTTTGTTGTTATAAACCCGGAAATTGAGTCCTTCTGAGCGGTTATTGACCTTCGCACTGACTACCTGATAAGGAAAATCGAGGTTTAAATTCTGATAAATCTCCAAAAGTGAGCTCCCGACAGGGAATTCTTTGGAAATATTATTATTTTTGCAACAAATTTGTAACACGTGTTTCATCCTTACTCTTTTTGTTAGGTTTCACCCCTTAAAGATAAGGCTAAAAACACAGGCCGCAAAGAAACCCATTAAATAATTATAGATGGAATATTCTTTTTATGATTTGTTAAAGCTGCTCGGTTCGCTGGCTCTGTTCCTTTACGGTATGAAGATTATGAGCGAAGGGCTGCAAAAGTTCGCGGGCGACCGTCTGCGTAAGATTCTGACGGTGATGACGACCAACCGCGTGACAGGCGTGCTGACGGGTTCGTTGATAACGGCCCTGGTGCAATCTTCTTCGGCCACCACAGTGATGGTGGTGAGTTTCGTAAATGCAGGCTTGCTGACTTTAGCCCAGTCCATCAGCGTCATCATGGGTGCCAATATCGGTACTACGGTGACGGCATGGATAATCTCGGCATTGGGCTTCCAGGTAGATGTCTCGGCCTTCGCCCTGCCCCTGCTGGCATTCGGCATCCCACTGCTCTTCTCGCAGCGCAGTTCCCGCAAGTCGGTGGGCGAATTCATCTTCGGTTTTTCCTTCCTCTTTATGGGTCTCTCCATGCTTCAAGCCAATGCGCCTGACCTGGAGAAAAATCCTGAGATGCTGGCTTTCGTGCAGAACTACACCGACATGGGCTTCGGCTCGGTGCTGCTATTTGTCCTCATCGGCACGATACTGACCATGATTGTGCAAGCCTCTTCGGCAACGATGGCTATTACCCTCATCATGTGTGCCAACGGCTGGATCAGCTTCGAGCTGGGTGCGGCTTTGGTACTGGGCGAAAACATCGGCACGACCATCACCGCCAACCTGGCGGCCTTAACGGGTAACACACAGGCACGGCGGGCGGCCTTGGCCCACTTGGTGTTCAACGTGTTCGGCGTGATATGGGTGCTGTGCGTTTTTCCTTTCTTTACGGGTGCCGTATCGTGGTTCGTGGAGAATGTGATGGGGGTTACGGAAATGTCAGTGTCGGTACCCTATATGCTGTCGGCCTTCCATACGGCATTCAATGTATGCAACGTACTGGTACTGATTTGGTTCGTAAAATTCATCGAACGCACGGTATGCGTGATTATCCCGCAGAAGGAACAAGACGAGGAATACCGCCTACGCTTCATCACAGGCGGAATGCTCTCCACATCCGAACTGTCCATCCTACAGGCCAGTAAGGAAATCCATCTCTTTGCAGAACGCATCCACCGTATGTTCGGCATGGTGCGCGACTTGCTACACACCGAGAAAGGGGATGACTTCAACAGGCTGTTCAGCCGAATAGAGAAATATGAAAACATCAGCGACAGCATGGAACTGGAAATCGCCAACTACCTGAACAAGGTATCAGAAGGACGCCTGAGTTCGGAAAGCAAGCTGCAAATCAGGGATATGCTACGCGAAGTGACGGAAATTGAAAGCATCGGCGACAGCTGCTATAACTTGGCGCGCACCATCAACCGCAAACGGCAGTCGGACGAAAACTTCACCGAGAAGCAATACGAACACATCCACACCATGATGAAACTGGTGGACGATGCCTTGACGCAGATGATTGCCGTAGTGGAACGCACGGAACACGCACAGGTAGACGTCAACCGTTCGTTCAACCTGGAGAACGAGATAAACAACTACCGCAACCAACTGAAGAACCAGAACATCGTGGACGTCAACAACAAGCTGTACAGCTACCAAATGGGCGTCTACTACATGGACATCATCGCAGAGTGCGAAAAGCTGGGCGATTATGTAGTAAATGTAGTAGAGGCCAGCAGCGAGGTGAAGGAGAAGAAGTCGGCTTGAAACAGGCCTGGACAAACCTAAAAAGACAGCGGTTGGCTATCGGGGACGCTTTCCCGCAGCCAACCGCTGTTTGTTCCTACTTATTCACTGGCTTCAAAGTCTTCCTTGCCAACGCCGCAGAGCGGGCAAACCCAATCATCGGGCAAATCATTGAAAGCTGTTCCTGGCGTAATGCCGTTTTCCGGATCCCCAAGCACGGGGTCGTAAACATAACCGCATACGGTGCAAACATATTTTTCCATTTTCTTATCTTATTTGTCTGGTTAATACTCTTTTTTGTTACCTATGCCATCAAAACATCAGGTAAGGCGTTTTTGTTCGTCCTATAGGATTTTTTAAGAACCTCACTGATATTTCTGCACTTCCAGTTCGCCCCGCAACGCCCCCAACGCATTTTGGGCCAAGGCTTCCAACTCGTCCTCGCCGGGATAGACGTGGACAGGGGCGAGGAAGGATACGCGCTCTGTCAGACGGGAGACCACATAGTCGCTATGGGCAATGCCGCCCGTCAGCAAGATGGCATCCACACGGCCGCAGAGGACAGTAGCAGCAGCCCCGATGCTCTTGGCCGTCTGATAAACCATGGCGTTCAACACCAATTCGGCATGCTGGTCGCCTTCGGCGATACGGGCGACGATGGCAGGCACGTCCGTTGTGCCCAAGTGGGCAGCCAGACCGGCACGACCGGAGATACGTTTCTTCAACTCCTCGCGGGTAAATCGACCAGAATAACAGAGGTCTATCAGCGGACCGGCGGGCAGGGTGCCGGCACGTTCGGGCGAAAAGGGGCCTTCGCCGTCCAAGGCGTTGTTCACATCAATGCAGCGGCCTCGAAGGTGCGTGCCGATGGAGATGCCCCCACCCAAGTGGCAGATGATAAGATTGAGGTCTTCGTAGTGCGTCCCCTTTTCGCGAGCATAACGGCGGGCAATGGCACGTTGATTGAGGGCGTGCCAGATAGTGATGCGCGGCATCAGGGGCGACCCGGTGATGCGAGCCACCTCGTCCAACTCGTCCGTTACGCCGGGATCGGCGATGAAAGCCCGGCAACCGGGGATGCGGGAGGCAATGTCGGCTGCAATCAGGCAGCCCAGGTTGCAGGCATGGGGACGCGAGGCGTGACGGGCATCGTGCAGCATCTGTTCATTGATGGCGTACACGCCACCGGGGATAGGTTTGAACAAGCCTCCCCGGCCAATGACAGCATCAAACTGCAAAGGAATGCCGTCTGCTTCCAGTTCGCGCAACACAAGGTCTTTGCGAAATTCAAATTGATCGGTAGCCTGGGGAAAGGCAGAAAGTTCCTCCACCGAATGGCGCAAGGTGCGCACCAGACGCGGCGTCTCGTCTTCGAAGACAGCCAGTTTGGTAGAGGTAGAGCCGGGGTTGATGGCAAGGACGTTCATGAGTGATGAGTGGTTAGTGGTTAGTAATGAGCGATTAGTGATGAGCGGTTAGTGATGAACAGTTGGTTTTCCCCTTTCGTACTCATCACTAAACACTAAACGCTAGTGAGGCACGCCATGGCGATGCTGTAGTACTTCGACAAACCGGAGTCGCTGCGCGAGGGCAGCACCACGGGGCAGACCGGTCCTTGAAGCAGACCGGCCATATCGGCATGGCAGAAGAGGGAGACCGTCTTGTAAAAGGCGTTGCCGCTCTCGATATTGGGAAAGATCAGCACATCGGCCTCCCCCTCGATAGGCGAAACGATGCCCTTGATGTCGCCGCTGGTCTTTTCGCAGGCGGTCTTCACGTCCAGCGGGCCGTCAATGACGACATCGCCAAACTCGCCTGCCTCAGCCAGCTCGACAATGTTCACATAATCCAGCGAGTGAGGGAACTTGGCACTGACCTTTTCCGTGCAGTGGATGAGGGCAATGCGTGGCCGCTGGATACCAAAGTGCCGACAAGTGCGGATGGCATATTGTATCATCTCGATGCGTTGCTGGAGCGTAGGCCGGGGGATGACCGCCGCGTCGGAAAAGAACAGCAGTTTGTCGTACGTTGGAATCTGCACCACCGCCAGGTGCGTCAGGATTTTCCCTTTGGGCAGTAGGCCGTGTTCTTTGTCCAGGATGGCGTGCAACAGGTTGTCCGTGTTGATGATACCCTTCATCAGGATGTCCGCCCCGCCATCGCGCACGATTTGCACGGCGCGCCGCGCGGCAGTGTCCGGGTCATGCTCAGGGATGATATGCACGAAATCCGGATATTGCTTTAGCGTAGGATAGCGTTCCAATATGGCAGGGTTGCCAATCATCAGGAACTCTGCAATGCCCTCCTCCAGCGAGCGGGCAATGGCATATTCCGTATTGGGATCGTTGGCGCAAACCACGGCGATGCGTTTCCGCCGGTTCAGCGTCTGCAAGTGTTGGGTCAGTTGGTCGAAACTACGTATAGGTTCCATGGTGTCGGATTTTTGGCAAATATCGGAATTTCTGTCGATATATCCGGCATATATATCGATGAAATTTACTGGTTTTAATATCATTTTGACAATCTTCGAAAGCATTTGCTTACCTATATCCCCGCCCGTGCTTACCCATGCCTGCGCCCGTGCTTCGGGGCATGGGTAAGCACGGGCGCAGGCATACCTCAAATCAAACATGAAATACGCACAAAAAATGAAGGTGTGTCAAAATCTGGACATGAGAGCATCACCGGGCTTCGTCCGGTTTGTCGGCAGGTTTGTCCCCGTTGTGCGGAGGCCGTCCCGGTTGTGCGGGCTTCATCGCTTTCCAACGGGCATACTGCTCGTCAGTCAGAATCTTCTTCATCTTCTTGTCGCGCTTTTCAGCTTGTTTCCTTTGCTTCTCGACCCGTTCCTCAAAATCGCTGGGGGGGGGCATCCCCATCCGTGGACGGAAATCGCCCTCGCCCATCTGCGGTGGAAAATTTCCTCCGTCACCGCCAGGAGGACGCATTCCGTCCGGGGGCGGCATCAAGTGGCCGTTTTCAGGACGGCCAGAGCGAGCTTTCAGCCGTGCCTTTTGCTCTTTGAGATTCAGTTTATAGATTTTCTTATACTGCTTGTCAGTCAGTTGCAGGGCCTCTTTCAGACGGTCGGTCTGAGCCTTGGCCTCTCTTTCGGGATCGGGTGGTTCGACCATCCGGCGTTCTGGGCCTTGCAGAGAATCGGGACGTTCATCCCTCCCAGCTTCTTGTGCGACAAGCTGACACAAGCAGAGGCAAACCGCGCCGGCGATTAACATAAATCTTTTCATCATTACTAATGGAATTAAGTTACAAGGCAAAGATATACACCCCTTGAAACGGCTGCAAATAAAAACTACGTTTGGGCAAGTTTCATCGACCAAACCTTTCTTCAAACATTTTTAAATAGAAAAACGCACAAGTGATGCCGTTTCATGCAGCATCATTTGTGCGCTATATCTCAGATCTGTTTGAATTTTCCTCTTAAGGACTTCGGAATCTGGCAGGGCAAAATTTAAAACAGGCTTTTAAACAAGCCCTTAATATGTGCCGCGCGTCAATCTTTGCGGTTTGCGCGCTTGCGCTCCAGTTCGTCGAGAATGATCTTGCGCATACGCATCGACTTGGGAGTCACTTCAACGTACTCGTCGGCCTTGATGTACTCCAACGCCTCTTCCAAGGAGAACTGCACGGGCGGAATCAGGCGAGCTTTCTCGTCCGAACCACTGGCACGCATGTTTGTCAGTTTCTTCGATTTGGTGACATTCACCACGAGATCGTTCTCGTGGCTGTGTTCGCCCACCACCTGACCAGCATAAACCTCCTCTTGCGGGAAAATAAAGAAGCGTCCGCGGTCCTGCAGCTTGTCAATGGCGTAGGCAAAGGCCGTGCCCGTCTCCATAGCAATCATAGAACCATTGGTGCGGCGTTCGATCTCGCCCTTGTACGGCTGGTACTCCTTGAAGCGATGTGCCATAATGGCCTCTCCCTGGCTGGCGGTCAGGACGTTGGTACGCAGGCCGATGATGCCACGCGACGGC
The DNA here is from genome assembly GCA_018883785.1 of Candidatus Bacteroides intestinipullorum. Classification (GTDB taxonomy): domain Bacteria; phylum Bacteroidota; class Bacteroidia; order Bacteroidales; family Bacteroidaceae; genus Bacteroides; species Bacteroides intestinipullorum. Next base: position 9,578 of record JAHLFO010000158.1, read on the forward strand.
ATATCGAATTCCAGGTTCACCCGGTCGCCACCAGCGGTCTCCATCTTCACCATCTCACCCTTGCGGCGCGTCACCATGTCAATGATCTTGCTGGCAAATTCCTCCGGCACGTTCACCGTCAGTTCTTCCACCGGTTCACAACGCACGCCGTTTATCTCCTTGAAGATGACCTGTGGCTGGCCTACCTGCAACTCATAGCCCTCGCGACGCATAGTCTCAATGAGCACGGAGAGGTGCAACACGCCACGCCCTGACACGACCCACTTGCCGTCTTCCTCGCTCTTGCGGACACGCAGAGCCAGGTTCTTGTCCAATTCCTTCATCAAGCGGTCCTGAATGTGGCGCGAAGTGACGAACTTGCCTTCGCGGCCGAAGAAGGGCGAATCGTTGATGGTGAACAGCATGCTCATCGTCGGCTCATCAATGGCAATAGGAGGCAGGGGCTCGGGATTCTCGTAGTCGCAGATGGTATCGCCGATCTCGAAACCTTCGATGCCCACCAAGGCGCAAATATCACCGGATGATACCTCGGGGACGCGTTTACGACCCATACCCTCAAAGGTATGCAGCTCCTTGATTTTGGTTTTGAGGATGGTGCCGTCACGCTTAGCAAGAGAGACGTTCATGCCTTCCTTCAGCGTGCCGCGGTGCACACGCCCCACGGCGATACGGCCTGTATAAGAAGAATAATCCAGCGAGGTAACCAGCATCTGAGGCGTGCCCTCCAGTTGTTCGGGGGCGGGGATATGCTCCAGGATGCAGTCCAGCAGGACGGTGATGTCCTGCGTCGGTTGCTTCCAGTCGGTGCTCATCCAGTTGTTTTTGGCCGAGCCGTAAATGACGGGGAAGTCCAGTTGCTCTTCTGTGGCGTTCAGGCTGAACATCAAGTCGAACACCATCTCATACACCTCCTCGGGGCGACAGTTGGGCTTGTCCACTTTGTTCACCACAACGATGGGCTTCAGGCCGATTTGCAGGGCCTTTTGCAAAACGAAGCGTGTCTGCGGCATAGGACCTTCGAAGGCGTCCACCAGCAGCAGGCAACCATCGGCCATGTTGAGCACGCGCTCCACCTCGCCACCGAAGTCGCTGTGTCCCGGGGTGTCTATAATGTTGATTTTGGTTCCTTTGTAGTTGATGGAGACGTTCTTGGAGAGGATGGTGATGCCTCGTTCGCGCTCCAGGTCGTTGTTATCCAGCATTAACTCACCTGTGCTCTGGTTATTCCGGAAGAGATTTCCGGCCAGCAGCATCTTGTCTACCAGTGTGGTCTTGCCATGGTCCACATGGGCGATGATGGCAATGTTTCTAATGTTCTGCATATAATACCTATTGTTTCTGGGCGCAAAGATACGGGTTATTCGGGAAAAATCCTACAACATTGTCAAGAGGAAACCGACAGGCAATCCCACTGACGGTTTTCGAGGTGTTGAACACGTATTCCTTGCCCCTGTCCAACGTCTTTTAGCGGATATGCTCAAGGCTGATTCAGCGTGTGCATCATTCTTTATTGGCTTTTCTCCTGTCGTTGATGATCGCATCCTTATTTTCCAACGCCCATTCTATTAACGCATTAATATGCGGTAATAAAGAATATGTCCGCGCTGTCAGCGCATATTCGACCCTTGGCGGTACCTCAGGATAGATAGTTCGGGTAATATAACCGTCGACTTCCAATGTCCGCAAAGTGACCGTCAGCATTTTCTGCGATATGTCAGGGATTTCACGCTGCAGCTCCTTGAACCGTACAGCTCCCTTGCCTGCCTTGTGCAAGGTATATATGACCAAAAGCGACCATTTATCACAGAGTTTGGCTAAGATATTCCGAATAGGGCAATCCGGAAACAGCGCATCTTCTATCATTGTTCTATCCATAATATATTGTATTTCAAATTACTCTACAAAGGTAATCAATATCCCTTCAAGCAGCAAATAACTTTTTTCAAAAATAATTCTGATTACAAGTAGCTCATAGCCAGCAATGGTTACCATCGAGTAAGTATCTGATGTTCAAGTACCTACTTGTGCGATTGAAAAACTCTCTCTAATTTCGCGGCACAAAAGGGACAAAGAAACTTTTAGTAAGTAATAAACTCTTTAATACGTATAATTATGAATAATGTAACATTGATTGGAGCAAGCGGATTCGTTGGAACCGCCATCCTGAATGAGTTGTTGACAAGAGGTCACCAAGTAACAGCTGTGGCCCGTAATCCCGAAAAGATAAACATGACAAGTCCTGACCTCAAAATCGTAAAGGCGGATGTAGCAGACACAGAGGCTCTTGTTGCTGCCTGTAAAGGCTTGGAAAAACCGAAACATCATTTTGAGCGTTTCACAATCGGATAGGGGTTACTTTTGAGTTCCGCCACGGTGCCACATCAGATTTTCCCGGTGCAAGTATCCTGATTAACGGAAAGGCTTATTACACCCATTGGACTCCGGCAAAGGCTCATGCCAGCCACCTGCAAATATCTTCGCCGGCTGCTATTGACGCGGAAATCGCAGAAGCGGAAAACTCGTTGGCTTCGGGTGCTGAACTGTTCATCGGCGGACACGGAAGTGCGGCTATACGTGATGCGGTTGAGTTTAAAATCGCTTATCTGACAAAAATGAAAGCATTGTTTGCAGAAAACAAGACGGCACAGGCTTTTGTGAATGCTATGAAGCAAGCCTATCCCGGCCTGCCCGGAGAAACCGGCCTGGAAGATTTGGGCAAAGCCCTCTATAAATAATACAGCAGAAGTGGCAGAATCGTGATGCACGATTGACTCCACGAAAAAGGCTTGGATTGAAATTGCCTACATTTTCTTGCTGCAAATTCATTGCCATGTAAAAGATAATCCGTACCTTTGCGCCCCGTAACGAGACTTATTAATCATTTATTCATTAAAAACTATGTATTTAGACGCTGCTAAAAAGCAAGAAATCTTCAGCAAGTACGGAAAGTCTAACACTGATACTGGTTCCGCCGAGTCCCAGATTGCTTTGTTTTCCTACCGTATTGCCCGTCTGACTGAGCACCT
>JAHLFO010000159.1 GCA_018883785.1 Candidatus Bacteroides intestinipullorum
CTTTCCGGCTCCTATCACGTGCGCAATGCCGCCGGTGCCGCCATCCGCCGCTTCATGCAGTTCAGCGAGGCAAACGCCTTCCGGATGTGCCGTCGCGTGGAGACGATGAAGGATTCGGCCTCGCCGGACGAGCAATTGCTTTATGAACTGGTGAAGGCAGAGGTGGAGTAACTTCTTAACTCCTTTTAAAAAAAGCGCGTTTCGCGCTTGCGTTCCCGGAAAAAGAACTAACTTTGTTGGCTGTAAAATGCTTGTAATATGGAAGACAAAAATGTGAAGGAAACGGTACGGCAGATATTCACCGAATATCTCACTGCTAACGGACATCGCAAGACGCCCGAACGCTATGCCATACTCGACACCATCTACTCCATCGACGGGCATTTTGACATCGACACGCTCTATTCGCTCATGGCCGACCAGGAGAATTTCCGCGTCAGCCGGGCCACTCTCTACAACACCATCATCCTGCTCATCAATGCGCGGCTGGTCATCAAGCACCAGTTTGGCAACTCCTCGCAATATGAGAAGTGCTACAACCGCGACACGCATCATCATCAGATTTGCACGCAGTGTGGCAAGGTGGTGGAATTCCAGAACGAACAGTTGCAACAGGCCATTGCCAACACGAAGCTGAGCCGCTTCACCCTGTCACACTATTCGCTCTACCTATACGGACTGTGCAGCAAGTGCGAGCGTGCCAACCGGAAAAAGAAAAATAGTAATCAACCTCAACATAAGAAAGAGAAATGAAAGTAGATGTACTCTTAGGATTGCAGTGGGGCGACGAAGGCAAAGGCAAGGTTGTCGATGTGCTGACCCCCAGATATGACGTGGTGGCCCGCTTCCAGGGCGGTCCCAATGCCGGACATACGCTTGAGTTTGCCGGACAGAAGTATGTGCTTCGCTCCATTCCCTCGGGCATATTCCAGGGCGACAAGATTAATATAATAGGTAACGGCGTGGTGCTGGATCCCGCCCTCTTCAAGGCTGAGGCCGAGGCGTTGGAAGCATCCGGGCATCCGCTGAAGGAACGCTTGCACATCTCGAAGAAGGCGCACCTCATCCTGCCGACGCACCGCCTGCTGGATGCGGCCTATGAGATGGCCAAGGGTGATGCCAAGGTGGGCACCACGGGCAAGGGCATCGGCCCTACGTATACCGACAAGGTGAGCCGTAACGGCCTGCGCGTGGGTGACATTCTGCACAACTTTGAGGCCAAGTATGAGGCTGCTAAAGCCCGTCACGTCCAAATATTGAAGAGCCTGAACTATGGCTCGTATGACCTGGAGGGAATGGAACAGGCCTGGCTGGAAGGCATTGAATACCTGAAGCAGTTCCACCTGGTGGACAGCGAGCATGAGGTGAACCGCCTGTTGGACGAAGGCAAGTCCGTTCTCTGCGAAGGTGCGCAGGGCACGATGCTTGACGTGGATTTCGGTTCCTATCCCTTTGTCACCTCTTCCAACACCATTTGCGCCGGTGCCTGCACGGGCTTGGGCGTGGCTCCCAACAAGATTGGCGAGGTGTATGGCATCTTCAAGGCCTATTGTACCCGCGTCGGTGCCGGGCCGTTCCCCACGGAGTTGTTTGACGAAACGGGTGAGAAGATTTGTGCGCTCGGACACGAATTCGGTGCCGTGACAGGCCGTAAGCGTCGTTGCGGTTGGATTGACCTGGTGGCCTTGAAGTATGCCGTGATGGTAGACGGCGTCACCAAGCTTATCATGATGAAGAGCGACGTGCTCGATTCCTTCGACACCATCAAGGCTTGTGTGGCCTATAAGGTGAATGGCGAGGAGACGGAGAATTTCCCCTTCGACATCAGCGAGGGTGTGGAGCCGGTTTATGTGGAACTGCCGGGCTGGAAGACAGACATGACGAAGATGCAGAGCGAGGACGAATTCCCCGAGGAATTCAATGCCTACATTTCCTTCCTGGAGGACCAGTTGGGTGTGCCCATCAAGTTCGTTTCCATCGGTCCCGACCGCGAGCAGACCATTGAACGCTATACAGAAATGTAAAACAGACTTCAAGCCCTTCTTCCGCTCATAGTATAGAGTATCGGAAGAAGGGCATTCTTGTATCATAACCTCTTAGTTAATCTTTTCACTCAATTAAATCATTATCACATGAAGACTCAATTTTTGTCCCTGTTCTTGGCGTGTTGCCTGGCGCTTCCGCTCAAGGCACAGAGTTATCAACCCACTGAAGAGAACCTGAAGGCCCGTCAGGAATTCCGTGACAAGAAGTTCGGCATCTTCCTACACTGGGGCTTGTATGCCATGTTGGCCACTGGCGAATGGACGATGACCAACAAAAATCTGAATTACAAGGAATATGCCAAATTGGCAGGCGGATTCTATCCCTCCAAGTTCGATGCTGCCAAATGGGTGGCTGCCATCAAGGCTTCGGGGGCCAAGTACATCACCTTCACGACCCGCCATCACGAAGGTTTCTCCATGTTCGACACGAAGTATTCGGACTACAACATCGTGGACGCCACGCCTTTCAAGCGCGATGTACTGAAGGAACTGGCCGAGGAATGTCGCAAGCAGGGTATCGGGCTGCACCTGTATTACTCGCACATCGACTGGTATCGTGAGGATGCCGTGTGGGGACGTACGGGCCGAGGAACGGGTCGTCCCAATCCAGAAGGTGACTGGGACAGCTACTACACCTTTATGAACAATCAGCTGACCGAGTTGTTGACCAACTACGGCCCCATCGGTGCCATCTGGTTTGACGGCGTGTGGGACCAGGACCAGAATCCGGATTTCGACTGGGAACTGGAGGAACAGTATGCCTTGATTCACAAGCTGCAACCTTCCTGCCTGGTAGCAAACAACCACCACAGCACTCCCTTTGAAGGCGAGGACATCCAAATCTTCGAGCGCGACCTGCCGGGCGAGAATACAGCCGGCTTGTCCGGGCAGGACATCAGTTCCTTGCCGCTGGAGACCTGCCAGACCATGAATGGCATGTGGGGCTACAAGATTACGGATCAGAATTATAAGTCCACCAAGGAACTGATTCAGTACCTCGTAGGTGCTGCCGTGAAGGATGCCAATCTGCTGATGAACATCGGCCCGCAACCCGATGGCGAACTGCCCGAAGTGGCCGTGCAGCGTCTGGCCGAGATGGGAGAGTGGATGAAGGTGTATGGCGAGACCATCTATGGCACGCGCGGTGGTTGTGTCGACCCGCATCCTTGGGGTGGCACTACCCAGAAAGGCAACAAGCTCTATGTCCATATCCTCAACCTGCAGGACAAGGCTTTGTTCCTCCCGCTCGTGGATAAGAAGGTGAAGAAGGCTTCCTACTTCGTGGACGGCAAACCAGTGAAGTTCCAGAAGAACCAGGCCGGTTATACCCTGTTGCTCAACGAGGTGCCGACAGACATCGATACCGTTATAGAACTGGAATTGAATTGATTTTTAGCTAATTCTTCCTAAAAGATAGGGGAAACGGAGGCTGGCTTCGCCGTTTCCCCTTATTTTTGGCAAGCAATTTGTTTATAGTTCTGCATATTAATCCCTAAACAAGAATAGAGAATGATAGGAATACAATGGATTATCTTTATCGGCGTGGCTGTGGTCAGCTGGCTGGTGCAGTTGAATCTGCAAAACAAGTTTAAGAAATACTCCAAAATCCCCACCAACAATGGCATGACCGGCCGTGAGGTGGCGCAGAAGATGCTGTATGACAATGGCATCTACGATGTGCAGGTGACGTGCACACCCGGTCATCTGACCGACCACTACAATCCCGCCAACAAGACTGTGAACCTGAGCGAAAGCGTTTATAACAGCAACAGCGTGATGGCTGCTGCCGTGGCTGCCCACGAATGCGGACATGCCGTGCAGCATGCCTGTGCCTACGGTCCCCTGCAAATGCGCAGCGCTTTGGTGCCGGTGGTTTCGTTTGCCTCGCAGTGGGTGACTTGGGTCATCTTGGCGGGTATCCTGCTGATTAATTCTTTCCCTCAGATTCTTCTGGCCGGTATCATCCTCTTTGCCCTGACCACGCTGTTCAGCTTCGTGACCCTGCCGGTGGAGATTAATGCCAGCAAGCGTGCCTTGGTGTGGCTCAGTTCGTCCGGCATCACCAATTCGTATAATCACGACAAGGCCGAAGATGCCTTGCGTTCGGCTGCTTACACGTATGTAGTGGCTGCCCTTGGTTCGTTGGCTACGCTGATTTATTATATAATGATATTCATGGGCCGCCGCGAGTGATGCGGTGGAGGCTTGGAACCGTATAAAGAGCGGCGCAAATCCGGTGGAGAGTTCCACGGGTTTGCGCCGCTCGATTGTTTATGCTCTTGCCTTTGTCTTTAGTCTGTTCACCGTTTGTTGGGTAATCGTCGGATGGCGGGCTTACAGCAGCCGGTTCACCGCGAAGTATTTCCACAGCGGGGCGGCCATGAGCGATTGTTTGATTTGGTTGGTCGTCAGCAGCGTGCGCACCTCGTCCACGGTCAGCAGTTCTATGGTGATGTCCTCCGTGGCTTCCAGGTGTTGGGTGGAGACGGGTTCCACGTCCGTGGCGAGGAAGCAGTGGGTCAGGTTGGTCATGGTGCTGGTGTTGGCGGAGATGTCCATCCACGGCGTCCACGTGCCGCCTCCGTAGCCGGTTTCCTCATAAAGTTCGCGTTGGGCGGACTGCAAGGGCGTTTCTCCGGCTTCGCAAACGCCCGCACAGATTTCGTAGCTGGTCAGTTGCAGGCCGTGGCGGTACTGGCGTTCCATCAGGAAACGGCCGTCGCGGGTCAGGGCGACGACGTTCACCCAGTCGGGGTATTCCAATACGTAGTACTCGTTGTTCTCCACGCCGTTGGGCAGGCGCACGCGGTCCTTACGGGCGGTCAGCCAAGGGCGGCGGATGAGGTATTCGCTGTCCAGAATCTGCCAGCGGCGGTCTTGGTTGTTGGGTTTCAGCATGGTCTTTTCTGAGTTTGATTGTCGCAAAGGTAGAGATTTTCCGCGGACTTTGCGGGTGGATTTTTTTTGTATTTTTGCAGGAAGCGGCATTTTTATCTCCCCTTACCCTTTGCCTGTTCCGAAAAAAGTCCTAACTTCGCTGCCATTAACATAGTATACATCATAACATGGTCAGAATTCTTCGAATAAACAAGCCGCAATTACCCCCACGTTAATAAGAATTAACGTATTAGCACACTTCTTATACATACTCCTCCCCGCCGTCCTTTTGGCGGCCTGCACGCAGGACGAACTGGCCGAGCAGGGCAACACTCTGCCCGACGGCGAATACCCCTTGCAGATAGGCAGTGTAAGCATCACCGCAGAGGCGAGCGAGGAGCCGTGGACACGCGTGACCGAGAAGCCCGACGGCAGCGGCAGTGTGTGGCAGCCGGATGATGCCATTACCGTTAGTCTCGATGGTGAAACAGCCACTTATACTTACGATGGCAGCGCATGGACTTCCGATGCTCCCCTCTATTGGAAAAACACCCAGACTGCCGAAGTCACTGCCTGGTATCCCGCTACGGATGGCGCATTGTACCTCGGCGGCCAAGATAACGGCTTGGTGTATGTGCTGCGGGCTACGGCAGACAATGCAAGCCACAACACTCCTGTTAACTTGCAGTTCGAGCACCAACTTGCCAAGGTACGAGTGATAGTCAAGGGAACAGCCGATGTGACAGATGTTGAACCTATAAATGTACCCATGTCTTGTGATGTTAAAGAAGGAAAAATAGTAAATATTGGTATGCCACGCAATCATCCAATGTTTAAAACCACTTACGAGGATATAGGCCCCTGCTGGGAAATCAACTTGCCGCCAAGTCCTGATTATCAGATAGAAAATTTCGTGATTTCTACTTCAGATCCTATTGACATTCAATGTGACATTACTCCCTCCATAACCTTGGAGGCTGGCAAAGTCCATACCTTCACGCTGACGGTGGACAATGCGGGCACACAGAGCATCCGCCTCTCGACCGACAGCATCGGCAGCAACGGGACGGAACAATAAGGATAAACCCCCGGACTTGTAAATCCGATGGAACAGGTATAAGCCTAAAACGCTCTTTGACAGACTGGGAAAAGGAATAATTGGAGAAAAAGCGCCAGGCTTTTGGCAGTCCTGCGGATAAAAGCCGTATCTTTGTGCTCCTAAACGCAATGCAAGATGGAGAATCAAGGAGAAATCATACTTTATCAGCCGGATGGAGAAATCAAATTGGAAGTCAGGCTGGAGAATGAAACCGTATGGCTGTCGATAGAAGAAATGTCGCAACTGTTTGGCAGAGACATCAGTGTAATAGGGAAACATATCCGTAATGTTTTCAGGGAAGGTGAACTCCTTAAAGAATCAGTTTGGGCAAAATTTGCCTACACTGCTTCCGATGGCAAAACCTATCAAGTGGACTATTACAATCTCGATGTTATCATTTCGGTGGGTTACCGGGTGAAGAGCCATCGCGGTACTCAGTTTCGCCAATGGGCCAACAAGGTGCTGAAAGATTATCTGTTGCGCGGTTATTCTGTCAATCAGCGATTGGAACAGATTGACACAAGAATACAGAAGCATGAAAAACAGATAGACTATCTGACGGATAAAGTTGAGTTCTTCGTCCGCACCTCGCTGCCGCCCGTCGAGGGCATCTTCTACGACGGACAGCTGTTTGATGCCTACAAGTTCGCCACCGACCTCATCCGTTCTGCCAAGGTATCCCTGCTGCTGATAGACAACTACGTGGACGAATCGGTGCTGCTGATGCTCAGCAAGCGGAACTCCGGCGTGACAGCCGACATTTACACGCAGACCGTCAGCCCCCGGTTGCAGCTGGACTTGCAGAAGTATAACGGCCAATATCCCCCGATAGCGGTACATACCTACAAGAAGTGCCACGACCGCTTCCTGATTATTGACGGGACGGACGTCTACCACATCGGCGCCTCGCTGAAAGACCTGGGCAAGAAGATGTTCGCCTTCTCCCGGCTGGAGATTCCGGCCACGGCCATCACCGCGTTGTTGTAAAGATAATAATGGGGGAACGGCTTGCTTTCTTGCCGATTCTTGCTAACTTTGCATCGTTGAACAACTAAAGACAGCTTTATGGAAAAGATGACTGAAAAGGACAAGAAGAAACAGACGGATACCTCGGTTGAAACCAAGACAGAAACCAAGGCAAAGGAGCCGAAAAAGAAAGTGAGCAAAGCTTGGGAAGCCGCCCAGCGGCTGAAAGGCAGTGTTATCATCAATGACCCGACATTGTATTGGCGATGAGATACCTGATTGACACAAACATCATCGTTTACATGATAAGCGATCCAGACTTATTGGATAAGGATGTTAAGGAACTTATTGCCGAACCGGACGCATTGTTGTATGCCAGTGCAGAATCTGCTAAAGAACTGGTGGTGGCCTATCGGAACAAGGGACTGTTTTCCAAACGCTGGAAATCACCGGAAGACATGCTCCGCTCTATTGAAGATGAACATTATATCCAGTTCCTTCCGACAAAGATGGAACATATATACACGTATTCACGCATGGAGATTAACGAACGCCAATGCCACAAAGACCCTTCGGATCATCTGATCATTGCTCATGCCATCACAGAACACCTGCCGCTCATATCGAGCGACACGCGCTTTGAATTCTACCGCAGTCAGGGACTTGACCTGATATTCAACAAAAAGTAAACAAGGATGCCCCCACGCAGGGGTTCTTCTTTCTCTCCCCCATTATTGCGAGTGTGTCAAAATATAAAATGGCACGCAGATGACACAGATTAAACAGATTTTCGCAGATTTGTCTATCTGTAAATCAACGAAGTATAATCAGTGGTCATCTGTCGCATCTACGTCATCTGCGTGCCATTTTATATTTCGGCCCCCCCTTCCGTTTTCCCCGTCTGCCGCAACGATATTCCGCAGCAAGGCTGCGCGGCCCGGTCGCCCCGACATCGCGACTGCCAAACCGGGATGGCGGAGAACCCGGCAACAAACCGGCTTTTTGCCTCGGCTGGACCAAAGGTGCGCCTTGGCTGGACGAAGGCACTGCCTTGGCTGGACGGAGGCAAAAGGACGTTTTTTTCAGGTCTTTTAAAACGATGAACTATGCCGTTTTTTAAGAAAGAACAGAAAGCCATCAATGGCTTGTGGTATCCCCGCACCGTAACGGTGGGGCATCCGGTGGAAATGGACGAGGTGTGCAACCGCATCGCCGAGATGTCCACCGCCAGCGAGGCCGACACCAAGGCCGTGATGACCGCCCTGGGCAAGGTGCTGGGCAGCCTGATGAACACGGGCCGCACGGTGCACATCGAGGGGCTTGGCTCCTTCTACTACGGCTGCGTGGCAAACGGCAACGGCAAGGACACCCCCGAAGAGGTGACCGCCGAGTGCATCACCGCCACCCGCGTGCGCTTCCTGCCGGAACGCAACGTGCAGCAGAACGGCGCCGTGACGCGCAACCTGGTGGGCAACGAAGTCTTCTGGGTGGACGTAGAGTCGATGGGCGCCAACCCCGACAAGGTGGAGTCGCCCGACGACGAGACGGAAGAAGGTAACGATGGCTCCTTCGGATGAGCGGGCCTTTTCCGGCGAAGGCAACTGGCAACCGGGCGAAGAGGGGGCAGCGGCAATGTAACGATGGACTGGTAACGATGGACTGACGCTTGCCCCCGTTATCCCCGCACATTCCGCCTGCTTCCTGTGGCAAACACACGCCACAGGGGGCAGGCGAATTTTATGCCGTAGG
>JAHLFO010000017.1 GCA_018883785.1 Candidatus Bacteroides intestinipullorum
GCTGATGGGTGCCGTGGTCATGCCCGTACTGGCTTTTGCTTCGCTGGTCTGGATAGACTGGAGGATGGCAGTCAGCATGTTTGCCGCGCTTCCGCTTGCCATGCTCGTATTGTGGGCCAGCACAGGCGTACAAAGAAAACTGAGCGGCACGCAGATTCAGGCCAAAATAGATGCCGGAAACCGGCTGGAAGAATACCTGCAAGGCATCCGGGTGATGAAAGCCTACAACCTGCTGGGCGACCGTTTCGTCCGGTTGCGCGAAGCCTTTGCCCGGCTGCGCCGTGCCTGCATCCGTCAGGAAGCCCTGTTGGGTCCCTTCGTCCTGCTGAGCATCACGTTGGTTCGTGCCGGGCTGACGTTGATGGTCCTGTGCGGTACATACCTCTTGTTGGGAGGGGAACTTTCGCTGCTTGTCTTCGTGCTGTTCCTCGTGGTCGGCTCCCGTGTGTTCGACCCGCTGACTTCCGCCCTGACCAATTTCACCGAGTTCCGCTACTTTTCCATTGCCGGAGGACGCATCCTCTCGCTGATGGACGAGCCGGAAATGAAAGGGGAACGGCAATCCCCGGCGGCAGGCGACATCCGGTTTGAACACGTATCGTTCGCCTATCAGGACAAGGAAGTGTTGCATGATATAAATGTGACATTGCCCAAGAACTCGTTGACGGCTCTTGTCGGCCCTTCCGGCAGCGGGAAAAGTACGCTGATAAAACTCTGTGCCCGCTTCTACGACCCACAGAAAGGACGCATCCTCTTCAATGAAGTTCCGATGGACAAGATAAATCCCGAAAGCCTGATAAGCCGTATCTCTATGGTGTTCCAGGATGTTTACCTGTTTCAGGACACCCTGCGCAACAACATCCGTTTCGGCAAAACCGATGCGACGGAAGAGGAAATCATCGCCGCGGCCCGGAAAGCCTGCTGCCACGACTTCATCATGCGGCTGCCCAAAGGCTATGACACGATGGTGGGCGAAGGAGGCTGCACCCTGTCGGGCGGGGAGAAGCAGCGCATATCCATTGCCCGCGCCATCCTGAAGGACGCGCCTATCATCCTGCTGGACGAAGCGACTGCCTCCCTTGACCCCGAAAATGAAGTGGAAGTGCAGAAAGCTATCGACACGCTCGTCAAAGGCCGCACCGTCATAGCCATTGCGCACCGGCTCAAGACCATCAAGAATGCGAGCCGGATCATCGTCCTGGACAACGGACAGATACAGGAAGAAGGAACACACGATGAACTTATCCGGAAGAAAGGGCTCTATGCGCATCTATGGGACATACAGGAAAGTAGTTCCGGCTGGAAACTATAATGAAACATGAAACGAGGCGCGGATTCCCGACAAACATCCAAGAATCCGCGCCTGTGATAAAGCAGAACGACCGGTTAAGATGCCTTTTCCGCCCGCTCCTTACGCTGGCAATAGCGCTTGCATTGGGCGCAAATGTCATAGCCCAGCATCGTGCCTAGAATGAAATCCTCTTCAGGCGTCAACTGGTTCAGCGGGCGCGTCACCATGCAGCGGATGGCATGGATGCACTCCGGCTTGCCAAAGAACAGGTTGATCTTCTTCCCGTCTATGGGCTGGATGAGGTAATCAATGTGTTGCTTCTCCAACCGGGAAACGGCAAAAGCCTCATACTTGCGGTTTACCGTATAGAGCACCATCTGGCGCACTCCTTTCTGAAACTCATAGACATGGTTCAGGAAGACTTTCAGTTCGGCAGTCTGGATATCGGGCTGTAGCTTGTCCATCGTTCTCAATTATAAAGGTAAAGAATCAAAGGCTCTTTTGGAGCTCAGTCACCCAAGCGTCAATGCGCTCGTCGGTCTTGTCGCTTTCGTTCACTTCGTCCAAGGCCAAGCCCACGAAGCAGCCGTCCACCACCGCGATGGAGGAAGAGTAAGCATATCCATCCGTGCTTACCCGGTTGCCGATGAAGGTGCAACCCGTGCCCTGCAAATCCTCGTAAAGCACGCCGATGGCATCACAGAATGTATCGCAATAGGACTCGGAATCACCGCAACCGAACAAAGCCACCAGCTTGCCGGACAAATCGGCTGCCTTCAGCACCTTCACGCCGTCATACCAATCGTCTTGCATGTCTCCGTCGCCCCACGTGGAACTACCCAGCAGCAACACGTCATATTCCTTCACCATGGCCTCCGTCAGTTTGTCGGCACTATGCACATCCTGCGCGGACACTCCCAATTTGTCGGCTATCCGGTTAGCCAAATCCTCACATGTTCCAGTGCTGGAACCATAAAAAATACCAATCTTTTTCATTGTAATCATCTTAATAAATTGCTGATGGCAAAGTAAGGACTTTCCGAGCTAAGCCGAAATACCCACTTGTCGGGATTTCTACCGGACATACTCCCCACAATGGGCTAACTATATATAGGGAATCTAAAATAAAGAAAAGTCTTACGGGATTATTCCTCGAAATGCCGTACATTTGTCCCGTCATGCAAGTATGTATCCGAATCATAGTATCCCTGCTCCTCCTCATGATAGGACTGGAAGGCTTCGCCCAACAACAAGAAACGGCTTCGCCCCAGCAGTCCTACGTGACCCGCTTGTGCGTGTACGAAGGCGACACTATTCCCTACGTCGCCCTGCCGGCCGTCTATATCTACAAGCCGCTGCAATTCAAGAACAACCGCCAGGCACGACGCTATGACAAGCTGGTGCGCGACGTCAAGAAGGTGTTGCCTATCGCCAACGAAGTGCAACGCGCCATCATTGAGACCTACGAATACCTGATGACCCTGCCCGACGACAAGGCCCGCCAACGCCACCTGAAAGCCGTGGAAAAGAGTATCAAGGAACAATACACGCCCCGCATGAAGAAGCTGACTTTCTCGCAAGGCAAGCTGCTCATCAAGCTGGTGGACCGCCAGACCAACTCCACCGGTTACGAACTGGTGAAGGCTTTCCTTGGACCTTTCCGCGCGGGTTTCTACCAAGCTTTTGCCGCTCTCTTCGGTGCCAGCCTGAAGAAAGAATATGACCCGGAAGGGGAAGATGCCATGACGGAACGGGTGGTGCAAATGGTGGAGAACGGACAGTTATGAAATCACTCTGGTTGCACTTCGTTCTTCGAAGGCAATTCCTTCCAGCCCTCGCCAAAGGTGTCGTAGGCATCGGTCACCACCACAAAGGCATTGGGATCGGCCTCCTTGATTTTCATCTTCAGGCCGGCCACTTCCTTGTAGCTTACCACAAGAAACAGCATCTCTTTGTCTTCCTTCGTATAGAGTCCGCTGCTCTTGATGCA
This sequence comes from Candidatus Bacteroides intestinipullorum, assembly GCA_018883785.1. Classification (GTDB taxonomy): domain Bacteria; phylum Bacteroidota; class Bacteroidia; order Bacteroidales; family Bacteroidaceae; genus Bacteroides; species Bacteroides intestinipullorum. The sequence continues at coordinate 3,282 of JAHLFO010000017.1, forward strand.
AGTAGCCGTGCGATCCATGTCCTTGATGATATACTGGTGCAAGTCCAGCAATTTCTTGTTGCTGATGACGAAGATAAGCTTGTCATTTTTCTCGCCATTGATGACACGTGCCAAGACGCGCGAGCAGACAAAGATGGCAATAAGCGAATAGAACGACAAATGCCAAGAAGGCTGGTTAATATCCTCCGCGCTACCCACACCAAAACCGATGACCACCAAGCCAAAGCATACCACAATGCCATCCACCAGCAATATGGCATTGGAGAAGCGGATATGCGCATACTTCTGAAGAATCATCGCCACAATGTCCGTGCCGCCCGTAGTGGCCTGATTGCGCACCACGATGCCTTGCCCTATGCCGATGACTGCCGCACCGATGATGGTGGTCAGCATCAGATGGTCGGTCATATCGAACGCACCACCCAGCAATTGCGAGGGATCCAGCGCATGCAGGGCCTCTTCCGAAGGATAGGACAAGGCTGAAATGACGTTCATGATGAGCGGCGTGGTCAAAGCCGCGGCGATGGTGCGCCCGCCCAACTTGGCACCCAACAATATCACAGACAGAATGAGCAACGGAATGTCGAACATATAACCGAACGTACCCACCTGAATGGACGGGAACAGGTTGTGCAACACGATGCTGGCACCATATACGCCACCGGGCACCAGATTATAGGGATTGATGAAGAACACGAATCCCGCTGCCATGATGGTGCAACCGACAAAGATGTTTACCCAAGAAAAAATAGTCTTACGCATATAACTTATATTTATGCGGCAAATATACGAAAAGTCTTCCAAACTGACGCAAAAAGCCGCCATCTATTTCTCTTGCTCCCGCTTTGCGGCTTCCCAACTGATGAGAGCCGTCTTGCGCACCTCGCCCCAACGGTAATTGCCCCACTTGCCCGTAGAGCGGATGACGCGATGGCAAGGTATCAGGAAGGCCACAGGATTGTCCCCCACTGCCGTCCCCACCGCACGGCAAGCCTTGGGATGATGGATCACGGCAGCGATGTCACCATAAGTGACCAGCCCGCCCATTGGGATTTTAAGCAAGGCTTCCCACACCTGTAGCTGGAAATCCGTCCCCTTCAGGTGCAGCTTTATTGCCTTGGGTTCGCTCCAGTCCCGGGTGAAGATGGAGAGGGCATCCTGTTGCCGTTCGTCCACGTCTTGGGCAAATCTGGCCTTAGGGAACTTTCGCTCCAAGCGGGCAAGGCTATCCGCAGGAGCATCGGCGAACTCCAGGCAGCAGATGCCTTTGGCGGTGGAGGCCACAAAGATCCTCCCAAACGGGCTTTCCGCGAAACTATACCGAATGGAGAGATTTTCACCCCCATTCTTGTACTCATCGGGAGTCATTCTTTCAATATGAACAAACAAATCATGATTATCAAAAAGCCAAGCGCGTGTCTCCTGCAAGATACGCTTGGCATACTCTACGTTCAAGGATTGCTGTTGTGTCTGCATAAGCTATTCGGATTGATACGGCAAAGTTACAATCTTTCAGCCAAATTTACGAGCCGTAAATTGCGTTTATTTTCCTGTCTATCCCTCCTTGTTATGAATATAGTTATCAACCAAAGTCTAATTGTGGAGAATGATACTCATAACTTACTCATTTATCCATCTATCTGCTTTATTAGCAAAAGATTATCCCTGTTGATAAGTTATCCCCCAATGGTTAATAATCAGTTAAGAAAAAGTTAGTCAACCGATAGTTGAAAGCGTTATCAACAGCTGGTTGAAATGCCTGAAAGGCGAAAAAATAACCGGCTGATTATCAACCAGATTTTTAGTTGTCCAGTTAGGGATATCCCCGCATACGGGCGGAGGCTCTTGCAAGCACGGGCGCAAGAGCAGGTAAGCACGGGCGCAAGAGCCTCCGTCCGTGCCCGAAAAAAGAGAGGAAAATCAGAAAGTAAGTTTCTTGAACAAGTCCCAGATGACAATGCCTGCCGTCACCGACACATTGAGCGAATGCTTCGTGCCGTATTGAGGAATCTCGATGCAACCATCACAATGGTCTATGGCTTCTTGTTGCACGCCTTTCACTTCATTGCCCAGTACCACGGCATAACGGCGTCCCCGCTCCAACACCAGGTCCTGAAGCATCGTGCTGCCCTCGGCCTGCTCCACGGCAAAGACCGTATACCCGTTTTCCCGGAGGTTATCAACAGTTTCAACCACGTTATTAACATACTTCCAATCCACGGTGAATTCCGCGCCCAACGCCGTCTTGTGCATCTCGGGATGGGGAGGCGTGGCCGTGATGCCGCAGAGGTAAATGCACTCCACGCGGAAGGCATCCGACGTGCGAAACACCGAGCCAATGTTGTGCAACGAACGCACATTGTCCAGCACCACGACCAGCGGCAGCTTTTCCACCGTCTTGAATTCCTCCGCACTGAGGCGGTTCATCTCTGTAATCTTCAGTTTGCGCATAGTTTTGTAGGATGGGTGTGCAAAGATACGCCTTTCTGTTCACATCCCGGTGAATATCGGTGGAAAACCTGTCAATAGCCGAGGGAAAGATTTTCATAAATTCCGCTTGCAATCCTCATAACTCTTGCTATACAACGGGAGGAATGAACTCGCCAAAAAAGTTAGCTCCGAAATGCAAGCCGATAATAAACCGATTTTTCAGCCTGATATGCATCGTTCATAACCCGAAAGTTATTAACTTTGCGGTTTATCGACAGGATGTTGATTTTGTGCGGATATGACGGACAACCGACATCTGTATCAAGACGTTATGGCTCTCGCCCGGTGTTGACAACCCTTGGATAACTCCAGGCACGACAACAATAACTTCTTGTGCAAGAAACGGGTCCATAAATTATCCACACTATTAACCGCCTATCATCATCAACATGAGTTTTTCTATTAAAAGAAAGAAGAGATATAAATATAATGTGTTATGGCTAACATCAAGGAAGAAATCGAAAGACTGAAACGAGAGAAGAACGCCGTGATCCTGGGACACTACTACCAGCGCGGAGAAGTGCAGGACGTGGCCGACTTTGTGGGCGACAGCCTGGCCCTCGCCCAATGGGCCGCACGAACGGAAGCAGACATTATCGTGATGTGCGGCGTCCACTTCATGGGCGAGACGGCAAAAGTGCTTTGCCCGCAGAAGAAAGTGCTGGTGCCTGACATGGCCGCAGGCTGTTCACTGGCAGACAGTTGTCCCGCCGACCGCTTTGCACAGTTTGTCAAGGAGCACCCGGACTATACGGTCATCTCCTACGTCAACACCACGGCAGCTGTCAAGGCTCTGACCGACGTAGTGGTCACCTCCACCAATGCGCGGCAGATCGTGGAAAGCTTTTCCAAAGATAAGAAAATCATTTTTGGCCCGGACAGGAACCTGGGGAGTTATATCAACAGCGTGACCGGACGGAATATGTTGTTATGGGACGGCGCATGCCATGTACACGAGCAATTCTCGGTGGAAAAGATTGTGGATATCAAGCGCGAGCATCCCGGAGCCTTGCTCCTCGCCCATCCGGAATGCAAGGGCGCTGTGCTGAAGTTGGCCGATGTGGTAGGTTCTACTGCCGCTTTGCTGAAATACGCCGTGAAGCATCCCGAGAACACCTATATCGTGGCCACGGAGTCGGGTATCCTGCACGAGATGCGCCGCCAGTGTCCGCAGACCACCTTCATCCCCGCTCCGCCTGCCGACAGCACCTGTGCCTACAACGAATGCAACTATATGCGTCTGAACACGCTGGAAAAGTTGCGCGACTGCCTGCGTGACGAGACGCCGGAGATTACCGTTGATCCTGAGATTGCCGCACGGGCCGTGAAGCCGATTGAAAAGATGCTGGAGATTTCGGCGCGGCTGGGATTATAAATCATTGGATATAGAAAAAGAGGGTGTGCATTTCGGCAACCCTCTTTTCCTATTTTTGTGATGAAATTCTCATAACGTGTTCAGGAACTTGCACAGCTTCTGCGCTCCTACGGCCCGGTGGCTGATTTTGTTCTTCAACGCGTCGCCCATTTCAGCAAAAGTCTGCGTGTAGCCGTCGGGGACAAAGATGGGATCATAGCCGAAGCCCGACGTACCACGGCGCGTCTTGATGATTTGGCCGTTGACGATGCCTTCGAAGAGATGTTCCTTGCCGTTCAGGATGAGGGCAAAGACCGTGCGGAAACGGGCACGGCGGTTTTCCACCCCTTCCAAGTCCTGGAGCAACTTGCGCATATTGGCCTCCGCATTGTGTGCATCGCCCGCATAACGTGCCGAATAGACTCCCGGCGCACCGTTCAGGGCTTCTACCTCCAAGCCGGTATCGTCGGCAAAGCAATCCTGGTGATACGTTTCGTAGATGAACCTTGCCTTGAGCAAGGCGTTCCCCTCCAGCGTGTCCGCCGTCTCGGGGATGTCGGCCTTACAGCCGATGTCCTTCAAGCTGAGGATTTCTATCTTTTCGCCGACGATGGCTTTCACTTCCTCCAGCTTGTGGGCATTGTTAGTGGCAAATACAAACTTCTTCATAACTTTCTGCTTCTATTTTCATTTCCGTTGAATGTGTCTGCCAGGTATTTTGCTTAAGGAGCTTGTTGCGTTGCATCATTTGGCCTTCAGCCGGTCGAAACCTTCGCCGTAGACGCCGATGACCGAGCTTTGCGAGACGAATGCATTGGGGTCTACGTCTTTCACCAGTTGGAAGATTTCGTGCGACTGGCGTTTGTAGGCCAGCACTACCAGCACTTTGACCCCGTTCTTGCTATACCATCCCGTGCCGTCCAGTACCGTCACGCCGCGATGCGTCTCGCGGGTGATGCGGTCGGCTATCTCCTCATACTTGTTGCTGAAGATCAGGAACTGCACGGATTGGCGGGCACTGTTGACGATATAGTCTATCACGAAGCCCATGACAAACAGCGTCACAAAGCCGAAGATCACACGCCTCCAGTCGTGGAACACGAAGTAGCAGGAACTGATGATGAGGCAGTCCACCAGCATCACCATCCGGCCCAGCGCCACGTCCTTGTATTTGTGTACCACCGCGGCAATGATATCCGTGCCTCCTGTGCTGCCACCGCAGTTGAAGGCAATGCCCAGTCCGGCACCGCACATCACCGAACCGATGAGGCAGGCCATCGTGTCCTGTCCCGGTCCCAACAGTTGCGGGAAGGTGCCGTCCGGATTCTTCACCAGCCATTGGGTAAACTCCAGCATCAAGGTCAGCACAATGATGGCAAACGTGGTCTTGATGCTGAACTTGGGTCCCAGCACCTTGATGGCCAAGGTCATCAATACGGCGTTGATGAGGAAGTACGTGTACTGGATGGGAAAGCCTGTCGAGTAGTAGATGATGGCTCCGATACCCGTTGTGCCGCCTGTGGTGATCTGGTAGGGAATCATGAACACGGCCCACGCCAGTGCGTAGCTGAAGAGGCCCAGGGCTATCATCAGATAGTCCCGGCTCTCGCGCAAGATTTCGGCTTTTGTTGGTTTCTTGAGATGCATACCTTTATTTGACTACAATGTTGATGATCTTCTTCGGCACGACGATAACCTTGACCACCTGCTTGCCTTCCATCCACTTGGCAGAGCGTTCGTCGGCCAGGACGGATGCCTGGATGTCGTCGGAGGTCGCGTCGGCGGGGAAGGCCTGGTTGAAGCGTGCCTTGCCGTTGAAGGATACGGTGTAGTTCACTGTGTTTTCCACCAAGTATTCTTCGTTCCATGCCGGCCATTGGGCGTCGCATACGGAACCTTCCTGACCTAGCGTTTCCCATAACTCCTCGCAGATGTGTGGGGCGAAAGGCGCCAGGATGATGACCAGCGGGGTGAGCACCTCGCGCTTGGCGCACTTCAAGGAAGCCAGTTCGTTGACGCAAATCATGAAGGCGCTAACGGAGGTATTGTAGGAGAAGGCTTCGATGTCACCTGTCACCTTCTTGATAAGCTTGTGCAGGGATTTCAGTTCTTCCGGCGTGGCCTTCTCGTCCGTCACCTGCCAATTGCCCGTGCGGTCATAGTAGAGCGACCAGAATTTCTTCAGGAAGCGGTGCACGCCATCAATGCCGTTCGTGTCCCAAGGCTTGGATTGCTCCACGGGGCCGAGGAACATCTCATACATGCGGAGCGTGTCGGCACCGTATTTTTCCACAATCCTATCGGGATTCACCACGTTGTACATGGATTTCGACATCTTTTCCACCGCCCATCCGCAGATGTATTTGCCGTCTTCCAGGATGAACTCGGCCGTGTTGTATTCCGGACGCCAGGCTTTGAAAGCTTCGAGATCCAACACGTCGTTCTGCACGATGTTCACGTCCACATGGAGTGGGGTAGTGTCATACTGGTCTTTCAGTCCCAGCGATACGAAGGTGTTGGTGTCCTTGATGCGGTAAACGAAGTTGCTTCGGCCTTGAATCATGCCTTGGTTCACCAGTTTTTGGAAAGGTTCTTCTACTACCGAGATGCCCAGGTCGTGCAGGAACTTGTTCCAGAAGCGCGAGTAGATGAGGTGTCCCGTGGCGTGTTCCGTGCCTCCCACGTAGAGGTCCACGTTGCGCCAGTATTCATCTACCTTCTTGTCTACCAGCACCTGGTCGTTGTGCGGGTCCATGTAGCGCAGGTAGTAGGCGCTGGAGCCGGCGAAGCCCGGCATCGTGTTCAGTTCGAGGGGAAAGATGGTCTGGTTGTCAATCTTTTCGTTTTCCACCACGCAGTGGTTTACCGTGTCCCATGCCCACTTGGTGGCATGTCCCAAGGGAGGTTCGCCCGTCTCTGTGGGGAGGAATTTCTTCACCTCGGGCAACTCCAGCGGGAGGCAGCTTTCAGGAATCATGTAGGGCATGCCGTCTTTGTAGTACACGGGGAACGGCTCGCCCCAATAGCGTTGGCGCGAGAAGATGGCGTCGCGCAGGCGATAGTTTACCTTCACGCGGCCCAAGTTATGTTCCTTGACGTATTTCTTGGTCGTGGCGATGGCTTCTTTGATGGTCAGTCCGTTCAGATTCAAGTCGCAATAGGGAGTGGCACCGGATTTGGGCGAATTGCATACGATGCCTTCCTTGGCGTCGAAGCTCTCTTCGCTCACGTCGCATCCTTCCACCAGCGGGACGATGGGCAGGCCGAAATGTTTGGCAAAGGCATAGTCGCGGCTATCGTGCGCAGGCACGGCCATGATGGCGCCGGTGCCGTATCCGGCCAGTACATAGTCACTCACCCAGATGGGTACGGCCTCGCCCGTGAAGGGATTGACGGCATACGAACCGGTGAAGACGCCCGTCACGCTCCGGTCGCTGATGCGCTCGCGCTCCGTGCGTTTCTTTGTGCGGTCGAGGTAGGCTTCCACTTCGTCCTGCTGTCCAGGCGTGGTCACTTGGGGTACCAACTCGCTTTCCGGTGCCAGCACCATGAAGGTGACACCAAACATCGTGTCGGCGCGGGTGGTGAAGATGGTGAACTCCAAGTCGCTGTCCTTCACCTTGAATTGCACCTCCGCACCCTCCGAGCGGCCAATCCAGTTACGTTGCGTCTCTTTCAAGGAATCCGTCCATTGGATGGTGTCCAGCCCGTCCAGCAGGCGCTGGGCGTAGGCCGATACGCGCAGGCACCATTGGCGCATCTTCTTCTGCACCACGGGATAGCCGCCGCGCTCGCTCACGCCGTCTACTACTTCGTCATTGGCCAACACCGTGCCCAGCTGCGGGCACCAGTTGACCATCGTCTCGCCCAGGTAAGCGATGCGGTAGTTCATCAGAATTTCCTGCTGTTCCTTCTCGCTCTTTGCCTTCCATTCCTCGGCCGTCAGGCAAAGTTCTTCGGAGCAGGCGGCATTGAGCCCTTTTGTGCCCGTCTCCGCGAACTTTTGTACCAGTTCTTCGATGGGGCGTGCCTGCTGGCGGTCGTTGTCATAGTAGCTGTTGAACATCTTCTGGAAAGCCCATTGCGTCCAGTGGTAATACTGCGGGTCGCACGTGCGTATCTCTCGGCTCCAGTCGAAGGAGAAGCCAATCTTGTCCAGCTGTTCGCGGTAGCGGTTGATATTGTTGACGGTTGTAATTGCAGGGTGTTGTCCGGTCTGGATGGCATATTGCTCGGCGGGCAGTCCGTAGGCGTCATACCCCATGGGATTCAGCACGTTGAAGCCTTGCAGTCGTTTGTAGCGCGCATAGATGTCCGAGGCGATATAGCCCAGCGGGTGTCCCACGTGCAGTCCCGCCCCGCTGGGGTATGGGAACATGTTGAGGACGTAATATTTCGGTTTGCTTTCATCTTCCTTCACGCGGTAAGTCTGGTTGTCCACCCACCGTTTCTGCCATTTCTTTTCAATTTCCCTGAAATTATATTCCATGTTGGTTTCCTGTAATAGTGATTGAATACTGAGTTAGTTGCTATAAACGCTGCAAATTTAAGGGTTTATTTTCAATTTCAGTGTGGTGGGAGGTCAATAATTTCAGTGTCAGGGGGTAAAGCGGAGGATGCATCAAAATATCAAATTGCACACAGATGACACAGATACAACCGATGACCACAAATTATTTAGTATTGATAGACAACTAAATAAATCTGCGATAATCTGTTTAATCTGTGTTATCTGCGTGCCAATATCCCATTACGATACACCTTCCTGCAAAGTCATTCCCGGCTCGAGGCTTCTTACCGGGTTATAGTCTATTTCTTCAACCGCGTCAGCCCCATATTCACCAGTCCCAGGAAAATGAAAGAAAGCAACGGACCGAAGACGTATATCCATATATTCAGCATCTCGTAGCTTGTATGCAGATGTGCGGCGGTCTCATAAAGCCAATTCATGCAATACCTGTATTGGTCGTACACCGATCCGTCGATGTTGAATTTGTGGAAATAGCAGAGTGATCCCGCGAAAGCACATCCCGTAGCCGCTACCACGAGCAGCAACAGAATAGTGGTCAATGTTTTCCGTTGTCCCCGCAGGAAGATGTAGAACGCCCGTGCCGAAGTCAGCACAAACGGCACTAACATAAGGAATGGGAAAGCGTAGATGCAGACATACACGCTGGTCTCCTGGTAGTTCCAGCCGAACAGGAGGCC
>JAHLFO010000160.1 GCA_018883785.1 Candidatus Bacteroides intestinipullorum
AATCTGGCAAAATTTCAAAAACAGAGGCTTTTGCGTGAGGCTTATGCTATACCCTATAGCGTGAGTCCATGCAGATCTGTTTTTGGGCTTGCCAGAGCCTCTACCTGATAATGCGTGGATTTCACGCTATTCTCATTTAAGGGTAGAAGTATGGCAAAGTTACAGGCAGTGATAGCAATGACATTGGACGGGAACATCCCGTCAGAAGGCGAACCGTTGATGGAATGGGTAAAATCGGACAGGATGGGCTTCCCGTACTGGCAGGAACATTCCACCAGGCACTTGTTCCCCGGCTATCCGCTGGTTGACCTTATTTGCGAGAAAGATACTTCCGTACCTTCCACCGTATTCCATGCGGAAATATGCGATAAGGAGAGTGTGGGACTCTTGAGAGGACTGTCACTTTACAACCTCATTGACGAACTTGTAATCTTTCTTATCCCTACGGTCTGCGCTTCCCCTTTATCCGTTTCCGCCCACCTCCCGTCGGGCAACTGGCGGCTTGTCAAGTCCAAGACTTTCCGGAACGGCGTGTGCCGCCTGAATTATTGCAGGATATTGCAATAGACCATTGCAAAAGATTGCATTTGCAATATGCCCGTCAGCCTTCCGAAATGGAGGCTGATTTTTTATTTCTATGGTTTTCAGTATTTTATCTGCTTATGGAAGGATAAACTGCCGCGTTGGTCTATGATTTGGCCTTTATTATACCGAAGCCTGTTGCGCAACAGTGCGGTAAACGAAGTATTCACGCACTAAAAACAGAATTCAGTATGATACAGATAGACCGGGAAACATTCCAGATGATGCTCCACCAGATTATGGAACGCTTCGACAGGATTGAGGACAGGCTGAGCCGCATGAACCGGCAGACGGCCGCCCTTGAAGGCGACAAACTACTCGACAACCAGGACATGTGCGAGTTGCTCGGCGTGACCAAGCGCACCCTCGCGCGTTACCGCCAGAAGAAGCTCGTGACCTACTACATGATTGACGGGCGTACTTATTACAAGGCTTCCGAGGTGCAGGAGTTCCTGAACCGGAAAGGAAAGGCGCTGCCTGCAAGAATCAAAAAGGAATTGAGTATTCAATCTTAATCAGACAAAATGTATGGAAATAATATGTATAGACAAAAAGACCTTTGACGAGTTTCGGACACGTTTCTGCGAACTTGAAGGACGGATGGCGCGGCTGTGCCGCTCACAGAAGGATACAGGCTTGAAGAATTGGATGGACAACCAGGATGTCTGCGACGTGCTCCACATATCGAAGAAGACATTGCAGGTTTACCGCGACAAGGGACTGCTGCCTTTCACGCGCATCAAGCACAAGATGTTCTACAAGCCTGAAGACGTGCATAATCTGTTGGAATCGAATTATCACTCTTTAAAAAGAAAGCCATGAGTTACCATTTCATAGAGAGGAAAGACCCTCACGTCGAAGTCCTTTTCCAGGGACTTGAAAATCTGGAAAGAATGCTGTCCGATATGGAAAAGGCCCCCAAGCCGGTGTTCAAAGGAGAACGCTTCCTGACGGACGAGGAGCTGTCCGGCATACTCAGGATAAGCCGGCGCACCTTGCAGGAATACCGCACGTTCGGCGTCATTCCCTATTACCTGCTTCAAGGAAAAGTGCTCTATAAGGAATCCGACATACAGAAACTTCTGGAGGATGCCTATAAGAGGTGCCGGGAAGAACAAAAGTGGGTGTAAAATGAGAAAATGGAGAAACAGCATGTAATGCCATTTCTCCATTTTTGCCGTTCATCCTATACGGTGCTGTTGCCGTCGTTTTTTCCCATCAAGTTCCTCCTCATAAAGGAAAGTCCCACGGTTGACGGGAGAGTCCTTCAGCTTTTTCATGTCCTCCTCAACCTTCTTGTCAGTAACTTTCGCATAAAGCTGTGTGGTCTCGATGCGCATATGCCCCATCATCCGGGCAACCGTCTCGATAGGGACGCCCAATGAGAGCGTGATATGGGTACCGAAATTATGTCTTGCCTGATGGAAAGTCAGCGGGAAACCGTATTCTTTTCCCAGTTCCCGGACCAACATGATAAAATATCCACGGCAGTAGAGATTGAATACCCTGTCTCCCTGTCTTTTGTTCCTGTATTTCTCAATAATTCTCAATGGGATATCCAGCAGCCGGACGGAGGACAGGGTATCCGTCTTCTGTCTGCGGATGTGTATCCACCATGTGCCGTCCTCTGCCTGCGTGATGTCGTCCGTCCTCAGTCTCTTCAAGTCGGCATAGGCCAACCCCGTAAAAGTGGAAAAGAGGAACATGTCCCTGACAAACTGAAGCTGCGGTTTCTCCACCGGGGTTTCCATCAGCCTCTTCAGATTCTCCAGTCTCATATGGCGGCTTTTGCGACGCGGCAGTTCCGGGTGCAGACGGCAATAGGGATCCCGGCGGAGCGTTCCCTGGCTTACGGCCCGCATGGTCATTTTTTTCAAACGGTAAAGATGCTCATGTACCGTCTTGGGACTCATGTTGCAGTCCGTGCGCAAAAACACCTCGAAGTCATCATAGAACACACGGTCGAGGCTGCGCAGCGTAACATCCTCCACGCCTTTTTTCTCGTGCACGAAGGCGGACAGGTGCTTGTACGACCGCATATAGGAATCATAGGTCTCCTTGATACGGTCAACACCTATCCGTTTCTTGTATTCCTCGTTGTGTTCCCGAAAAAGGGCAAGCAGGGTAAGCGGTTTCTGTCCTATGCCTTTCACGGCATTCTTTATCAGCTCCGCTGTGATAAAACCAAGACTGTCCTTTATCCGTCTGTAATGTCCCTCTATTTCAGCCGTAAGGTCGTCTATGGCCCGGTTCACGGTTACGGCGTTCGCGCTACGGCCGTCGGCACGTCCTTTTTCCGGGTTCCAGACAGCCGGATTGACCGATACTTTCGTGCCGATCTGTTCCCATTCGGCATCAATACTTACCTTGCACAACAATTGGCACATCCCGTCTTTACGCACCTTTGTACGGTTGATATAGAACAGTACCGCGAAAGTGCTGCGGTGTTTTTTATTATTGTCTGTATTCTTTTTCATTTTCATAGATTCATTATGAGATTATCATATTACTACTGAGAAATGTTCCGCTATTCTTTCATTCAATGAATTCGTGTCCGAATCTATCTTGTCATCCGTTACTTTGGCATAAATCTGCGTGGTCTCTATCCGGCTGTGGCCGAGCATTCTGCTTACCGTCTCAAGCGGAATCCCGTGAGACAGGGTGATTTCCGTGGCGTAGGTGTGGCGTCCTGAATGGAAGACGAGCTTGCGGTTTATCCCGCAGATATGCGCTATGCGTTTAAGATACAGGTTCATCGTACTGTTGGCGTACATCGGCAACAGTCTGCCTTCAGGTGCAGTATCGCGGTATTTCCGGATAATCCGCAACGGCAGCTCCAGCAATGGTATCTCGAACTCCATCCCTGTCTTTTCCCTGACACCCTTTATCCGCCATGTCCCGTCCGAGGTCTTTGAGAGATTGGCTGCCGTCAGTAGCCTCATGTCTCCGTATGGAATACCGGTGTAGCAGGAGAATAAGAACATGTCTCTCACAAGATACAGGGATGGATTGTGAAGCGGTGTGGACATAATCCTGTGAAGTTCCTCGTCCGTGAGATATTTCTGCTCCTGTTTCGGATGTACCGGTTCATAGCCGAAGAACGGATAGGAAGTGATGATGCCGTCGGCAATGGCCTCGCCGACTACGGTCTTCAACCGTATGGTAAGGTTAATGACAGTTCCTGGCGCAAGACGGCATTCGGTACGGAGGTGCAGGTCGTACTTTTCAATGAATGAAAGGTCCAGCGTCGTAAACGGGACATCCGACACCTTGTACTGAGAGCGGATGAATCTCTCCACATGGTCATATGCGTTCCTGTACCCTCCGAGGCTTTTTGCAGCTCGGTTAATGCCCACCCGTTTCTCGAAATTGCCGATGAATTTTCTGAAATACCCAAGCAGCGTCTCTTGTTCGGAAGCCATGCCGAGAAGCCTGTGCTTCACCTCCTCCGCACTTACCCCGTCTCTCACAGCTGACAACTCAGTATAAATACCAAGCGCTCTTGCCCGTATCTCATCCAGTCGGTTGTTGATTTCCTTTGCCGCAACACTCTTACCCGTAGCCCGACCTGACGCCCACATCTTCTGCGGCACCCTTAGTTTCATGCTGAAAGCCGACTCCGAGTATTTCCCTATGTTCAACTTCGCCATTACAGGGCAGTTTCCGTCGGCATCCTTCTCGCTCTTTTTCAGGTAGAACGAAACCTTTACATTCGTCTGATTCATAACCTTTTCCTTTCGTTGCAAAATTACCGGATAAAGGCCAAATGAAAGGCATGACGAATATGGCAGAATATGGAAACAAGTTCCATGCGCAGAAGAACCGACCGTATTTTTTCTGCTTTGCGAAAAAATGGCTATCTTCGCCAACGCAAAACAGGCAGGAACAGCGTTCTTTACGGTGATATGGCAGAGGAATCAGAAGCCCGTTTCGTGCGGTTTACCAACCCGAAAAAGGCAACGGATAGGTAGCGATTTATTTTCTTAACCCCTCAAAAAATGGCAAATATGCCCCAATGACGGATATGGAATACAACCGCAGATCACCTTTCATTTCCAACAGCTTGCATTATTCCTCCGAAATCTATCCGTATGTGGGCGAGTTTTCCTATCTTTGCACCCTCAATTTAAGTTAATACGACTATGAGTTACAATTTGTTGAAAGGAAAGAAAGGCATCATCTTCGGTGCCCTGAACGAGCAATCCATCGCTTGGAAGGTGGCCGAACGGGCCGTCGAAGAAGGTGCCACCATCACGTTGTCCAACACTCCGGTGGCTGTACGCATGGGTCAGGTATCCGCCTTGTCCGAGAAGCTGAACGCCGAGGTCATCCCTGCCGACGCTACGAGCGTGCCCGACTTGGAAAACGTCTTCAAGCGTTCGATGGAGGTGCTGGGCGGACCCGTGGACTTCGTGCTTCACTCCATCGGCATGTCGCCCAACGTACGCAAAAAACGCACCTACGACGATTTGGACTATGACATGTTGGGAAAGACGCTGGACATCTCAGCCCTCTCTTTCCACAAGATGATACAGTCTGCCAAGAAGCTGAACGCCATTGCCGAGTACGGCTCCATCGTAGCCCTGAGCTATGTGGCAGCCCAGCGCACTTTCTTCGGTTATAACGACATGGCCGATGCCAAAGCCCTGCTGGAGTCCATAGCCCGCAGCTTCGGCTACATCTATGGCCGCGAGCACCACGTACGTGTCAACACCATCTCCCAGTCGCCCACCATGACCACAGCCGGTTCGGGCGTGAAGGACATGGACAAACTGTTCGACTTTGCCAGCCGGATGTCTCCGCTGGGCAACGCCTCGGCCGACGAATGTGCAGACTACTGCATTGTGATGTTCTCCGACCTGACGCGCAAGGTGACCATGCAGAACCTCTACCACGACGGCGGCTTCTCCAGCATGGGCATGAGCCTCCGCGCCATGAACACCTACCAGAAAGGCTTGGAGGACTATATGGACGAGAACGGAAACATCATTTACGGATGATGACTCCCCAGTTTTTGATAAGCCATTGATAGTTTAGTAGCCAGTAGTTAGTAGCCAGTGGAGAGGATTTTTTTTCCTGTCTCCCACTCTGCTAAGTATTGGCTACGCTATTTTTCAAACAGGAAAAACTGTCGCAACTGTCGCATTGTCGCACGAGAAGAAGAAAAAAACATGAATCCTGCCCTTTACCTACTCCCCGTCACGTTGGGCGACACGCCCATCGACTCCGTACTGCCTGCCTACAACAAAGAGGTGATTGCCGGCATCCGCCATTTCATCGTGGAAGATGTACGGTCGGCGCGCCGCTTCCTGAAGAAGGTGGACCGCGAAGCAGACATCGATGCCATGACGTTCTATCCTCTGAACAAGCACACATCGCCCGCCGACATCTCCGGCTACCTGAAACCTTTGGAAGAGGGACAACCCATGGGCGTGATTTCCGAAGCTGGCTGCCCCGCCGTGGCCGACCCTGGAGCAGACGTGGTGGCCATTGCCCAACGCAAGAACCTGCGGGTAGTGCCGCTCGTGGGACCGTCGTCCATCATACTCTCCGTGATGGCTTCGGGATTCAACGGACAGAGCTTCGCCTTCCACGGCTACCTGCCCATCGAGGCGGACGAACGTGCCAAGAAGCTCAAGCAACTGGAACAGCGCATCTACAACGAGCACCAGACACAACTCTTCATCGAGACCCCTTATCGCAACCACAAGATGCTGGAGGACATCCTCCGCAACTGCCGCCCGCAAACCCGCCTGTGCATCGCGGCCAACATCACGTGCGAAGGTGAATTCATCAAGACCAAGACGGTGAAAGAATGGCAAGGCCACCTGCCCGACCTCGCTAAGATTCCATGCATCTTTCTCTTGTACAAATGATGTGCTTCAGCGAATCGAATTCGTATTCCAAGTATTTGCTGAGGTAATGTTTCCCCAGATTCTGCTGGATCTGGCCCAGCGTCCATAGCTTGCCCTCGTGGGGCAGAAGATCGTCGTTCTCCAACTCCAGCGTGCAAAGACATACCAGACGGTGGGTCATGTCATCCCGGTAATGGTACATGCAGTGGTAATGCAGGCCGACCGGAGAGAGCTGTGGCAAGCGTTCGTGCAAGATTCTCCGCGCCGTCTGGCCGATGTGTTCGCCCAAGATCATATAGCCTTCCAGCGGCAGGTCGGCTTTCCCTTCCTCATGGATGCTGCTTGGCGGACGGGTCATCAGATAGAGCATGTGGTAGGCCGTGACAGCAATGCGCACAACGAGGTAGAGGTTTTGCGCGTCTGTCCGCAGGCGCCTGTCTTGCATAGGATACTTCCGTATGACTTCGCCCCGAAGGTTGAACACGGGCACGAAAGTCATCCGCTTGAACTGACGGCGGAAATACCATCTGGAGAAGCGGGGAAGCAGGATAATGCTACCGACAAGCACACCCACGAAGAGCAAGACAAAGACACACACATGACCCATTTCTTCCGCAAGATTTTCTGGTGTTTATTTTCTGTGATAAACACCGTGCGGAGCAGAAATGTTCAAGCCTTTTTCAACAAAACCTTGCTACGGTCGGCATGGTAGGACGAACGAACCAACGGACCGCTTTCCACCTGGTCGAAACCTTTGCGCAAACCAGTCTCCCGATAGGCGGCAAACTGGGCGGGCGTGACATATTCGGCCACGGGATAATGGCGGCGCGAAGGCTGCAAGTATTGCCCGATGGTCAGTATCCGGCAACCGACGACACGCAGGTCGTCCATCAGTTCCTCCACTTCCTGAGGCGTCTCGCCCAAGCCCACCATGATGCCCGACTTGCACGTAATGCCACTCTCGGCAATCTGTTTCAACACCTCCAGGCTGGTCTCGTAACGGGCGGCACTACGCACCAAGGGACTGATGCGGCGCACGGTCTCCATGTTGTGAGCAATGATATCGGGCTGCGCGGCAATGACTTGTTGCACACATTCGCGCCGCCCTTGGAAGTCGGGGATGAGCACTTCGATGGTGGTATCCGGATTCAAGCGGCGGATTTCCGCAATGGTACGTGCCCAGTGGGCGGCTCCCAAGTCGGGCAGGTCGTCACGGTCCACAGAAGTGATGACAGCGTGCGAAAGCTTCATCAGGCGGACTGACTCGGCCACGTGGAGCGGCTCGCCTTCGTCCAAGGGAAGAGGGCGCCCGGTCTGGGTATTGCAGAACTTGCAGCAACGCGTGCACACGTCTCCACCAATCATGAAAGTGGCCGTGCCGCGTCCCCAGCATTCGCCCATATTAGGACAACGTCCGCTGCTACAGATGGTGTGCAGGCAGTGCGACTCCACGATGTGCTTGGTCTCGGCGTAGCGTTCGTTGGAGGCGATGCTGATTTTGAGCCACTCGGGCTTGCGTACTCTTTCGCTCATTTCAGGTGCAGGTTGAAGAAGTTCGTGAGCTTGGTGTACAGGTGCAACCGGGTGTTGCCACCGAAGATGCTGTGGTTGCGGTTGGTGTACACTTGCATGTCAAACGGCTTGCCCAATTGCACGAGGTGCTCGGCATACTCGGCACAGTTCTGGAAGTGCACGTTGTCATCGGCCAGGCCATGCACCAGCAAGAGGTCGCCATGCAACTTCTCCGCACGGGTGAAGGCAGAGGAGGCCTGATAGCCGTCGGCATTCTCCTGCGGGGTGCGCATGAAGCGTTCACCGTAGATGGTGTCATAATAGTTCCAATCAGTCACGGCAGCCACGGCCACGCCGGCCTTGAACACCGGGGTTCCCTCGCTCATGCTCATCAGCGTCATATAGCCGCCGAAGCTCCAGCCCCAGATGCCGATGCGTTCCTTGTCCACGTAGGGTTGCAGGCCCAAGTAGATAGCGGCTTCCACCTGGTCGTGGGCTTCACGCACACCGAGGTTGAGGTAGGTGCACTTCTCGAAGGCTGCACCCCGTCCACCGGTGCCCCGTCCGTCCACACAGGCAACGATGTAACCTTGCGAAGCCATGTAAGTCTCCCAGCTGATGCTGAACCGGTCCAGCACTTCCTGCGAGCCGGGGCCACTGTACTGGTACATGATGACGGGGTATTTCTTATCCTCGTCAAAATCGGCAGGCTTCATCATCCAGCCGTTCAGGGTCGTGCCGTCCGAGGTATTGAAGGTGAAGAACTCCTTGGTAGGCAGGGCGTATTCCGCAAGTTTTTGATTGAGGGCGGCATTGTCCACCAGCGTGGCCAGCTCGCTTCCGGTGTTGTCGCAGAGGGTGATGACGGTGGGCGTGTCGAGGCTGGTGTAGCGGTTGAGGAAATACTTCATGTCTGTGCTGAACTGGGCGGTGTTGATACCTTCGCGGGCGGAAAGCCGCTTCTTGCGTCCCTGGCGGTCAGTCTTCCACACGGCTTGGCGCAGGGGGCTGCCCTCGTTGCTGGTGTAGTAGAAGGTGCCGGTCTTTCCGTCATAACCCAGAAAATCTTTCACCTCGAATTCGCCTTTGGTGACTTGCTTGACGAGATTGCCGTTCAGATCGTACCAATAGAGGTGATTGAAGCCGCTGCGCTCGCTCATGAAGGTGAAGTGCCCGTCGTAGAAACGGATGTTGTCGAAGGTGCTTTCCTTGATGTAGGTATCCGTCTCATCGCGCAAGGCCAAGCGGCAGATGGTGCTGCGCGGGTCGGCCATGTAGAGGTCCAGGCGGTTCTGGTGACGGTTGAGGGTAAGGACAGCCAACTTGTTTGCATCGCGGGTGAAACGGATGCGGGGGATGTAGCCGTCGTCCTCCAACGGGAGCTTCAGCGTGCGGGTCACCTTGGTCTTGATGTCGAAGGTATGCACCGTGACCTTGGAGTTGGCTTCGCCCGTCTTGGGATATTTATAGGTATAGGCACCGGGATATTTCTCGTAGTCCGTCAGGTGGGGTTTCTCGCCGGCATAGAGCGGGAAAGAGAAGGAGGGCACGGCAGACTCGTCCCAGCGTACATAAGCCAGCATCTTGCTGTCGGCACTGAACTCCAAGGCGCGGTTCATGGCGAACTCCTCCTCGTACACCCAGTCGGGGATGCCGTTGAGCACTTGGTTGCGTTGCCCGTCGGTGGTCACCTGGCTCTCGCTGTTGCCATAGAGCCGCTTGACGAGGAAGATATTATTGTCCCGCACGAAGGCCACCATCGAGCCGTCGGGAGAGAACACGGGCACCTGTTGCGGGCCGCCGTCCGAGAGGCGTTCCACCTTGTTGTCTATCCGTCCCTCGGCATTGCGCTTCAGGCTGTAGAGGTAGTGCACGGCGGTGTAGGAACGGCGGTAGATGGGAGTCACGTCCGTAGCAATGAGCAGGGTGCTGCCGTCGGGCGAAAAGCTGTAGCTGTCGAACCGCTTGAAGGGACATTCGCGCGCCGTGGCGGCATCAAACAACACCTCCACCTGCTGCCCGGTCTTAAAGGAATACTTGAGGACCTGCGTCCCCTCGGCATTCATCTGCGAATAATGCTCGCCATCGCCGGGGATGGGGATGACGCCATAGATGTTGTCGGGATAGAACGCGCCCCGCACGACTTCTTGCAGCGTGAGGGCTTTCTTACCTTGGGCAGCCGCCAGAAGAGGCAGGCAGAGGGTAAGGAGCAGGAGGATAGTGAGTCTCTGTTTCATATCGGTTTAATTCGTTTATGGGAGGCAAAGGTACGCAAAGAAAAAAACTCTCCCAAGAGATAAAGCAAAAAGATTGGCAACCAGTTTGGCAACTGTCGCTGTCCGCACTACTCCTTGCCATCTATTTATGTGGAGACTCTTGTCCACGTCCTGCGTTTTCGTTACATTTGCGGTGAGCAATACGTGGACCCTTATGGAATGGAACATTTTAATAGAAAAAATGGCGACGGCCACCTTCGACACCGTGCTGTGGATCATCATCATCGGTACGATTATCGTCATCGTGATGGACAACCGCAATCCGGTCAAAACCTTGGCATGGATATTAGTGCTCATCTTTTTGCCGGTGGTCGGACTGGTGTTTTACTTCTTCTTTGGGCGAAGCCAACGGCACGAACGCATCATCGGCAAGAAAGTCTACGGGCATCTGCTGAAGAAACCCATCGCCGAGTACCTGTCCCAACCCGTTGTCCCCGTGCCCGACGCTTACCGGCGTCTCATTGACCTGTTCTACAACGTCAACCAATCCCTGCCTTTCGAAGGAAATGCCATCGAGACCTTCACTTCGGGAGCATCGTGGATACAAGCCCTGCTCCGGGAACTCCAAAATGCCCGGCAACATATCCACATCGAATCGTACATCTTCGAGGATGATGCCATCGGCCGCATGGTGCGCGATGTGCTCATAGAGAGATCCCGCGCAGGCGTGGAGGTGCGGGTGATTTATGACGACGTGGGATGCTGGCATGTGCCCAACGGTTTCTTCGAGCGAATGCGTGAAGCAGGCATTGATGTGCGCAGCTTCCTGAAAGTGCGTTTCCCCCACTTCACCAACAAGATGAATTACCGCAACCACCGCAAGCTCGTCATCATCGACGGCGGCATCGGATTCGTGGGAGGCATGAATCTGGCCGAACGCTATGTACGCGGATTCTCATGGGGCATTTGGCGCGATACCCACTTGCTGCTGAAAGGGAAAGCGGTACATGGCTTGCAGACGGCTTTCCTGCTGGACTGGTACTTCGTGGACCGTACGCTCATCACCTCGGCCAGGTATTTTCCCAAGTTGGATAATCCAGGCACTTCGCTGGTGCAGATCGTGACGAGCGAGCCGGTAGGTCCTTGGCGTGAAATCATGCAAGGACTGGTCAAGGCGGTGTCCGGAGCACGGAAGTACTTCTATATCCAGACACCCTACTTCCTGCCCACCGAATCAATGCTCATCGCCATGCAAACGGCTGCCCTCAGCGGGGTGGACGTGCGCCTGATGTTGCCCTACCGCGCGGATAGCCGGTTGACTCATCTGGCATCGCGCTCCTACTTGGCCGATGTGCTCCGGGCGGGCGTAAAAGTATACTTCTACCAGAAGGGATTCCTACACTCCAAGCTGATGGTGTCCGATGACCTGCTCTCCACCGTAGGCTCCACGAACATGGATTTCCGAAGCTTTGAACACAACTTCGAGGCCAACGCCTTCATTTACGACACAGAGACCGCCCTCCAGATGCGTGAGATTTTCCTGCAAGACCAACGTGACTGCCAGCTCATCTCCCTGAAGAACTGGGAGAAACGGCCACGCCTGCGCAAGGCGTCCGAGAGCCTGGTCCGCCTGCTGGCTCCCCTGCTATAGCCCGTCTGCTGGCTCTTCTGACGCGAGGGACGGCGCATGGAAGAAGCTGAAGTTGACGCTGCCATACGCCCGATGCTCCTCGAAGCAAGGATGTTGCTCGAAGCGGTTCGTCTTGCCATGCTCTAGGATGAAAAGTCCGTCGGGTTTCAGCAGGCCACTGCCCAAGATAAGGTCGGGAAGCTGGGACAACTCTTTCAATTCGTAAGGAGGGTCGGCAAATATCAAGTCGAACTGGCGATGGGTGGTCTTGATGAAACGGAACACATCGGCATGGACGGGCAGCCAATGGTCGGCCTTCACCTCGCGCCTGACCCGGCAGATGAAAGCATAATGGTCGCGGTCTTTCTCCACCGACACCACTTGGGCGCACCCGCGCGACAACAGCTCCAGCCCGATGCTGCCCGTGCCGGAGAAGAGGTCGAGCGCCTCCACCTGGTCTTCTTCATAATCAAAACGGTTGGAGAGCACGTTGAAGAGGTTCTCCTTGGCAAAGTCCGTCGTGGGCCGCGCCTTGAAATTGCGGGGCACGTCGAAATGCCGGTGCTTGTAGATGCCACTGATTACTCGCATATCGTCATCATTTGAAAGTCCATATTCATGCCGGAGGGCATCACGGATACCTTCCGTACAAATTGCTTGAGCCGGGAGACCCATCCGTCGTTGCCGGACACCCGCCCGCACAATAGCAGTTCGTCCTGTTCCTGGTCAAAATCCTGGCTGGTCCATGCATATAGCAAGGCATATAGCCGGTCGCCCTCCTGGCTGCACGGGTAGGAATTGCACAGCAAGAGGCGGCCTTGCGTGTAGCAGAACACTTCCACCGACTCGCGGCGCACATGCACATACATCCTGCGCGTGCGGCTTTGGCGGCTCTTCAGGGCAAATCCGTCCAACAGCGGGGACACCTGCGCATAGAAGCGCACGTCGGGCTGACGGCCGCACATCCAGTCGGTGACGCTCTGGTCTATGCCGAACAGCACCACGAGGTTGTTGCTGTGGAGGACGTTGTACCTGACTTCCTCGTTTTCCCAACGCGGATGGTTGTAGTGGAACACCGCGTCGGCCTGCTCGTCTTCAAACAGCTCCAGGGGCATCAGTGTGAAACGCCGCGTGGCCAACAACACGTTCACCCGGCGGTAGGGGCGGGACAATTCGGCTTTGCCCGCAAACGCCTGCTTCAGGTTGGCAGTCAGGGACAAGGATTCGTCCACGGCCCAATCCGCATGCCACGTCTCCGCCTCCCGGACAGAGGGGTCGGTCACCGCAAAGGCGAATCCGTCCGTGTCCAGCCGGAGGGACAGCACGTAGCGCTCGGAGTGGGTAAAGTCTATCTTCGTATCCATCTGTGCATAATCATTTTAGCAGCCTCAGCCGCCTTGCACGCTGAGGTAGCACGCCACCAGCAACAGCACGATGCACACCAGCAAGACAACATTAATTAGGCCTCTCCTCATGAAAATATCAATTTAGTTTTGCTATATTCGCAGCGCAAAAGTACAAAAAAACGCGCACAAGCCGCGAAGACGCCGATTATTTTCATCGAAGAACTATGCTGGACAAGTATTTGGAAAAACAAATCCGGGCGAACTTCCCCCATACGCCCACTCCCGACCAAGACCTGGCCATGAGCCGTCTGGCCGCCTTCCTCACGTCGCCCCGTGCGGAGGGTGCATTCATCCTGCGCGGCTATGCCGGCACGGGCAAGACCGCGCTCATCGGCGCGCTGGTGCATACCCTCGATGCGCTGCAGCAGAAGTGCGTCCTGCTGGCTCCCACGGGACGGGCGGCAAAGGTCTTCGCGGCCTACGCCTCGCATCCCGCCTTCACCATCCACAAGCGCATCTACCGCCAACGTGCCTTCACCGGCGAAGGGGGCAACTTCGCGCTGAACGACAATCTGGCCACCCACACGCTCTTCATCGTGGACGAGGCTTCCATGATTGCCAACGAAGGTTTGTCCGGGACGATGTTCGGCACAGGGCGGCTCTTGGACGACTTGATACATTTTGTCTACTCCGGACAAGGATGCCGCCTGCTGCTGACGGGCGACGTGGCCCAGCTGCCACCCGTGGGCGAGGAGCAAAGCCCCGCCCTGCAAGCCGACAACCTGCGCGGATATGGGCTGGAGGTCAGCGTGGCCGACCTGACGCAAGTCGTCAGGCAAGAGCAGGCATCGGGCATCCTCTGGAACGCCACCCGGCTGCGCCGTGCCTTGGAGGCGGGCGAGGTCTTCACCCTCCCGCGCCTGCGCGTAGAGGGATTCGACGACATCCGTCTTGTGCCCGGCAACGAACTGATTGATGCTTTGGAAGAGTGTTATGCCCGCGACGGGATGGACGAGACCATCGTCATCTGCCGCAGCAACAAGCGTGCCAACATCTACAACGAGGGCATCCGCCAGCGCATCCTTTGGAGGGAAGAAGAGTTGGAGGCGGGCGACATCCTGATGGTGGCCAAGAACAATTACTATTGGACGGAGAAGGACAAACGCACGGACTTCATCGCCAACGGCGAGATGGCCATCGTGCGCCGGGTGCGCCGCACGCGCCAGCTGTATGGGTTCCGCTTTGCCGACGTCACCCTCCGATTTCCCGACAACGACGACCGCGAGCAGGAGGTCTGCCTCTTGCTGGACACCCTCCGTGGCGATGCACCGGCCTTGACCCGCGAGGAGGCCGACCGCCTCTTCCACGCCGTGCTGGAGGACTATGCCGATGTCCCCACGAAATCCGAACGCATCAAGCGACTGAAGTCCGACCCCTACTACAATGCCTTGCAGGCCAAGTATGCCTATGCCGTCACCTGCCACAAGGCGCAGGGCGGGCAGTGGCGCAACGTCTTTCTCGACCAGGCGTACATGCCGGACGAATACCTCACGCCCGACTTCTTCCGCTGGCTCTACACGGCCTTCACCCGCGCCACGGGGACGCTGTGGCTGGTGAATTATGGGGGTAAATGATCAGGCGCGGATTTCACAGATTTCACGGATAAAAAATAATAATCAAATCCGCGTCGTCTGCGCAATCCGCGCCTGAAGAATAACAAATCGTCAGTCTCTTTTCTGAAAAAAGCCTTACTTCAGCAGCGAAGCCGGATCCAGATGCTCAGCCTCGATGTCCTTGAAGTAGCGGTACGTGCCCACCTTCAGCTCGTCGGTAGCGGCGTCGTCGCAGACGATGATACCCTTCTCGTGCAGCTGCAGGGCGCTGATGGTCCACATCTGCATCACGGGACCCTCGATGGCATGGTACAGGGCGCGTGCCTTGTTGTGGCCGTTGACGATGATCATCACCTCCTTGGCGCTGAGCACGGTGCCTACGCCCACGGTCAGAGCCGTCTTGGGCACCTTGTTCACATCGTTGTCGAAGAAGCGGGAGTTGGCGATGATGGTGTCCGTGGTCAGCGTCTTCTGGCGCGTGCGGCTGCTCAGGGACGAACCCGGCTCGTTGAAGGCGATGTGCCCGTCGGGACCGATGCCGCCCATGAAGAGGTCTACCCCGCCGTAGGACTTGATTTTCTCCTCAAAGCGGGCGCACTCGGCATCCAGGTCGGCGGCGTTGCCGTTCAGGATGTTGGTATTCTCGGGCTTGATGTCGATGTGACTGAAGAAGTTGTTCCACATGAAGGAGTAGTAGCTCTCGGGGTGCTCCTTGGGCAGGCCCACATACTCGTCCATGTTGAAGGTGACTACGTTCTGGAAGGAAATGACGCCCTGCTTGTTCAGGTCGATCAGCTCCTTGTACATGCCCAGGGGCGAAGAGCCTGTGGGGCATCCCAGCACGAAGGGTTTTTCAGGCGTCGGATTGGCGGCCTTGATCTTGGAAGCCACGTAATGGGCTGCCCACTTGGATGCGGATTGATAATCCGGTTCGATAATTACTCGCATAATCTTTGTATTTTAAAGGTTAATGGTTTTTTGAAAAAAACTGTCGCAACTGTCGCTGTCCGCACGGGGATTTCAGCCCCGGTCTTTCTTCAGGCGGTCGGCCATGGCGCGTGCCAGCTGCCGGGCCTGTTCCTGCGCCAGCGGGGTCATGGCCTGCTTCATCTCCACGGGGTCGCCCACCGGCTCGAACTTGCCCTTCTCGACCAGCTCGCGCATGCGCTTGACGGCGGCTCCCGCCCATGTGAAGGAGCCGAAGAGACCCAGGTAGCGTCCCTTGACTTCGCGCAGCAGGACCTTCTCCAGCAGCGACTCCACCTCGGGGTAGACGTGGTTGCAGTACGTGGGACTGCCGACGATGAGGCCGCGGTAGCGGAAGATGTCCCGCAGGATGTATGACGGGTGGCTCTTGCTGACGTTGTGCATCACGATGTCGCGTATGCCCTGGGCGGACAGCTCGGCGGCAATGGCCTCGGCCAGTTGCTCGGTGTGCCCATACATGCTGCCGTAGGCTATCACCACGCCCTCCTCGGCCTCGTAGCGCGAGAGGCGGTCGTAGATGCCGACGACGCGGGGCGCCTGCTCCGTCCACACCGGGCCGTGCGTGGAGCATATCGTCCGGATGGGGAGTCCGGCCAGCTTGGCCAGCGCCTTCTGCACGGGGTTGCCATACTTGCCCACGATGTTGGCGTAGTAGCGCGTCATCTCGTCCCAATACTTGTCCGTGTTGATGCGCGTGTCCAGGAATCCGCCGTCCAGCGTGCCGAAGCAGCCGAAGGCGTCGCCCGCAAAGAGCACGCCGTCCGTCTCGTCCAGCGTCATCATCGTCTCGGGCCAGTGCACCATGGGCGTCAGGTAGAAGCGCAGCTTGTGGTGCCCCAGGTCGAGGAAGTCGCCCTCCCGGACCTCATAGCGTTCGCCCGTCACGCCATAGTAGCCCTCGATCATGCCGAAGGTCTGGCGGTTGCCCACGATGACGATGTCCGGGTACTGCTGCTTGATGAGGCGGATGGAGCCCGAGTGGTCCGGCTCCATGTGGTTGATGATGAGGTATTGGATGGGTCGCGAGCCGATGACGTCGTGTATCTTGCCCAGGAACACGTCGAAGTAGGCGGCGTCCACCGTGTCCACCAGGCAGGTGATGTCGTCGTCTATCAGGTAGGAATTGTAGGACACGCCTTGGGGCAGTGGCCACATTCCCTCGAAGAGGTGCTTCTGGCGGTCGTTGACGCCCACGTAGTGGATGCGTCCCGTTATCAGGGTTTTCTCGTTCATTGTCTATCCTTGTTTTGGTAAGTACGCCACAAAGGTAATGTTTTTCCCGCACATATCCACATATTTTTTTCCTTGATATGTATCCAGCTCGCGCATTCGCCGTTGCAGGCGATGAGTGAACTCGTAGTTTTTCAGCCCCCAGTCCGGCGCGACGAGCAGCTCGCGGGGCGACTGGGAGAGGAACCGCTCGAGCACGATGTCCGGCCGCAGCCGCTCGATGTAGCCCACGACCGTCTCCAGATACTCGTCCACGCCGAAGAGGTGGAAGTCCTCGGGCCGCTCCCGGTACTCGCGCGCCATGCGTGTGCCCCGGATGAGTTGCAGCTGGTGCAGCTTGAGCGTGTCCAGGGGCAGGGAGGAGATGTCGGCCGCCTGCCTCCAGATGTCCTCGCGCGTCTCGCCGGGCAGGCCGAGGATGACGTGGCCGCCGGTTATGATGCCCCGTGCGGCGGTTTCGGCGATGGCACTGCGTGTGCAGTCGAAGGTGTGGCCGCGGTTGATGCGTTTCAATGTCGCGTCGTTTGTGCTCTCTATGCCGTATTCCACCGAGACAAACGACTGCTGTGCGAGCGCAGCGAGATAGTCGAGTAGGGTGGGGCTGACGCAGTCGGGTCGCGTGCCGATGACAATTCCTACCACGTCCTCGGTATTTAGTGCTTCTTCGTAAAGCCGTTTCAGTGTGTCGAGCGGCGCGTAAGTGTTGGTGAATGCCTGAAAGTAGGCAAGATAGCGCATGTCAGGGTATTTACGGGCGAAGAACCGCTTGCCTGTGTCGAGCTGTTCTTTTACAGATCTGTCCTTGTCGCAGTATGACGGGTTGAACGTGTCGTTGTTGCAAAATGTGCATCCCCCACTGCTGATGCGCCCGTCGCGGTTGGGGCAGGTGAAGCCGGCATCGACTGAAATCTTCTGCACTTTGAAGGGAAAGCGCGAGCGCAGCCAAGTGCCGTAGTCGTTGTATGGTAACGTGTTCATGCTGTTGAATGTTAAAAATTAAAAGTGATAAGTCGAAAATCCGCTACCGCCGCATTTTAATTTTTCACTTTTCGTTTTCAATGCTTTAATATTAATTAAATCAGTTGAGTGTGCAAATGTAGTGATTTTTGGTTATCTTTGCCCGATAATTAACAGAAAATAGAGC
>JAHLFO010000161.1 GCA_018883785.1 Candidatus Bacteroides intestinipullorum
TGTCTCGTGGGCTCGGAGATGTGTATAAGAGACAGGTGGATGCGGTCCACACAGATGCTGCGGGCATTACGCCGCCGCTCGCCCTCCTCGCCCGTCTCGCGCCCGAAGCCTTCGCGCAGTCCCAAGGCAGGCGTGAAGACACCGATGCCGTCCACCTTGACCGAGCGGCCCCCGGCCATCCCGCAGGCAATTTCCTCAGCCAACGCCTGCACCAAGCCCTTCACCTCGCCCGGCGCGAAGGTGCTGCCGCGGCATATCCGCTCAGCGATTTCGTCCAAATCCATCTGTCCCCACAACTTCATGCGGGGGAACAACACCCGCTCGCCATCCCGTCCGGGCAGGTTCGACTCTTGCATTTCATACGATGCCATACGCTGTCCTCCTTTATTTATGCTATGTGAAAAAAATCTCCGGCATACGAGGAAAACATTCCTCCGACATGTGGAAAACTTCCCTTCCATACTGGAAAAACTATATCTCTAACCTAGAGATGTACATCTCTAAGCTGGATTTGTACATCTCCAGCCTAGAGATATACAAATCCAGCGTAAAGATACAGATTTCCTACTGTATGGGCAAACTTTTCCACAGGAGCTGTAGCATTTTCTGTACCGACGCGGTCAATTTTTGGCAGGGAGGGAGGAAATCAAGGAAAAAGAAGGGGGCGGGGGGAGGCCGGGTATATATATTATAATAGGTGTATATCCATGGCCCGAAGCCAGCCTTTTCTGCTTGAGAAGAGGGACTGAAAAATATTTTTCGCGTTAACTGATTGATATATAGCCGTCTATGGTTTGAGGCAAGAAAAAGATGGAAAAATAATTGGGAAAACCTTTGGAGATATCAAAATAAGCCGTACCTTTGCATCGCTTTTGAAACGGAACGCTCCCGGACGTTTAGCTCAGCTGGTTCAGAGCGTCTGCCTTACAAGCAGAGGGTCGGCGGTTCGAATCCGTCAACGTCCACCAAGGATACTCCCTCCGAGTTTCGTTTCAAAAAGCCGGACGTTTAGCTCAGCTGGTTCAGAGCGTCTGCCTTACAAGCAGAGGGTCGGCGGTTCGAATCCGTCAACGTCCACGAAATTGTTATATCCAAAAGAATGCCATAATAGGTAGCCCTGCAAGTGATTTGTCGGGCTATTTTTTTTGTCCCTACTCCCCCCGGAGGGGGGGTGCCCCTCCCTATCCGAAGAGGCTGCGGAAGGCTTCTTCCACCTTGCGCACGGGCACCAGCTCGATTTTGGTCTTCGCCGCGTTCAGCCCTTGCAGGTTCTGCCGGGGCAGGATGAAGCGTTTGAATCCAAGCTTCTCTGCCTCGCCGATGCGTTGCTCGATGCGGTTCACGGGACGTATCTCGCCGGACAGGCCCACTTCGCCCGCCATGCACACCTCAGGCTCGATGGCCACGTCCATGTTGCTGCTCAGGATGGCGCTGATGACCGCCAGGTCGATGGCCGGGTCGTTCACCTTCAGTCCTCCGGCAATATTCAGGAACACATCTTTTTGCGCCAGTTTGAATCCCACACGCTTCTCCAGCACGGCCAGCAGCATGTTCATGCGCCGCGTGTCGAAGCCCGTGGCCGAGCGTTGCGGATTGCCATACACCGCGCTGCTCACCAACGCCTGTGTCTCGATGAGGAAGGGGCGTATGCCCTCGATGGCCGAGGCTATGGCCACCCCGCTCATGCCCTCGTGGTCCTGGCTGAGCAGCAGCTCCGAAGGGTTGCTGACCTGCCGCAAGCCGTCCTGCCGCATCTCGTAGATGCCCAGTTCGGCGGTGCTGCCGAAGCGGTTCTTGATGCTGCGCAGGATGCGGTACATGTAGTGCTGGTCGCCCTCGAATTGCAGCACCGTGTCCACGATGTGCTCCAGCACCTTCGGTCCGGCCAGGCTTCCTTCCTTGTTGATATGTCCGATGAGGATGACGGGCGTGTGGCTCTCCTTGGCGAAGCGCAGGATGGCGGCGGCGCATTCCCTTACCTGCGTGATGCTGCCGGGGGAGGACTCCAGTGCTTCGGTGGAGATGGTCTGTATGGAGTCTATCACCACCAGGTCCGGATGTATGTTCTTGATGTGCACGAAGATCTGCTCCAGCGACGTCTCGCAGGCGATGAGGCAGTCGCTCGACGTGTGGGTCAGGCGGTCGGCGCGCAGCTTCAGCTGGCGGGCGCTCTCTTCGCCCGATACGTAGAGGATGCGCTTTTCGGGCATGCGTAGCACGGTCTGGAGGATGAGGGTGGACTTGCCGATGCCCGGCTCGCCGCCTATCAATACCAGTGAACCCCGCACCAGTCCGCCGCCCAGCACGCGGTTCAGTTCCTCGTCGTGCATGTCGATGCGCGGCTCTTCGTCGGCGTTGATGTCTGAGAGGGGGAGGGGCTTGTGGTTGTCCTTGTCCGGGGAGGGGAGGATTTGCGGTCGGGTGTTGGCCGGCTCCTTGCGCACGATTTCTTCCATGTAGGTGTTCCATTGCCCGCACGAGGGACATTTGCCTATCCATTTGGGCGACTCTTGCCCGCAGTTGCTGCATACGTATACGGTCTTTTCTTTTGCCATTTCGCTGTATTTTTGCGCCAAAGTTACGATTAATATCGGTCGTTTTCGTGCTTTCCTATACTTTTATCGCAAAAAAGTCGAGGAAAGTGATAGATTGAATACATTTATTATTACTTTTGCAACATCTTATCAACCGCGATAGAAACAAGGATTATGAAGAAGTATTATCTGCATACCGTCACATCCATGGGGACCATGACCCTTCGGGGTTAGGGATAGTATTTTGTGTTTCTACGTGTTACACCATTTTTTTCAGCAATATCTTTTTTCATCGGGGCATAAAGGGAAGCTTACGTGTCGCAGAAGGCAGGCGAAGCTCCTCCGCCTTATTAATATAACCAGTAACTTCATTAAAACAGCATACAATGAAAGTAATGAAATTCGGCGGGACGTCGGTAGGTTCCGTAGAGAGCATTTTGAGAGTGAAACGCATTGTGGAGGCCCAGCAGGAGCCGGTCATCGTGGTGGTGTCTGCCCTCGGTGGCATCACGGACAAACTGATACAGACCTCGCGCATGGCGGCTGCGGGCGATGCCGCATACGAGAATGAGTTCCGTGAGATTGTCAGCCGCCACGTGGAGATGGTCAAGCGGGTGTTTGCCGAGTTTGACGCGCAGATGACCGTGCAGCGCCAAGTGGGCGAGTTGCTCAACGAGCTGAAAGACATCTTCCAAGGCATCTACCTTATCAAGGATTTGTCGCAGAAGACGTCGGACACCATCGTCAGCTACGGCGAACGCCTGTCGTCCTCCATTGCCGCCCAGCTGACCGGAGCGCAATGGTTTGATTCGCGCCAATTCATCAAGACCGAGAAGAAGTATTCCAAACACGTGCTGGACACGGACCTGACCAATCAATTGGTGCGCGAGACCTTCCGCGACCTGCCCCGCCTGTCGCTGGTGCCCGGCTTTATCGCCACGGACAAGACCACGGGCGAGGTGACCAATCTGGGTCGTGGCGGTTCGGACTATACGGCGGCCATCATCGCTGCGGCACTGGATGCCGACTCGCTGGAGATTTGGACCGACGTGGACGGTTTCATGACAGCCGACCCGCGCGTCATCTCCACCGCCTATACCATCAATGAACTGAGCTATGTGGAGGCCACGGAGTTGTGCAACTTTGGCGCGAAGGTGGTCTATCCGCCTACCATCTATCCCGTCTGCCACAAGAATATCCCTATCCTCATCAAAAACACGTTCAATCCCGAGGGAGGCGGCACTATCATCAAGCAGGAGGTGAGCGACCCGCGGAGCAAGGCCATCAAGGGCATCTCGTCCATCAACGACACGAGCCTCATCACCGTGCAGGGCCTGGGCATGGTGGGTGTCATCGGTGTCAACTACCGCATCTTCAAGGCGTTGGCCAAGAATGGCATCAGCGTTTTCCTCGTGTCGCAGGCTTCGTCAGAGAATTCTACATCTATCGGCGTGCGCAATGCCGATGCCGACCTGGCCTGTGAGGTATTGACTACGGAGTTTGCCAAGGAGATTGAGATGGGCGAGATTTCTCCCATCTTGGCCGAGAAGAACCTGGCCACCGTCGCCATCGTGGGGGAGAACATGAAGCACACGCCGGGCATTGCCGGCAAGCTGTTCGGCACGCTGGGACGCAACGGCATCAATGTCATTGCCTGCGCACAGGGCGCGAGCGAGACCAACATCTCGTTCGTGGTGGACAGCAAGTCGCTGCGCAAGTCGCTCAACGTCATCCACGATTCGTTCTTCCTCTCCGAATACCAGGTGCTCAACCTCTTCATCTGCGGCATTGGTACCGTGGGCGGCAGCCTCATCGAGCAGATTCACAGCCAGCGGCAGAAGCTGATGCAAGAGAACGGGCTCCAGCTCAACGTGGTGGGCATTGCCGATGCCTCTCATTCGCTCTTCTGTCGCGAGGGCATCGACCTGGCCAATTTCCGCGAGGAGTTGCAACAGAAGGGGCAGCCCAGCAATACGGAGGTCCTGCGCGACGGCATCATCGCCATGAACATCTTCAACTCCGTCTTCGTGGATTGCACGGCCAGTGCCGATGTGGCCGCCATCTACAAGGAATTGCTCTTGCACAATGTCTCCGTGGTGGCCGCCAACAAGATTGCCGCCTCGTCGGCCTACGACAACTACCGCGAATTGAAGCAGATAGCCCGTCAGCGTGGCGTGAAGTACCTCTTCGAGACCAACGTGGGGGCCGGCCTGCCCATCATCAACACCATCAACGACCTCATCCACAGCGGCGACAAGATCCTGAAGATAGAAGCCGTATTGAGCGGCACGCTGAACTACATCTTCAACAAGCTCAGTGCAGACGTTCCCTTCAGCAAGGCCATCCGCATGGCGCAACTGGAGCGTTACTCCGAGCCCGACCCGCGCATCGACCTCAGCGGCAAGGACGTCATCCGCAAGCTGGTCATCCTGGCCCGCGAGGCCGG
>JAHLFO010000162.1 GCA_018883785.1 Candidatus Bacteroides intestinipullorum
GAACAGATAGAGCGCAATATTGGCATCAGCAAAGATTACAATAACTTTGAACTCCGCGCCGCATTGGTCGAGAAAGATGTGCTGAAAGCCAACCGCATCGTGAAATATTTTGAAGAAAATCCGAAAACGAATCCCATTCAGATGACTTTATCTTTACTCTTCGGTTTCTTCTCCAACCTGATGCTGGCCTATTATGCACCTGAGAAATCGGAGCAAGGCATCGCTTCATTCGTAGGATTAAAGACACCCTGGCAAGCCCGAGAGTATATCAACGCCATGCGTCGATATAGCGGAGTGAAGGTGATGCACATCATCCATGACATTCGATATGCCGATGCCGCATCGAAAGGCGTACGCAATTCCTCCGTGAGCGACGGGGATATTTTGAGAGAGCTGATCTTCAAAATTCTACATTGAATCATTTTTCCTTTATCTCCCTCCAAGACGAGTTTATTTTCTATCCTGTCGTATAAGACACGGAGACACTGAGGAGCCGGAATCAGTCAATGATCACCACGCCTCTGTGCCTCCGTTTTTTTCTGAATACACCATCCTCCACGTTTTGATACGTCTTGTCTTTACTCTTGTTATATTTTTGCATTAACAAGAGTATCTTATCTTATTTACAATTATACATGTCTAATAGAGAATGTGAATAAATACAACTGTGAATTTCATGTTTACAATCAGTGTATCAGGAAGATACATTTGTAAAAACGTCTGTTTTAACATAACTATGGAGAAGATTTAAGACCTTATCAGTTAGAATTATTCCAAGTTTACATATAGGCATGAATGAATAAAAACGGCAGGATGGCGTTTACAGGTGTAAATTCATGGCTTAATCTTCAATTATTGGTACGATATATGAGCGAATATCAATACGATACATGAATTTGATAAAGTTTTGATAAAACATGTAAATTCATAATATCACACTTGTATTTATACAAATGGAAACTGTGAAATACAACTGTAAAATCAAAGATTTCACACCTATAATTTGGTCATGTGAATTCAGCTTTGTACTTTTGTAATCGCTTAGTCAGCCCTATTGATAGATGTAAACATGCCCTTATGGATGAAATAAAAGACAGATTCAAGCTGATCATGGATCGCGAGAAGCTTACGGCAGGAGCCTTTGCCGAGAGCATCGGAGCTTCACAGGCTACCATTTCGCACATTTTGAGCGGAAGGAACAAACCCAGTGTGGAGCTGGTGTTGCGCGTACACCAGCGTTATGGCGACATCAACCTGGAGTGGCTCCTCACCGGGAAAGGTGAGATGAGCAATGCGCAGGGAATGCCGGGAGAATCCGCGCCCGACTTCGCCGGGAGCATTTCCTTGTTCGATGAGAATGCGATAAATCCGACCGAGACACCGGCCGGCGCGGAAAATCGCAAGGAAATGCCATCAGGAAGACCGCAAAACACCCCCAAAGAGATTGTAAAACAAGAGATTGTATACCGAGAAAGACCTCCACGGAAAATCACCGAAATACGCATTTTCTTCGACGACAATACTTACGAGACCTTCAAACCCGCAAATTGAATGGCGGCAATCCGGCGGGTTACGCAAAAATGGCGTATCTTTGCCGCAGATAACTGATTAACGTGTTTGATATGAAAAAATACATCTTAGACTTGGCCGTGACCGAGAATATCCGCTTGCACGACCATTATGTATTGTTGAAGCTGACCTCCGGCGAGACACTCCCCGAGATGCGCCCAGGCCAATTCGCAGAAATCCGTGTGGACGGATCGCCAACCACTTTCCTGCGCCGCCCAATCTCCATCAACTACGTGGACCGGGAGAAGAACGAGGTATGGTTCCTTATCCAGCTCGTAGGAGACGGTACGCGCCGCCTAGGAGAAGCCAGGACGGGCGACCTGATCAATGTGGTGTTGCCCTTGGGAAACGGCTTCACAATGCCTCAAAACGCTTCTGACGGCCTCCTGCTCATCGGCGGAGGCGTGGGTACCGCGCCTATGCTCTACCTGGGCGAGCAGTTGGCCAAGAACGGCAGCACGCCCACCTTCCTACTGGGTGCACGCAGTGCCGGCGACCTGCTACAGCTGGATGAATTCGCTCGCTATGGCCAAGTGTATGTCACCACCGAGGATGGTAGCCGGGGAGAGCGCGGATACGTCACGCAGCACTCGGTCCTGAACCGGAAAGAGTTTACAAAGATTTACACCTGCGGCCCAAAACCCATGATGATGGCGGTGGCCAAATATGCCAAAAATAAAGGTGTGGATTGCGAAGTATCGTTGGAAAACAAAATGGCGTGTGGCGTGGGTGCCTGCCTGTGCTGCGTGGAGAACACCACCGAAGGCCATCTGTGTGTATGTAAAGAAGGTCCTGTATTCCATATAAATCAATTGTTATGGCAGATTTAAGTGTAAACATAGGCGAATTACAACTAAAAAATCCCGTAATGACCGCATCCGGGACGTTTGGTTATGGCGAGGAGTTCGCCGACTTCATGGATATTGCGCGAATAGGCGGTATCATTGTAAAGGGAACCACCCTTCACAAGCGTGAAGGGAATCCTTATCCTCGCATGGCGGAAACTCCGTCTGGCATGTTAAACGCTGTGGGCCTGCAGAATAAGGGTGTGCACTATTTTGTGGAGCACATCTATCCACGCATCAAGGACATCCAGACCAATATGATTGTCAACGTGTCCGGATCCGCTATCGAGGATTATGTGGAGACGGCCGCTATCATCAATGAACTTGTCAACATCCCTGCCATTGAGCTGAACATTTCTTGTCCCAATGTCAAGCAAGGCGGGATGGCCTTCGGCGTTACTGCACGGGGAGCGGAAGAGGTGATCAGTGCCGTCCGCAAGGTCTATAAGAAAACTCTTATTGTGAAATTATCGCCCAACGTGACGGACATCGCCGAAATAGCCCGCGCGGCCGAAGCAGGCGGGGCGGACAGCGTATCGTTGATCAACACGCTGTTGGGGATGGCCATCGACGCTGAGCGACGTCGCCCACTGCTCTCTACGGTGACGGGAGGCATGTCCGGAGCGGCGGTAAAGCCCATTGCCCTGCGTATGGTGTGGCAAGTGGCGCGTGCGGTAGAAATACCCGTCATCGGGCTGGGAGGCATCATGAACGCGCGCGACGCGGTGGAGTTCCTTCTGGCAGGCGCCACGGCCATACAGATCGGCACGGCCAACTTCATTGATCCCACCGTGACCTTGAAGGTGATCGACGGCATCAACGATTACCTGGATAGGCACGGATATCAGTCGGTGCGCCAGCTTATCGGTGCGCTCGAGGTGTGACCGCTGAACGGGCGATGCCATTCGCACAGATTTGAAACAAAAAAGGACATCCTTCATGGGGATGCCCTTTTTTGTTTCTTTACATGTGTATTTTCACTCGCCCAGCAGGTCGGGACGCAGGCGCCGGGTTCGCTCCAGGGATTGCTGCAACTCCCATTCCTTGATCTTCGCCTCGTGTCCGGAAAGTAAAATTTCAGGAATCTTCCAGCCCTTGTAATCCGCAGGGCGCGTATAGACGGGTGCGGCAAGGAGATTGTCCTGGAAGGAGTCGGAAAGCGCGGATTGCTCGTCGGAGATGACGCCAGGAATAATCCTTACAACCGCATCCGCGATGACTGCTGCCGCCAGTTCGCCTCCGGTCAGGACGTAATCGCCGATGCTGATCTCCTTCGTGATGAGATGCTCCCGGATGCGATAGTCGATGCCCTTGAAGTGGCCGCACAGGATGATGAGGTTCCGGGCGAGGGATAATGTATTGGCCATGGGTTGCGAGAACTGCTCGCCATCGGGCGTGGTAAAGATGACCTCGTCATACGTCCGCTCTGCCTTGAGGGCGTTGATGCAATTCTCTATCGGCTCTATCTTCATGACCATGCCCGCAAATCCGCCGAAGGGGTAGTCATCCACGCGCCGGTGCTTGTCGTGGGTGTAGTCGCGCAGGTTATGGAGGTGTATTTCGGCCAGCCCTTTGTTTTGGGCACGCTTCATGATGGAGCAGCTGAAGAAGCCTTCCAGCATTTCGGGAAGGACGGTGATGATGTCGATGCGCATGTTCTGTTTTCTATAATTTTGGGCGCAAAAATACAAATATTCGGCGAGAAACCTGTATTTTTGCATCGGCAAAAACTACCAATCGTTAATCACTAACCCCTAATCACTACTCCTATTCTATGGACGTAAAGGAACGAATCGACCAGTTGCGGGCAGAACTGCACCGCCATAATTATAACTACTACGTGCTGAACGCGCCCGAAATCTCAGACAAGGAGTTTGACGACCTCATGCGCGAGCTCCAGGACCTGGAGACGGCACACCCGGAGTACATGGACGAGAATTCGCCCACCCAGCGCGTGGGAAGCGACCTGAACAAGAACTTTACCCAGGTGGAGCACCGCTACCCGATGCTTTCCTTGGGCAACACCTACTCCGAGAGCGAGGTGGCCGACTTCTACGAGCGCGTGCGACGCGGATTGGAAGGCGAGGACTTTGAAATCTGTTGCGAGCTGAAGTATGACGGCACCTCCATCTCCCTGACCTACGAGGACGGGCGGTTGGTACAGGCCGTCACGCGCGGCGACGGGGTCAGGGGCGACGTGGTGACGGACAACGTCAAGACCATCCGCACCATCCCCCTGGTGCTGCATGGCGACTATCCCCCTCTGTTCGAGATCCGAGGCGAGATCCTCATGCCCTGGGAATCCTTCGAGGCGCTGAACCGCGAACGCGAGGCCCGCGAGGAACCTCTATTCGCCAACCCGCGCAATGCCGCATCGGGCACGTTGAAGTCGCAAAACTCGTCCGTGGTGGCCGCCCGGCGGCTGGATGCCTACCTCTACTACCTGCTAGGCGAGGACCTGCCCGGAGACGGGCATTACGAGAACCTGCAAGTGGCCCGCACGTGGGGATTCAAGATTTCGGAGCACATGCGCAAGGCCCGTACCTTGCAGGACATCTATGACTA
Organism: Candidatus Bacteroides intestinipullorum; assembly: GCA_018883785.1. Classification (GTDB taxonomy): domain Bacteria; phylum Bacteroidota; class Bacteroidia; order Bacteroidales; family Bacteroidaceae; genus Bacteroides; species Bacteroides intestinipullorum. The sequence continues at coordinate 4,980 of JAHLFO010000162.1, forward strand.
CATCAGCTATTGGGACACCGAGCGCAAGAACCTGCCCGTGGCCACGGACGGCATCGTCCTCAAGGTGAACAGCCTCCGCCAGCAACGCGCCTTGGGCTACACCGCCAAGTCGCCCCGTTGGGCCATCGCCTACAAATTCCAAGCAGAACGTGCGCGGACGCGCCTCAACGAGGTGACCTACCAGGTGGGCCGCACGGGAGCCGTCACGCCTGTGGCCAACCTCGACCCCGTCCAGCTGTCGGGCACCGTCGTGCGCCGCGCCTCCCTGCACAACGCCGATATCATCGAGGGGCTGGACCTGCACTTGGGCGACATGGTCTATGTGGAAAAGGGGGGGGAGATCATCCCCAAAATCACGGGAGTGGACACGGAGGCGCGCGACGCCTCGCTGGGCGAGAAGGTGAGCTTCATCACCTGCTGCCCCGAATGCGGCACGCCACTGGTGCGCTACGAAGGCGAGGCGGCACACTACTGCCCCAACGAGACAGCCTGCCCGCCCCAGATCAAAGGCAAGATAGAGCACTTCATCAGCCGCCGCGCCATGAACATCGACGGGCTGGGACCGGAGACCGTCGACCTGTTCTACCAGCAGGGCCTCATACGCGACGTTTCCGGCCTGTTCAGCCTCCGGGTGGAAGACATACAGGGGCTGGAGCGAATGGGGCGGAAAACAGCGGAAAACATCGTCAGTGGCATCGCCGCGAGCCGGGCCGTGCCCTTCGAGCGCGTGCTCTTCGCCCTGGGCATCCGCTTCGTGGGCGAGACGGTGGCC
>JAHLFO010000163.1 GCA_018883785.1 Candidatus Bacteroides intestinipullorum
AGGTACGTGCCGCCCTCGAAGCCCGCCTGCTGGACATGAAGCAGAACGGGCCCGCTCCCGATGTGCTGACCTTTGCCGGCAATGGCGAGCCGACAGCCCATCCGCATTTTCCTGAAATCATAGACGATACGCTGGCTTTGCGCGACCGATACTTCCCCAATGCCAAGGTGAGCGTGCTCAGCAACTCCACCTTTATCCACAAGCCGGCCGTGTTCGACGCGCTCCTTCGGGTGGACAACAATATCCTGAAGCTGGACACCGTGGACGAGGACTATATCCGTGCCTTGGACCGTCCCACGGGTGCTTACTCCGTGGAGCGCATCGTTGCGGGCATGAAGGCGTTTCAAGGCCGTTGTATCATTCAGACCATGTTCCTGAAAGGTGGTTATCAGGGACGTGACATGGACAATACCTCCGACCGCTTCGTCTTGCCTTGGCTGGAGCGGGTGAAGGAGATTGCTCCCCGCCAGGTGATGATCTATACCATTGATCGTGAGACGCCCGACCATGACTTGTGCAAGGCTACGCACGAAGAGTTGGACCGTATCGGTGCATTGGTTCGCGAGGTGGGCATCGAGGTGAGCGTCTCTTATTGAGTGTTTAGTGTTTAGTGTTTAGTGTTTAGTATGTCGTGAGTACTAATCGCTAATCACTAATCACTAATCGCTAATCGCTGATTTTCCACCGGCTCAAGTCATATTCTGCTTCTACCTTGTCCTCCACTTCATCGGGGAGGGCGGGGAAGAAGTCGATGCCCGTGATACGTTCCACTTGGTCCACGGAATTGACGTAGCTGTCCAGCGGATGATTGCCTGCCGTGTTCTTGTAGATGAAGCCGATGGCGCGCGGCGGGTTGCTTTCGGGACAAAGAATGACCTTGAAGAAGGCTTCGGGCACGGTGATGCGATGTTCGTGGCCGATGGTCTTGTGTTGCTGCCGGTACAGGATGGGGCCGCAGACAATGAATATCCTTCCTTCTTGTTGTGCCCAGTCGCGGCATGCTTCCTCCAGTTCTTTCCAGTCGCCCCGGTTCAGGTTGTGGTGTTGCGGGCAGATGTTGGTCATGTAGAAGCTCTCCTGCATGGCCCGCCAATGCCAGCGGTTGTCTCCGGCGGGGCACATGTGTCCGCGGTCCCAGCCCGAGCGCTTGTAGTCATCGGTGGTGACGGCCACCTCTTCGGGCAGGTCGGGGTCGGGCAGGAATTTGTCCGAGCGGCTTTCACGTTCGATAAGTTTGTCGGGCGTCAGTTCCCACGCCACCCAGTTGGGCAGGTTGTGCTCCAGGTTGTAGGACACGGTGTAGCCGCGGCGCACCAGCCGTTTCTCGGGCCTGTCGGTCAGGGGGGCGGGCAGCAACGACTTGTCGGTCAGGGGGACGCCCAAGGTCGTGGTGGACTCCACGTGCAAGGCGCGCGTCAGTGGTCCGTAGACTAAGCAGACGGCGACAATCAGCATCAGTGTATAGACCAGTCCTTTGAGGCTCTTCGGTTTCTGTTTCGTTCTTCTTCTTCTTGCCATAATTATATGCTTGATGAATGAATGTCCGCAACTTGTTCTGGTTTCCTCCCTGGTTCGTCCCGGTACAGACCGTGATTTGGGGGACCATCATCATGCATGATGACTACCATCATCGTATATGATGCCTACCATCATCGTACATGATGCCCTATCGAAGTCCGGTCTGGGCGCGGTTGAACCTGGGAGGATGCGGGCTTTATATTAGGCCGGATGCCGCTCCTGCCGTGGACAACGGTCTTTTCAGCAACTTCGCAGCCCTTTCCAAGGCCACGTTGATGTTGGGGCAGATGTTTTCTTCGCCCAGCAGTTCGTAGAAACCTGATTTCTGGAGGGCAGCATGCACTTTCTCGTTCACACCGGAGAGCACGATGGTGATCTTCTCCTTCTGCGACATCAGGCAGAGGTTTTCCAGGTTGTGGATGCCTGTGGAGTCGATGAAAGGCACCTTGCGCATCCTCAGGATACGCACTTTGGGGCGGTCGCCCAAGCGGGCCATGATTTCCTCGAACTTGGTGGCGATGCCGAAGAAGTAGGGGCCGTTGATTTCGTACACCTCTACACCGTCGGGGATGATGATGTGTTCCTCGTGGGTGTCTGCGCCGGTATCCTTGTTGGGGTCAATTTCGTCTTTAATCACAGAGATTTCCGTGGTCTCCATCACGCGGTGCATGAAGAGGACGCACGCGATGACCAGTCCAGCCTCGATGGCCACGGTGAGGTCGAACACCACGGTGAGGAAGAAGGTGATGAGCAGCACCGTGACATCTGCTTTGGGATTGCGCAACATGCCTTTGAACGTACGCCACCCGCTCATGTTGTATGCCACCACGGCCAATACGCCAGCCAGACAGCCCATCGGGATGTATTGCGCCAAGGGCATGAGCAGCAACAGGATGAGCAGCAGCACCACAGCGTGCACAATGCCGGCCACAGGCGTTTTGCCACCGTTGTTGATGTTGGCCATGGTGCGGGCGATGGCACCCGTGGCGGGTATGCCGCCGAAGAGGGGTGTCACCATGTTGGCCACGCCCTGGGCGATAAGTTCGGTGTTCGAGTCGTGGCGGTCGCCCACTACGCCGTCGGCCACGGTGGCAGAGAGCAGCGACTCGATGGCTCCCAGCACCGCGATGGTCAGCGCTACGGGGAAGAGGTTCTTCACCGCCTCCCAGTCCAAGGCGGGGATGGCCGCGCCAGGCAACTCGGCACGGATGCTGAAGCGGTCGCCGATGGTGTCGATGCCTGTGATGCCGCCGTAGGTCTTCATCAGCCACACGGCCACGGTCACCATGACGATGGCCACCAGCGAACCGGGAATCTTTTTAGAGAACTTGGGTGTCAGGGCAATGATGGCGATGCTGGCCAGGCTGACTGCCGTGTTCCACCAGTTCACCGTGTCGAAATGCCGGAAATAAAGCAGCCACTTGCCAATGAAGTCGCCGGGCACCGTCTCGCCTCCGAACTTCAGTCCGAAGATGTCTGCCACCTGCGTGGTGAAGATGGTGACGGCAATGCCGCTCGTGAAGCCCACGATGATGGGGTAGGGGATGAACTTGATGACCGCTCCCAACCGGAAGACGCCCAGCAAGACGAGAATGACGCCGGCCATCAGCGTGGCGGCGATAAGGCCCGCCTCGCCATACTGCTGGATGACGCCGTAGACGATGACGATGAACGCGCCTGTCGGCCCGCCAATCTGCACCTTGCTGCCTCCCAGCAGCGAGATGAGGAAGCCGGCGATGATGGCCGTCACAATGCCCTTTTCGGGTGAGACGCCCGACGCGATGCCAAAGGCGATGGCCAAGGGCAAGGCCACGATGCCCACGATGATGCCTGCCATCAGGTCGGCAGAGAATTGTTGCTTGTTGTAGCTCTTCAGTGTGTCGAACAGCTTGGGTCTGAATTCAAAAGCTTTCATTGCTTACCTGTGTTATAGTTGTTATCCTGGTTAGAAAGAAGCCGCAAAATTAGGTAAATTTCTGCAAATGAAACATAAGAACAGGGTAATTTCTGCACCGGATTGAACATTCGTGCCTTCCGGGATGTTCTAATTATCATTCAGTATTCACCTATTTAATAACACAGATTATGGGAAAAAGCATCAAAGGAACACAGACTGAAAAGAATTTGTTGACCTCGTTTGCCGGCGAGTCGCAGGCTCGCATGCGCTATACTTACTTTGCCAGCGCGGCCAAGAAGGAAGGCTATGAGCAAATCTCTGCCATCTTCCTGGAGACGGCCGAGCAGGAGAAGGAACACGCCAAGCGCATGTTCAAGTGGCTGGAAGGCGGCATGGTGGAAATCACCGCCTCTTATCCCGCAGGCGTCATCGGCAACACGCTGGAGAACCTGAAGGCCGCCGCTGCCGGCGAGAATGAGGAATGGACGGCAGACTATCCGAAGTTTGCCGACGTGGCCGAAGCCGAGGGGTTCCCCGAAATCGCTGCCATGTACCGCAACATCGCCATCGCCGAGAAGGGTCACGAGGAGCGTTACCTGGCTTTCGTGAAGAACATTGAGGACGGCAAGGTCTTCGTCAAAGACGAAGAGACCGTATGGCAGTGCCGCAACTGCGGTTATATCTTCGTAGGCAAGGAAGCGCCGCAAGTATGCCCGGCTTGCCTCCACCCGCAGGCTTACTTCGAGGTGAAGAAGGAGAACTGGTAAGCCGCGTCCGCTGACAATTTGTATTTTCTAATCGCTGAGAATCGTTTCTTCCGGCCCGTCCTTCGAGCCGGAAGATTTTTTTTGAGTGAAAACCGTTCATTCAACAGATGCTCGGCGGTGTGTACGTTCTTCCGCCGTTATTCGGGCATAACGCTTGTGGAGCCGTTAATGCCCTGCGCATCAGTGTGTTTCAGTTCTGTCCGATGGCGAGAATAATCTGTTTATTTACGTCAAATAATGAGGAGAATAACTTGCCTATTCGCGTCATAGGCGTTATTTTTGCAGCTAAATAGCATGAGCATGAGACCGATGTATATTTGGCAATACCCGGAATGGCCAACTTTGACTTGGAATGATTCCCGACTCATTGCCCTGCTCTCCGAAGTGCGCAACCGCCAAGGGAAGATACAGGGCATGATGGGCGGATTGGGGTTTGATGTGCAGAGCCGGGCGGCACTCGATGTCCTGACCGAGGATGTGTTGCGCTCCAACGAGATTGAAGGCGTGTTACTGAATTCAGACAAAGTGCGGTCGTCTATTGCCCGGCATTTGGGGATGGATACGGCCGGTTTGCCACAACCCGATCATTATACGGAGGGGGTTGTCCAGGTGATGCTCGATGCTGTGACCCATTGCGAAAAGCCGCTTACCGCAGAACGCCTGTTCAATTGGCACGCTGCCCTGTTTCCTACCGGACGGAGCGGCATGTACCCCATTGCCGTCGGGACATACCGCACCGGCATCGAACCAATGCAGATTGTTTCCGGCGCAATGGGCAAGGAGAAAGTGCATTACGAAGCTCCGCCGTCCGAGGCTGTCCCTGGCCTGATGGACGAGTTCCTGACCTGGGTAAATGCGGCAAATGAAGGGATGGACCCCGTGCTGAAGGCGGCTGTGGCTCATCTGTGGTTCGTGGCCATCCATCCCTTTGACGACGGCAATGGCCGCTTGACGCGCACCATTACAGACCTGCTGCTGGCGAAAGCCGACGGTTTTCCGTTGCGGTTTTACAGCATGTCGGCAGAAATCCTGCGCGCGAAGAAGTCGTATTACGACATCCTGGAGCATACCACCACCGGGCCGACCGACATCACGGCATGGCTCGAGTGGTTCCTACAGACGATGAGGAACGCCCTTCTCCAGGCAGAGCAGACCGTGGAACGCATCGTCTACAAGTCGTCCTTCTGGCAGCGGCACCGCGACATATCGATGAATGAGCGGCAGGTGAAAATGGTCAATATGCTGTGGGATGGATTCGAAGGCAAACTGACCTCTTCCAAGTGGGCCAAAATAACCAAGACCTCGCAGGCCACGGCCCTCCGCGATATTACCGACCTTATGGACAAAGGGGTGTTGGTAGCTGCGGCCGACGGAGGACGCAGCGCCAACTATAGGCTGAAGGACGACGATGTCCGATCCTGACCCCCGCAGGTCATTCTGTTTGGGAAGAAAGCCGGCTGTCCGACTCTTGTGCGATGGAGCTAATTTGTTGATGAGCGGGATCATCTGCCAGTGCCGCGTGTGATGCTGCCGAGGCGGTCCAGCACTCCATGCGTGGTATCGCCGCTGATACCATAAATTACTGCTGCCCGGACGGGACAGGCGTAGCGGCATGCGGATAGTCGATGGTGTAGTGCAGTCCGCGACTCTCCTTACGTTCCATGGCCTGTTTGGTGATGAGGTATCCCACGTTGATCATGTTACGCAGTTCGCACAGTTCGCGCGTGGCCTTGCAGCTCTTGAAGAGGCGTTCCGTCTCTTCGTAGAGGATGTCCAGGCGGTTCCAGGCGCGGGTCAGGCGGACGTTGCTGCGCACGATGCCCACGTAGGACTCCATAATCTGGTTCACTTCCTTCATGCTTTGCGTGATGAGGATGCGCTCCTCGTTGCTGATGGTGCCCTCGTCGTTCCATTCCGGGATGTCGGTGTTGAAGTCGTAGCGGTCCAATACGCTCAGGGCGTGCTTGGCGGCCGCGTCGGCATAGACCACTGCCTCGATGAGCGAGTTGCTGGCCAGGCGGTTGCCGCCGTGCAGCCCCGTGCACGAGCATTCGCCGATGGCATACAGCCGGCGGATGCTGCTCTGTCCGTCCAGGTCCACCTTGATGCCGCCGCACAGGTAGTGGGCCGCGGGTGCCACGGGGATATAGTCTTTGGTAATGTCGATGCCTATCGAGAGGCATTTCTGGTAGATGTTGGGGAAGTGGTGTTTCGTTTCCTCCGGGTCTTTGTGCGTCACGTCCAGATAGACATGGTCCTCGCCGCGCTGCTTCATTTCGTTGTCGATGGCGCGGGCCACGATGTCACGCGGGGCGAGCGACAGGCGCGGGTCGTACTTCTGCATGAATTCCTTGCCGTCCAGCGTGCGGAGCACGGCGCCATAGCCGCGCATCGCCTCGGTGATGAGGAACGAGGGACGGTCGCCCGGATGGTAGAGGGCCGTGGGGTGGAACTGGATGAACTCCATGTCTTTCACCAGTCCTTTGGCACGGTAGACCATCGCGATGCCGTCGCCCGTGGCCACCAGCGGGTTGGTGGTGTGGCGGTACACGGCTTCGCAGCCGCCCGTGGCCATGATGGTCACTTTGCTGAGGAAGGTGTCCACTTCGCCTGTCTCTTCGTTCAGCACGTAGGCGCCGTAGCACTTGATGCCCGGCGTGTGGCGCGTCACGATGATGCCCAGGTGGTGCTGCGTGATGATTTCCACGGCATAGTGGTTGGTGAATATCGTGATGTTGGGATGCTGTTTGACGGCCTCGATGAGGCTGGTCTGTATCTCTGCGCCCGTGTTGTCCTGGTGGTGCAGGATGCGGAATTCCGAGTGACCGCCCTCGCGGTGCAGGTCGAAGGTGCCGTCCTCCTTCTTGTCGAAGTGGACGCCCCATTTGATGAGTTCCTGGATTTGAGCGGGGGCGTTGCGCACCACTTTCTCCACGGCGGCGCGGTCGCTGATCCAGTCGCCCGCTATCATGGTGTCTTCGATGTGCTTCTCGAAGTTGTCCACCGCCAGGTTGGTCACCGAAGCGATGCCACCCTGGGCGAAATACGTGTTGGCCTCTTCCATGCCGGCCTTGCAGATGAGGGCCACTGAACCTTTGTGCGCTACTTTCAGCGCGAAACTCATCCCGGCAATGCCCGAGCCGATGACGAGGAAATCGAACTTTCTTACCATATCTATCAGAATTATGGTGCAAAGGTATGGAATATCAACGGAAAACGGATGCTTGTGGGGCTAAGATTTTAGCAAGATTTGTGCAGGATATCGAGGTCTGCGGGCGTCGCCTCTTGCGCCCGTGCTCGTCGCCTCTTGCGCCCGTGCTTACCGCCTCTTGCGCCCAAAGGCGTCAACCTTTCGACTTTTAAAGACAAAGTGATTATGTTGAAAAACCGATGCTTTATGCAGCAGAACGCTCCGAGTGCCTGTGGTAGTGCTTGCGGGGCAAGTGACAAACAACCCGAAGAAAAGCCCATACTTATGTTCCGCGCCTGCCTCCCAATCGGCATCCTGCTTCATCCGGTAGACGTAGGTCTTGCCGTCAGTGGTGGCGATGGTGACAAACGCCGTGCCCTGAGTCACGCTTTGCGGGGTGACGAGAGCCTCGTAGATGCCGCTCCCTGCATCGTGGGCAATTATCTCGCCGGGATTGCCGTCGGCGGTGGAGAGGTTCGTCAGGCGCACGGAGCTGATGCTTGATGTGCCTCCAGACACCGTGACGACGATACGGGCGGTGCGGTGCGTAAAGGCAAGCGTGGGTGTGCCTCCGTTGTAATGCAGCAGTTCCTCCGCCACGCCGATGTGGTCGCTTTGGGCATATCCGTCACCGCGCTGGTCTGCCTGCACCGTCACGGCGGGCATCGAGGTCTGCCCGTCCGTATAGGGCCACCATGCCGATACGGTGACGGCACTTTCTCCCGCCCAGTAGTGCGGGTCATCGCTGCTGAGGGTGGCGGTAAGGTTGTCGGAAGAGGGGGTCACGCGGTATGCTTTCACTTCGTTGCCTATTTGGATGGCGACCGCAGTCACGCCCTTCCAGTCGCCGTCCACCGTGGCGCGGGTGCCGGTGGTGGTTGCCGCCGTGGGATTCAGCCCCGTGGCGGTGAAGGTCATGGGTATGCCCTCCGATGCTTCGGGCAGCAGGCCCGCATCGTCCTGCGTGCAGGCGGTGAACAGGGTTGCCGCCAGGCAGGCTGCAGATAATAGTAATGTCCGTTTCATATCGCTCATAAATTCGTTATTCATTATGGGCGTCCATTCGTCAGGCCGGAAAACAAATGTTCCGCCCTCCTCCTGCATGGAGAGGTGCGGAACGAAATAACGGGGATATGCTTATGACCCTGTCAGCATCCGGCAAGTTCTTCCATAAACCGGCTCAGATGAATTACCCTCACCTTAGGGAAGGGTATCGTCTCCAATACCCGGAAATGGGCATCCTCGCTGACAATGTAATCGGCTCCTGCCACGATGGCACAATCCACAAACTTGTTGTCGTCAGGATCCTGCTCAATGAGGCGGAAGCGGAAATGTGGCGTAAAGAACCGCGTGAACGGGCTGCGGATGATAGCATTGACGATGTTGTGGGCGACTGCCGCATTGGCCACGCGCTCTATGATTTCCTCATATTCATCCACAATGTCATCAGTCACGCACAACTCATATTTGCCCTCACGAAACGCCTGCCATGCCGCGCGGTAGGGGCTATGCACCGACAACATCTGCACCAAACAATTGGTGTCCAATACCACTACTCTTTTCATTGCTTGTAAGGGGTGCGGTAATGGGCACTGCCCAATTCTTTCAAGGTCTGTTC
>JAHLFO010000164.1 GCA_018883785.1 Candidatus Bacteroides intestinipullorum
AATATGACCTGTTTGATAGGTTGGTTAAGATTGCCGCCATTTACACATCGGACATCAAATGGAGAGACTACTACTTACCGGACGATGAAATCGTTTAAGGTTTGTTAGTACATTTATCACCACACGGAGTAATTCTTTCGCAAAGTTTTGCAGGCATCATGGTTCCATTCCACAAACGCTTGGTGATGAGCTCCAGCGAGTTCTATTCCTTTTGCCAAACCACCCGCACCCGAAAATATTTCTAAACTGTTAATCATTTTGTCCTTTCATAAAATATTGGTACACTTTATATTCCACATCGGCCAATGGGGTAGATTCTCCTTGACATTTGTCAGCCCATTGCCTGCCCGGATGCAAAATGTCCCATTCAGACTTGGCTTGATTGTATCGTCCCTTTCCTGGATCATGATTCCCAAATCCATCTATCAAACTATTCCATACCGGAGTATAATAGCGGATTAATGCCGCTTCTACCGTTCCTATCAAATCGCTTGACTCATTTTCCAATATCATGAAGCGGCAATGGAAATCATCCAAATCAAGATTTCGGGCTTGCACTATGCTTTTGGTGTGGTCGCATAACCGCAAATATAATTCGTGTGAATCATTAGGCTTCTTTGCTCTCCTTGCTTGTCGCCATCCACGAGGCACTGCTTTCCCAACATAAATCGGTTGCTAGAATTCCATACGGTTCACATTATAGATATGTTGATAATAAGGGCTTTTCCCAACATAATATAAAGCATATACACCCGTGCCTGCAAAATTCTCAGGTGGTGGCAATTTATGTACAGGCGTGCCATTGAAGAATCTTATAGTGTCTTTTATGATTTCTTCAAATGCCTTCGATTTGTACACATGTTTCGACCTGTCAAATATATTATTCATAATCAAGCGATATCTTCTAAAATACATGGCAATGCTTTGCACAATTTGTCATAGCTATTTTCTCCAAACACAATATCATAAAAACTTTTTATGGAAGCAATGCGAAGACGAGGATGCGCCAATGCACAATCATCGTTCGACATAACCCATTCGTCATCAAATGTGCCTGCATTATTGATGTCTATAATATAGCATCTTGATTCATTATCATGCAGCAATTTATTGTTCATTTGTAATTGCAATCTTGAAAGTTTATAAAGAGGTACATTTTTGAAATCGACCATGTAGGCGAAGATGTGCCTCTCCTCGTTCACCACATCGAACCCCGTCTCCGGCACTTCCCAACCGTTTCCTGCGTAACGGAACAGGTTCTGGTGGAAATAGCCGATGTGGTTCGTGTTGGTCTTGTCTATCTGGCGGATGCTTTCGGACTCGATGATTTCGTCCAGCGTCTTGCCATAGACCTTGGCGTCGAACGTCAGTTTTATCGGGTCGATGATATTCTTGTTGAATTCCCGCAGGCTGATGTGTGTGCGGTACAGCTCGACTGTTTGCCTTACGTGGTCGAATATCGTCTGGTTGTCAATGAATCCTAATTGGTAATCTCTCATATTTCCTTTTTTGATTGCGTTGCAAAGATAGCGTTTTTTTATGAAGAACGAACAAGGAAGAGCCCTGACTTATCTTCACCCCAGTTTGAGGTCTATATGGACGAGTAAGTTCGCCCATATACCTATTTACAATAAAGGAGAGCCACATCGGTTCTCCTTCTTTTCGTTAAACGTGAATCAACCTTACCCCTCGATTATACAAGCTCTACACATTATGATTTTATCACACAATCAATCTGAAATATAAGACAATATTTACCAACACAGGAACAAGTTCTACGATGATATAAGTTAACGAAATAAATTAAATAATGAAAATATGAACAATTATCAGGGATAAACGGCATATTCATAGCAAAAAGCTAATTATTACCTCCTAATCTATGCCTATTTTCTTCCATATCTGTTTATTTTTTCATTGCTTCACCTTCGCTACACCTTCGCTTCACCTTCGCTACAACACTGCTATTCTATAATAAAATCATATATTTTACATAAAATAGACAAAAAAGTTAATAAATAATTTGTTCGTGTCAAAAAATAACAGTATCTTTGCAGCGTAAATAATTATCAAAAAAGTTTATTATAAAAAAACGCTATGGCAAAAGGAAGCGGTATAATCCGCAAAGTCTCCGGAAAAGTAGGCGATCTGATCTACTCGGTCCGGGGTGGTCAACAAATTATTCGCGGCGTCGCCACCTCAACGAAGAACCCGCGCACCAATGCACAAATGTTGCAACGCATGAAATGGCCCAACATCGTGGCCGTATATAAAAACCTCAGCCCTTACCTGAAGGATTGCTTCGAGTCCAAGCCCGCCGGGCAGACGGACTACAACCGGTTTATGGGCATCAACCTCAACGCCGAACCCGTCTACCTGGAGAAAGGCGAGGTGCGCATGGGGGCCGCCATCGTGGCACCCTACGTCATCTCGCAAGGCTCGCTACCGTCCATACAAGTGAACGGCGACACGCCGGCGACGGACATCGCGCTGGGCTCGCTGACCATCGGGGATGCCACCACGGTGAGCGAATTTGCCCAAGCCGTGGTGCAAAACAACTATGGCTACAGCTACGGGGACCAGCTATCCTTCTTCCGCCTCGTGCAAGAGGAGGACAGCCAGGACGGGCACCCTTACATCTCGGTGAGCGCCACGCGCGTCAACCTTGACCCGGTAGACACCACCGTCCTGCGCGACGTAGCTCCGGCCACAGGCTTCAGCACCGTCAACGGCTCGCTGGGAGCGGACGCGGCACTGGCGGGCGCCGGAGTGGCCTGGGTGCACAGCCGCACCGTCAACGGCAAGACACACGTCAGTTCGCAACGCCTCGTAGTGGACAATGACCTGCTGGCGGAGCACGGCACCACACAAATGCTGTCTGCGGCCACCAAGTCCTACGGCAGCAGCACCGACATCTTCATCCGTCCCGACGGCACGTCCGGCGGCGTGAACGCAGATGGGAACGAGGACAGCGGCAGCTCGTCTGGCTCGGACACCGGAAGCGATGGCTCCTTCGGTTGATAACGAAGGGCATCTATTCCCCGCAAAAACATGGAGGGCATGTCCGTTTTTCGAGCGGGCACGCCCTCTTTATTTTTATTTTGAAGCCCCATTCTTGCTTAAATCCACACAAATCACGCCTATATTAAAAAACTTTCGTACTTTTGTACCCAAATTGACGAATTATTGCGAAATGAACTTGAACGTATTAGAACTGAGTGAACAGGAAATCATCCGCCGCAACAGCCTCAACGAGCTGCGCGCGATGGGCATAGACCCCTATCCTGCGGCAGAGTATGTAACCAATGCTTTCTCAACCGACATCAAAGCGGACTTCCGGGACGATGCCGAACCGCGCCAGGTGTCTATTGCCGGACGCATGATGAGCCGCCGCGTCATGGGCAAGGCTTCGTTCGTAGAGCTGCAAGACTCCAAAGGGCGCGTGCAGGTGTACATCACCCGCGACGACATCTGCCCGGACGAGAATAAAGATATGTATAACACCGTCTTCAAACGCCTGCTGGACTTGGGCGACTTCATCGGCGTGGAGGGCTTCGTGTTCCGCACACAGACGGGCGAAATCAGCGTGCACGCCAAGAAGCTGACCGTACTGTCCAAGAGCCTGCGCCCACTGCCCATCGTGAAGTACAAGGACGGCGTGGCCTACGACTCCTTCGAGGACCCCGAACTGCGCTACCGCCAGCGCTACGTGGACCTCATCGTGAACGACGGCGTGAAGGACACCTTCCTGAAGCGCGCGAAAATCATCAGCACCATGCGTGCCGTGCTGGACGAAGCCGGATATACCGAGGTGGAGACGCCCATCCTGCAATCCATCCCCGGCGGTGCCAGCGCACGCCCCTTCATCACCCACCACAATTCGCTGGACATTGACCTCTACCTGCGCATTGCCACCGAGCTGTACCTGAAGCGGCTCATCGTGGGCGGCTTTGAAGGCGTCTACGAGATTGGCAAGAACTTCCGCAACGAAGGCATGGACAAGAACCACAATCCGGAGTTCACCTGCATGGAGCTGTACGTGCAATACAAGGACTACAACTGGATGATGGGATTCACGGAAAAGTTGCTGGAACGTATCTGCATCGCCGTGAACGGCAGCACGGAGACGGAGATTGACGGCAAGACCATCAGCTTCAAGGCTCCCTACCGCCGCCTCCCCATCCTCGAGGCCATCAAGGAGAAGACCGGCTACGACCTGGAGGGCAAGACGGAAGACGAAATCCGCCAGATCTGCAAGGAACTGAAGATGGAGATTGACGACACCATGGGCAAGGGCAAGCTGATAGACGAAATCTTCGGCGAGTTCTGCGAAGGCACGTTCATCCAGCCCACCTTCATCACGGATTATCCCGTGGAGATGTCGCCGCTGACCAAGATGCACCGCAGCAAGCCCGGCCTGACCGAACGCTTCGAGCTGATGGTGAACGGCAAGGAACTGGCCAACGCCTACAGCGAACTGAACGACCCCTTGGATCAGGAAGAACGCTTCAAGGAGCAACTCCGCCTGAGCGAGAAGGGCGACGACGAGGCCATGTTCATCGACCAGGATTTCCTCAAAGCCCTACAATACGGCATGCCGCCCACGTCGGGCATCGGCATCGGCATCGACCGCCTGACCATGCTCATGACGGGCAAGCCCTTCATACAGGAGGTGCTCTTCTTCCCGCAAATGCGTCCGGAGAAGGTGGCTCCGAAAGACGCTCCCGCCAAGTATACTGAACTGGGAATTCCCGCCGAGTGGGTGCCCGTCATCCAGAAGGCCGGCTACAACCTGGTGAGCGACATGAAGGATGTCAACCCGCAGAAACTCCACATGGACATCTGTGGCATCAACAAGAAATACAAACTAGAATTGGCCAACCCGAGCGTAGCCGACGTACAAGCCTGGATTGAAAAAATAGAGAAATGAAACTCCCGGGAAAGATAGCCGTGATGGGCGGAGGCAGTTGGGCAACGGCCATCGCCAAGATTGTCCTCTCGAAAGCCGAGACGATCAACTGGTACATGCGGCGCGACGACCGCATCGCTGACTTCAAACGCCTGGGGCACAACCCTGCGTACCTGACCAGTGTGAAGTTCGACGTCAAACGCATCAACTTCAGCTCCAACATCAACGACACGGTGAAGGAATCGGACACCCTGATATTCGTCACTCCCTCGCCCTACTTGAAGTCGCACCTGAAGAAGCTGAAGACCAAGATCAAGGACAAGTTCATCATCTCGGCCATCAAAGGCATCGTGCCGGACGAGAACCTCATCGTGTCCGAATACTTCACCGAGGAGTACAAAGTACCCCCAGAGAACATTGCCGTCATCGCCGGCCCCTGCCATGCGGAAGAGGTAGCCTTGGAGCGTCTGTCCTACCTCACCTTCGCCTGTCCGGACACCAACAAGGCCAAGGTCGTGGCCGAACGCTTCGCCAGCTCGTACATTAAGACGTCGGTGAGCAACGACGTGGTGGGCATCGAATATGGCTCTGTGCTGAAGAATGTCTATGCCATCGCTGCCGGCATCTGCAACGGACT
>JAHLFO010000018.1 GCA_018883785.1 Candidatus Bacteroides intestinipullorum
GCCGCCACGCTGATTGTGGAGGATTATGACAGCGCCGTGCGCCGCGGGGCGCCCATCCTGGCCGAGATTATCGGCTGGGGCTTCTCCGGCAATGGCGACCACATCTCCACGCCCAACGTGGAGGGACCCGCCCGCTCGCTGGAGCTGTGCCTGGAGCACGCCGGGGTCACTCCTGCCGAGATAGGCTACGTCAACGCCCACGCCACGTCCACTCGCATCGGCGACGCCCGCGAGGCACAGGCCATCGCCCGCTTCTTCGGCGACACGCAGGTGCCCGTCACCTCCACCAAGAGCCAGACCGGACACGAGATGTGGATGGCCGGCGGCAGCGAGCTGATATACTCCATCCTGATGATGAAGAACGGCTTCATTGCGGGCAACCTCAACTTCGAGCACCCGGATGACGACACCGCCTGCCTGAACATCCTGCCCGAGACGCGCGAGGCACACTTCGATATGTTCCTCTCCAACTCCTTCGGATTCGGGGGAACCAACTCGACGCTGATTGTGAAAGACCTGAAAGGATAAGTTATCATTGGGGATGGCACGCAGATGACGCAGATGTAACAGATTTACACAGATTCTTTATAATTTGTAAATCTGCGGTCATCAGTTGTATCTGCGTCATCTGCGTGCCATAAATCCCTATTTATCTATAAACCAAATATCAACATAAGATTATGACACGTAACGAAATCGTAGAACAAGTGAACGGCCTCCTGGCCGATGAATTTGAAGTAGATGCCGCCCTCTTCACCCCCGAGGCCAACGTGCGCGAGACGCTCCAACTGGACAGCCTGAGCCTGGTGGACCTGGTGGCCCTCATCCAGCAGACATACAAGATCAAGATCCCCGTAGCTGAACTGCGCGGCATCAAGACCTTCACGGATCTGTACGACTACATCGAATCTCATCTGGCTGCCGGTGGAAACTAAAGACACGGACATCTGCGAGCTGATCCCGCAGCGCGATCCCATCCGTATGGTGGACTGCCTGCTCCGGGTGGAGGGAGACGTGGCCGAGACGTGCTTCACGGTGCGCCCCGGCAACTTCTTCCTGGACGACGATGGCCTCCTGGCCGAGACGGGGGTGATGGAGCACATCGCCCAGTCGGCCTCGGCCTATGCAGGCTGGCGTGCCCGGCAGGCAGGCGCCCGCACGGCACCCGTGGGCTTCATCGGCGAGGTGAAGAAATTCTGTTGCTACCGCCGCCCAGCCGTGGGCGAAGAACTGCATACCACCGTCACCCTGCGCACCGAGTTCGACGGCATCCTGGTCATCGGCGCGGAGACGCAGGCGGGCGGATTGCCCGTTGCCGGGACGCAGATGAAAGTGGCCATGGAGCCGGTCACTCAAAACTAAAGAACTAAACACTTACTACATTGGCTGTATCATCCTTAGAGAACAAGTATTACCGCATCTCCGGCGTGGAGGGGCGGATGGGGGACGGCAGTGCCGTTTTCCACGTCGCCTTGTTGCCGGACTGTGCCGTCTACCGCGGGCACTTCCCCGGTCACCCGGTGTGCCCGGGCGTCTGCCAGGTGGAGATGGCGCGGCAATGTGCCGGACGACTGGCGGGACATCCGCTGCTGATCCGCCGGATTGCCTCGTGCCGCTTCCTGACCGTGGCCACGCCCGAGGCTTGCCCTGAGCTGGACCTGGCCGTGACCCTGCAACCCGCAGGCGAAGGGACTTGGACCGTGACTGCACGCCTCAGTGACAGCGGCCACACGTATATGGAACTGAAAGGAGAGATGGGCGTATGACTGTATTGTGCCTTCGCATTTACCGCTACTTCCGCAGCCATCGCGCCGTTTGTTGGGTGTCGATGTTGCTGCTCTTTGTCCTGCTGGGAGGGTTTGCCGCGCAGATTCATTTGGAGGAAGACATCAACAAGCTGATGCCTTCGTCAAAGAACGAGGACGGCAGCACCAAGCTGGCTTTTGCCGACCTGCGCATCAAGGACAAGACCTTCTTGCTGTTCGAGGGCCGGGATGACGCCACACCTCTCCAGATTGCCGGGGCATGCGATGCCTTTGTGGATTCGCTCCTGGCCTGGGACGCTGACGCGCGGGTCATCGGTGATGTGTTCTACCGCCTGCCGGACGACCTGATGCCCGACATCATCGACTACCTGGCTACCCAACTGCCCGCCTACATCGATACTTCTGCCTACGCCGCCTTCGATACCCTCCTGACGCGCGAGCATCTGGTCCGCCAGATGGAGGCCAACCGCGAAGACTTTGGCAAGCCCATGGGACAGGCTTTTCCCGAGCTGTTGCAAATGGATCCCTTGGGCCTGCGCAAGGTGTTGGCCGATCGGCTGAAGCCTTTGACACAAGGCGCGACGGGCGGTTACAAGACCCTGGAAGGACACTTCTTCGTGCCGGACTCCACCGTATGCGTGGCCTTCATCACGCCGAGGTATTCCGCTACCAACACGGGCCAGGGTTCCGCCCTCTTCGAGCGGCTCAACGAGCAGATTGGACGCTTTGCTGCCTCCCATCCAGAGGTGCGCATCTCTTACCACGGCACGCCGGCTAGCGGCTTCTATAATGCTTCGCGCATCAAGGCTGACTTGACAGGGACGGTCATCGTCTCCCTGCTGCTGGTGCTGGTGTTCATCTCGGTGTGCTTCCGCAATTGGGATACGGTGCCCTTGCTGGTGCTGCCCGTGGCGTTCGGCACGCTGTTCGGCTTGGCGGGGATGTACTTCATCAAGGGACAATTCTCGTTGCTGGCGCTGGGCATTGGTTCGGTGGTGCTGGGCGTGGCATTCAGCTACGTGCTGCACGTCATCACGCACTACAAATATCTCAGCGACCCGGAACAGGTGCTGCGCGACGAGGCGAAGCCTGTCTGCCTGGGCTGCCTGACGACGGTCGGCTCGTTTTTGGGGCTCATCTTCGTGCGGACAGAGCTGTTGCAGGACTTCGGCCTGTTTGCCACGCTGGCCATCGTGGGCACCACGGCGTTCAGTCTGGTTTATTTGCCCCAGATGCTCAATCCGTCCAGGAACAAGCTGAACCGCCGTGCCTTCGCCCTCATTGACCGTCTCAATGCCTATCCCTTCGATAGGAAGCCCGCCCTGTTGGGGGCATTGACCGGCCTGACCGTTATCTGTATCGGTTTCTACTTGGGTCGGGGGACGCAGTTCGATGCCGACATGCACAATCTGGGCTACAAGGCCGAACTGACCACTCATTCCGAAGAACTGCTCCGTAGCAAGACCCACACCGGCGACAAGCAGAAATACTTTGCCGCTTCGGGCCGCACCCCGGAAGAGGCCGTGGAGCATTTTGCCGACCTGTCTGTCCAGCTGGATTCCCTCCAGCGTGACGGACTGGTGAAGGGCTATTCGCGCACCGACCTTCTGCTGGTTCCCCTGCGGGTACAACAGCAGCGCATCGACGCCTGGAAAGCCTATTGGACGGACGAACGCCTCGCTCAGGTGCGCCGCCTCATTGCCGCGACGGCTCCTGCGGCCGGTCTTCGTCCCGAAGCCTTCGAGCCGTTCTTCGACCTGGCGCAGGCCGACTATGAGCCGGATGCCCTCTATGAGGCGGGGCTGATCCCCGAAGGTTATCTCTCCACGCTGATGGAAGAGTCCTACGACGGCACGTGGCTCTGCTTCACGTCCGTGCGTTGCGCCAACGACACGGTGCGCAGCACGACCAGCGACTACCACCGCATCTGCGATGCCGTGGCTACACGGCCCAACCAATTGGTATTGGATACTTACTATTATACGACCGATACGCTGAACCAACTGAACGGCGACTTCAACATCCTGCAATGGGTGTCGATGCTGTTCGTGCTGCTGGTGCTGTTCTTCAGTTTCCATGGCAATGTCCGCCACACGCTGCTGGGCTTCATGCCCATCCTGCTCAGTTGGCTCATCGTGCTGGGGCTGATGGCGATATTCGACATGCACTTCAACCTGGTCAACATCATCATTTCCACCTTCATCTTCGGCATCGGCGTGGATTATAGCATCTTCGTGATGAACGGCCTGGTGGACGGCGGCAAACGCCCCCGCCTGTTGGAATATCACAAGACGGCCATCTTCTTCAGCGCCGTCATCCTGATTGTGACCGTAGGCTCGATGCTGCTGGCTGTGCATCCCGCCATCCGTTCCGTGGGCTTCTCCACACTGACGGGGCTGGTAGCTGCCGTGGTATTGTCCTACGTGATGCAGCCCGCCATGTACCGGTGGCTGGAGAAACGCAAATCGTCCAAGTAAAGCGAAACGGAAACGATGAAATACGATGTGATAGTCATAGGAGCCGGATTGGGCGGGTTGGAGTGCGCTTGCCTCCTGGCGCAGGCAGGGCGCAGCGTGTTGGTGCTCGAACGGGAGCATCAGGCAGGCGGCTGCCTGCAAAGCTATAGCCGTCGTGGGCTGGACTACGACACCGGCTTCCACTACGTCGGCGGGTTGGGCGCGGGACAATCCCTGTACGGTGCCTTTGCCCGCTTGGGCTTGCTGGACTTGCCTTGGCACCGGTTGGATGAGGCTTACGACCGCATCACCCTCGGCGACCGCACATTTTCCCTCATGCAGGGCTTCGATGCCTTTGCCGAGGCATTGGCCGGGGAGTTTCCCGCCGAGCGCGAGGCCCTGCACCGCTATGCCGACTTGCTGGAACAGGCTACCCGTTCCCGTGCCTTGCATCCGGCCGACGGGGATGCGTGGCTGGAGACGGGAGCTTGGGGTTATCTGGAGGATACCTTCCGCGACCCGTTGCTGCGCCAAGTGTTGAGCGGCAACGCCCTGCGGATGGAGTTGCGCCGCGAATCCCTGCCGCTGTTCACTTTTGCCCATTGCAACGCCGGCTATGTGGAGAGCAGTTGGCGCCTGCGCGGTCCCGGTTCGCAAATCACCGACCGCCTGGCCGCACAAGTCCGTGCCCACGGCGGCGACATCCGTTGCCGGGCCGAGGTGTGCGAGCTGGTGGAGAAAGACGGCCGGCTGGTGGCGGCACGCTGTCGGGACGGCGAAGTCTACGAGGCCGATACCTTCATCAGCGATGTGCATCCGGCCACGACCTGCCACTTGCTGCGCGAGAGCCGGGTGTTGCGCAAGTCCTACCGCCGACGGATGGACGCACAGCCCAATACCGTGGGGATGTTCACCGTTTCCCTTCAGCTTCGTCCGCAGCGTTTGCGCTACTTCAATTGCAACCACTACGTCTATGCGCAGCCGGATGTGTGGGCGTCCTGCCGGGGCGAAGGTCCCGTGAAGGCCGTGATGGTCAGCTGCCGCGTGCCCGAAGACGGGACGGACTTCACTACCCAAGTGGATCTGCTGACCCCGATGGCGTGGGAACGCTGCCTGCCGTGGGCGGACACCACCGTGGGGCATCGCGGGGAAACCTATCTGGACATGAAGCGGAAGGTGGCGGATGAATGCCTGGCCTTGGCCGAACGGGTCATGCCCGGCTTGGGCAGCATGGTGGACGATTGCCACACCAGCACGCCGCTGACTTACCGTGACTATACCGGGACGCCCGAAGGCTCGGCCTACGGCCTGCGCAAGGACTACCACGAGCCGCTGACCGTCCTGTTGTCGCCCCGCACGCCCGTCCCCAACCTGTGGCTGACGGGACAGAGCCTGATGCTGCACGGGCTGCACGGGGTGACGATGACGGCACTGCGCACTTGTGCGGAACTTTTGTAAACAACGTAAAAACAGATATGAAAAGTATGAAGAAACTGATTGCCTTGCTTCTGGTCCTTCTCCCCTGTCTGGCTCTGACGGCCCAGGAAGCAGATATCCGCCGCCTGGCGGAGCACTATGCGGACGTGCAGACCTTGTCCGCCACGGTCACCCGTACCCGCCACAACGTCCTCTTGGCCCAGGACGAAGTGACCCGCGGGCATTTTTTCCTGAAGAAGCCTGGCAAGATGTGCCTGTCCTTCGACGACAACAAGGACATGTTGCTGATGGAGTCCGGCACCTTTACCCTGGTCGAGCAAGGCCGGCGGACGGTGGCCAAGGGCCGTAACGGCCAAGTGCTGGGCGCGTTGGGCTCCGTGCTGCGCGGCCTCTTTGCCGATGGCAGTTATGTGCCCGATGAGGCCGCCACGGTGACCGTCGAGCAGAGCGGCAACCGCTGTATCCTGACCGTCACTCCCTTGCTGAAGAATGCCAAGGAGAAGCGCCGCCTGATGTTCACCTCGTTTGTGCTGACCCTGGACAATGCCAGCGGCCGCCTGCTGAGCCTGCGCATGAACGAGCGGGGCGAGAACTACACCCAGTACGACCTGACCGGCCACCAACCCGGAGCCGCCGTCAGCGACATCGTCTTTACGCCCGTTGTGCCATGAGCAAGGAACTGACGGACATCTGCCGCGTCCGTGTGAAGTTCAGCGAGACAGATGCCATGCAGCGCGTGTGGCACGGGTCGTATGTCACCTATTTCGAAGACGGGCGCGAGTCCTTCGGCCGCCGCTATCCCGGCATCGGCTATGCCGACATCCAGCGTTCGGGCATCTACGCCCCGGTCTACGACTTGCATGTGCGTTATCTGGCGCCGTTGCGGGTCAATGACGTGGCCGAGATACACACCCGCTACGTCCACAAGCCCGGCGCGCGCCTGGACTTCGAGTACGAGGTCTACCGCGAGGAGGATCATGTGCTTTGTGCTACGGGCAGTTCCACCCAGCTCTTCATCGACCCCGACGGCCGGCTGCTGCTGGACTTGCCCGACTATTACGCCCGCTGGCAAGAACAGTTCCTGGGGGAGGGCCGCTGAGGTATATCCCCGCCCATGGGCGCAAGAGCCTCCGCCCGTGCTCGCAAGAGCCTCCGCCCGTGCTTGCGGGAGCTTCCGGGCAGACGACCTTATAATCCGTATGGAAAACCCTGAATGGTAGAAACTTAAACTTTGTCTATGTTGAAAGGAAGAATATTGTTTTTTATCCTAAGCCTGCTATGGACTGCGACGGCCTTCGGCCAACGGTCTGTGTTGCGCGGCACGGTGACGGACTCCATCACCGGCGAAAGCCTGCCCTTTGCCTCGTTGGTGTGGCAAGGGACGACAGTCGGCACAAAGGCCGATGTGGACGGACACTACAGCCTGTCCTCGCCCGTCGTGCGCCGGGTGCTGGAAGTTTCTTATATGGGGTACGACACGAAGCGGGTGGAGGTCCGCGTCGGCCAGGGCGGCACGCTGGACATCCGGCTGCGCCCCTCTGCCATTGCCCTGAACGAGGTGATTGTCCATCCCGGACGCGAGCGCTACAAGCGGCGCGGCAATCCCGCCGTGGACTTCGTGAAGAAGGTCATCGCCCGCCGCGACGCCCACGACCCCCGCAGCCACGATTACTTCAGCTACGACCGCTACCAGCGCATGGTCTTCGCCATGAACGAGTATACCCCCAAGCCCCGCAAGGAGGGCCAGAAGCCCGGCAAATTCGACTTCGTGCGCGAGTTTGTCGATACCCTCGAGGCGGGCACCACCATCTTGCCCGTCAGCGAGCGCGAGCGGCTGGAGCGCGTCTTCTACCGTCGCGACCCCAAGTCCGAGAAAACCCTCCTGATAGGCAGCAAGGCCGCCGGTGTGGACGAGGTGTTCTCGCGCGAGGGCATCCAGCAGTTCCTCAACGAGGCTTTCCGCGAGGTGGATATCTTCCAGAACAATATCCCGCTCTTCCTGCAACGCTTTGTCAGCCCGCTCTCCACGCTGGGACCGGCGTTCTACAAGTACTACCTGCTGGACACGGTGCAGGTGGCCGGACGTCCCTGCATGGATCTGGGGTTCGTGCCCTTCAATTCCGAGTCGTTCGGTTTCACGGGCCATCTGTATGTCACGCTGGACTCCACCTACTTTGTTCGCCGGGCCGTGCTCAACGTGGCCAAGGACATCAACCTGAACTTCGTCTCGCACATGACCATCGAGCAGGAGTTCGAGCGTACCGCCGATAGCACCCGGCTCATCACCAAGGACGACATCCGTGTCAACTTCAAGCTGACCGAGAAGTCCAAGGGCATGTATGCCCAACGTCTCAACGTGTACGGCAAGCATTCGTTTGCGCCCCCTGCCGCCGAAGATGCCGCCCTCTTTGAACAGCCGGCCCCTATGGTGGAGCAGAAGGGCGCCTACCGCCGTCCCGATAACTTCTGGGCGGAGAACCGTCCCGAGGAGGCACGCAAGAAGAATCCCAACGGCGTGGACAAGCTGATGCAGCGTCTGCGCTCCGTGCCGCTGTTCTACTTCACGGAGAAGGTGGTGACCACCCTCGTGTCCGGCTACATCCCTACGAACAAGAACCCCGAAAAGAACAAGTTCGACCTGGGCCCGATGAACAGCACCATCAACGGTAACGCCATCGAAGGCGTCCGCCTGCGTCTGGGCGGCGGGACCACCCCGCAGTTCAACAAGCACTGGTTCTTCGAGGGCTATGCCGCCTACGGCACGAAAGACCGCAAGATGAAGTACGACGGGCTGGTGGAGTATTCGTTCAATCCCCGCAAGGACTTCCGCCTGGAGTATCCCCAGCACGCCCTGCGCTTCGAGTATATGTACGACCTCAACAAGCTGGGGCAGAACTACATGTACACCAGCAAGGACAACGTGATGCTGGCCATCAAGCGCAAGAAGGACAACGTCGCTACCTACCTGCGCCGGGCCGAGCTGACCTACACGCGCGAGCACTACAACGGCCTGTCCTATGCCGTCGTCCTGCGCAACCAGCGCGAGTATGGCACGCCCTACGCCCCCTTCAGCCGCATCGGGGCAGACGGCGCGCAGACGCTTGTCCCCCACTATGACCTGACAGCGATGGAGCTGAAGCTGCGCTATGGCCGCAACGAGAAGTTCTACCAGACGCGCACGCAGCGCATCCCTATCACTTTCGACGCCTTCATCTTCAACCTCAGCCACACGATGGCGCGCAAGGGCTTCCTGGGTTCGTCCTACGACTTGCAACGCACGGAGGTGGGGATGCAGAAGCGCTTCTGGTTCTCGGCCTTCGGCTATCTGGATGCCATTGTCAAGGGCGGCAAGGTGTGGACCAAGGTGCCTTATCCGCTGCTCATCCTGCCCAATGCCAATACCACCTACACCATCCAGCCGGAGACCTATACCAACATGAACGCGCTGGAGTTCATCAACGATGAATACCTGTCGTGGGACTTGACGTACTACATGAACGGCATCCTCCTGAACCGCATTCCTCTCATCAAGAAGCTGCGCTGGCGCGAGGTATTTTGCTTCCGCGGCCTGTGGGGACACCTGACGGACAAGAACGACCCGTCCAAGTCGATGGGCGAGGGGCTGTACGCGTTCCCCACCTTCACCCAACGCTTGGGGCGCGCACCCTATATGGAGGCCAGTGTGGGCGTGGAGAATATCTTCAACTTCATGCGGGTGGACTACGTGTGGCGTCTGAACTACCGGGGCAACCCGGACATCCAGAAGAGTGGCGTCAGGGTGACGATGAAGCTGTCATTTTAGTGACTAGTGATTAGTGTTTAGTGATTAGTAGTTGCCTGTTCCATACTAATCCCTAACCCTCTTTCCCCGTATCAACGCCTTGCTCCCGTCGGCCAGTGTGGTGGCGAAGAGGTAACTGTCCCCGCCTTCGGCCAGGTGCAGGCGTTTGCGCAGCGCGGCCACACTGTCCGGGAAGTTACGCACGCTCAGGTTGGCTTGCCGCAGGCCGTCCAGCAAGGCTTTCGCCTCCTTCTTGCCCCAGCCGCACCAGCCCTCGATGTGGAACGTGCGTCCGGGGAAATCCTCCACCCGCTGCTCCGAGGTGTAGAGGTGGCTGCTGGGGTGCAGTTTCTTTACGCCGTATGCCTCCGCCAGGCGGTGGAAAGGTCCGGCTTTCATCAGGGCGGCGTTAGGCTCGTAGAGGTAGGTGGCCGGGGCTTCGGCCCAGGGACAGGGTGCGGCATGTTCCTCGCGGCGGGTGAAGGTGAAGGTTGCCTGTGCGGGCATCCCACGGGGGTCCAGGTTGGCGCAGGTGACGGGGATGTCATCCACCGCTGTCGCAGCGTCTTTCTCCAAGACCACTATCAGCTCTTTGCATTCATTCCCCACGGCCACGATGTGCGCCTGACTGGCGTGGCGCAGGGTATGCAGGGCCAATGTCAGGTCCAGCATGGGCGAGAGCTTCAGCAGCACGCGCGATGCCCGCTCCAGAAGCTGTCCCTCCAGTTGCGACACGTCCGGCTCGCAGTCGGCCAGGGCGACGGTTCGTCCGCCGTGGCTGTCCCTCCGTGCCGGGTCCAGGAAGATCCAGTCGGCTGCCGGCATGTCTGCCAGGAAGGCGATGCCGTCGGCGCAATGCACGCGGACGTGCTTCAGGCCCAGCAAGGGCAGGTTGTGCGCGGCCAG
Source organism: Candidatus Bacteroides intestinipullorum (assembly GCA_018883785.1). Lineage (GTDB taxonomy): Bacteria > Bacteroidota > Bacteroidia > Bacteroidales > Bacteroidaceae > Bacteroides > Bacteroides intestinipullorum. The sequence continues at coordinate 10,347 of JAHLFO010000018.1, forward strand.
CTGGCAGAGCGATGCTTGCCGTTCCACGTAGTCCGCTTCGTCAAACAGCGGCGCCAGGAAGGAGCAGTCGATGCCCAGTCCGCCGGTCAGGTCGGCCAGGCGGTGCCTGGGACCGTCATACGCGGCAACAAGGCGGGCCTTATAGCGGGCAGTGGCTTCGGACGAACATTGCTCCAGCGACAGTCGTGCGGGGCAGAGGATGCCTTCGGTGGACGCCCACGCCGGGACTTTAGCGCGGAGGGTTTGCAGGCCGGCTATTTGGGTGAGGGCGGCGGGCAGGTCCACGCCAGGCTCGGGGCGGGCGTGCAAGGCCAGGGCGCGCACGTCGTCGCAGGCGTGTTGGCGGATGAAGCGGAGGGTTTCGTCGTTCAGGAGCATAGGCGGTTGAATTAGTTTATGCAAAGATAGGGCATTTTTCCCGCTCTTCCGCTATATTTTCCCCCTATATCCCTGTCCATGTCCGCAGGCTCGTGCGCCCGTGCTTCCAGGCTCGTGCGCTCGTGCTTCCCGATGCTGTTAGCCCAGCAGGTGATACACATTGCCTGTCTGGGCTTTTATGATGCCTTTCAGCTCCATCTCGAAGAGGAGGGCGCTCAGCCGGCTGAAGGGGATGCCGCTCTCTACCACCAGCGTGTTGACGTCCTGGTCGCCCTGGCGGCCCAGCAGTTGGACGATGCGGCCTTCTTCGTCCGTCAGTTCCTGGAACAGGTTGCGCTGCACGGGGGTAGACGTCATTTGGGCCGTGCTCCAGTTCATGGCTTGTACGAAGTCCTCGGCGTTCTGCACCAAGGCGGCCTTGTTGTCGCGGATGAGGCGGTTGCATCCGGCCGAATGCTCGTCGGTGGCGCGTCCCGGCACGGCGAAGCAGTCGCGGTGGTAGCCCTCGGCCAGCGAGGCGGTGATGAGCGAGCCTCCTTTCCGTCCCGATTCCACTACGATGACGGCGTCGGCCATGCCCGCCACGATGCGGTTGCGGCTGAGGAAGTTGTAGCGTTCCGGCTCCGTGCCGGTCAGGAATTCGGTGAGCAGGCCGCCTTGTGCCAGCATTTCGGTGGCCGTCTTGCGGTGAATGGCGGGATAGATGCGGTCCAGGCCGTGGGCCAATACGGCCACGGTGGGTACGTGGTGGGCCAGGGCGGCGCGGTGTGAGGCGATGTCGATGCCATAGGCCAGTCCGCTGACCACCAGCAGGTCGGGGCAGAGGGCGGCCAGGTCGCGTATGAAGCTGTTACACCACTGCCGTCCATAATCCGTGGCATTGCGTGTGCCCACCATGCTGACCACGCGCAGGCTGTTGAGGTTGCCCGTGCCGCTGTAGAAGAGGAAGAGCGGGGCGTCCTCGCATTGGCGCAGGCGGGTGGGGTAGCGGTCGTCTTGCAGCGTGAGGCAGGCGATGCCGTGCTTGTCGGCAAAGTCCAGTTCCTGTTCGGCGCGGGCGAAGATGCCCGGGGTGTCGAGGGCTTTCAGGGCCGCGGGCTGGATGTCGGGACACGTGCGGGCCAGTTCTTCGCGTCGGCTGAAGACAGCTGCCGCGCTGCCAGCCACTTGTACCAGCCGTTGGGCCGTCAGGGCGCCAATGCCCGTGCAGAGGGTAAGGGCGATGCTGCAGATGCGTTCGTCGGTGTAGTTCATGGCTTTTGTTTTCAGGATTCTTTTTCGTTCAGGTAAGGGGCGAACAGTTGGTCGAAGAGGGGGCTGGCGCTCAGTCGGCCGTTCACCACGCAGACGGCTTCTACGACGCCTTTCAGCACCAGCCGGTTGTCGGCGGCGCGGTAGATGTCCTGGTAGAAGACGTACTTGATGCCCTCCTTGCGCAGGCAGAGCTTGCAGATGAATTCGTCGCCGCTGCGCAACGGTGTCTTGAAGGACATCGTGATGCGGGCCACGACGGGGTCGATGCCTTGACGGTGCAGTTCGGCGAATCCGGCGCCCGTCGAGAGCAGGAACTCGTGGCGGGCGTGCTCCAGGTAATGCTGGTAGTTGGCGTTGTTGACGATGCCTTGCAGGTCGCATTCGTAGTCGCGCACCTTCAGGCGGAGTTCGTGGATGTAGTCCATATTATATCAGTCCTTTGAATCGTTTCAGTTCTTCGGTGGAGACCAGCTTGTAGAGCTTGTCGCTGGGGCGTATCTTGTCGCATTTGATGGAGAAGTGCTCGCCCTTGTGGACGGTGGGGACGGGCCGGAGGTCCACACGCATCTCGTCGGCGGTGAGGAAGAGGGCGCCGGTGGTCGGTCCGGTGACGAGCAGCTTGTCGCCTACGTTCAGTTCGGCGGCTTCTACGAGGAATTCCGCCACACCCAGGTTGGAGAAGTATTTCACGCCCTTGCCCACGTAGATTTTGCGCTCCGTGGCGTCCGAGCCGTAGTGGTGCGTCCATTCGCCCAGGCGTTGTCCCAGGTAGTAGCCGTCCCAGAAGCCGCGGTTGAAGACGGTGGCCAGGCGGCGGTTCCAGTCCTCTATTTTCTCGTCCGTGAAGGTGCCGTCCAGGTGGGCGCGGATGGCCTCCTTGTAGCATTCTACGACGGTGCGCACGTACTCGGGGCCGCGGGCGCGTCCTTCTATCTTGAATACCCGGACGCCGGCGTCCATCATCTTGTTGAGGAAGTGGATGGTCTTCAGGTCCTTGGGCGACATGATGTACTGGTTGTCTATCTCCAGTTCGGCGTCCGTCTCCTTGTCGCGCACGATGTACGAGCGGCGGCACACCTGCATGCAGGCGCCCCGGTTGGCGGAGTGGTTCATCTGGTGGAGCGAGAGGTAGCACTTGCCGCTGACGGCCATGCACAGGGCGCCGTGGCAGAACATCTCGATGCGCACGGGCTGTCCGGACGGCCCGCAGATGTGCTCCTCGACGATGGCGCGGTGAATCTCCGCCACCTGCTCCAGGTTCAGCTCGCGGGCCAGCACGACGACGTCGGCGAATTGGGCGTAGAAGCGCAGGGCCTCGGTGTTCGAGATGTTGAGCTGGGTGCTGAGGTGCACTTCCTGTCCGATGCTGCGGGCGTAGGTCATGACGGCCACGTCGGCGGCGATGATGGCGGAGATGCCCGCCTCGTGGGCGGCGTTGACGATGGTGCGCATCAGCGGGATGTCCTGGTCGTAGATGATGGTGTTGACGGTGAGGTAGCTCTTCATGCCGTGCTCGTTGCAGGTGCGGGCTATCTCCTTCAGGTCGTCTATGCTGAACGTGCTGGCCGAGCGGGCGCGCATGTTCAGGTTCTCGATGCCGAAGTAGATGGAGTCTGCCCCGGCCTGTATGGCTGCTGCCAATGATTCGCGCGAGCCGACGGGAGCCATGATTTCGAAGTCGTTTCTATCCGCTTGGGTCATAAATGGAAAGTTGCTGATTTGGAATGGGGCAAAGGTAGCTATTTTTCCGTACCTTTGCGCCAAAACTCTCGGATAAAATGAAAATTGCCTCTATAGACCTGGGCCAGCGCCCCGTGCTGCTCGCCCCGATGGAAGACGTTACCGACCCCGCTTTCCGCCTGATGTGCAAGGAATTCGGGGCGGATATGGTGTACACCGAGTTCGTGTCCGCTGATGCCTTGATACGTGCCGTCAGCAAGACGGAGCAAAAACTGAACATCAGCGACGCCGAGCGTCCCGTGGCCATACAAATCTATGGCCGCGACGTGGATACGATGGTGGAGGCCGCCCGAATCGTGGAGCAGGCGCGTCCCGATGTCATCGACCTCAACTTCGGTTGTCCTGTCAAGCGTGTGGCGGGCAAGGGGGCTGGTGCCGGGATGTTGCGCAACATTCCGCTGATGCTGGACATTACCCGCGCCGTGGTCAATGCCGTCCGCCTGCCTGTCACCGTCAAGACCCGTTTGGGCTGGGATGCGGACAGCAAGATTATCGTCACCTTGGCCGAGCAATTGCAGGATTGCGGCATCGCCGCCCTCACCATCCACGGCCGCACCCGGGCGCAGATGTACACCGGCGAAGCGGACTGGACCCTCATCGGCGAGGTGAAGGCCAACCCGCGGATGCGCATCCCCATCATCGGCAATGGCGACATCACCACCCCGCAACGTGCCCGCGAGTGCTTCGACCGTTATGGCGTGGACGGCATCATGGTAGGGCGAGCCAGCTTCGGCCGTCCGTGGATTTTCAAGGAAATCAAGCATTACTTGCAGACCGGAGATGAGCTCCAGGGACTGACACCGGCTTGGAAGCTGGACGTTCTGCGCCGCGAGGTGGACGACAGTGTGCGCCTGCTGGACGAACGCCGCGGCATCCTGCACGTGCGCCGTCATCTGGCTGCCAGCCCGCTCTTCAAGGGTATTCCCAACTTCCGCGAGACGCGCATCGCCATGCTCCGTGCCGAGACGCAGGCCGAGCTTTACGCGATATTCAAGCAGATTGAACCGTTGTTGGGGATTGGCTTGGAATAGGGCAAAAAAAATGGGCTCCGCTGAGCCCAACCTTTTGTTAACCTTAAATCTAATACTATGAAAAAAATCACAGCGCGAAGGTAGTGCGTTTTGACTAATCGTGCAAGACTTCTATGTATTTTTATCCGCATTTTAATTCTATTTAAAACCTTATCCCCTTGTTTGCTTACTGTTTTTCGGAAAAGGCGGTTTTTTCTTGGCAGTTTTCTCTTTCAGCCTATGTATAAAAGAACCCTCTCCTTCGGAAAAAATCCGGTAGGAGAGGGTCCCCTGTTGATATTAATCAAATGTAGAAAGGAGTCTTAGTCTTTCAGCTTGGCACGGATGAAGTCGCGGTTCAGGCGGGCGATGTTGCTGATGGATACGTTCTTCGGGCACTCAGCCTCGCAGGCGCGGGTGTTGGTGCAGTTGCCGAAGCCCAGTTCGTCCATCTTGGCCAGCATGGCCTTGGCGCGGCGCAGAGCCTCGGGCTTGCCTTGCGGCAGGAGGTTGAGCTGGCTGACCTTGGCCGATACGAACAGCATGGCCGAGCCGTTCTTACAAGCAGCCACGCAGGCGCCGCAGCCGATGCAGCTGGCAGCGTCCATGGCTTCGTCGGCGATGGTCTTCGGGATGAGGATGGCGTTGGCATCCTGGGGGGCGCCCGTGTTCACGCTGACGTAGCCGCCGGCCTGCATGATTTTGTCGTAGGCGGTGCGGTCTACCATCAGGTCCTTGATGACGGGGAAGCCGGCCGAACGCCACGGTTCGACGGTGATGACATCGCCGTCGTTGAAGCGGCGCATGTAGATCTGGCACGTCGTGGCACCCTGTGCCGGTCCGTGCGGGTGTCCGTTGATGTAGAGCGAGCACATGCCGCAGATGCCCTCGCGGCAGTCGTGGTCGAATACGACAGGCTCCTTGCCTTCAGAAATCAGTTGTTCGTTCAAGATGTCCATCATTTCCAGGAACGACGTATCGCCCGGGATGTCTTTCATCTCGTAAGTTTCAAATGCGCCCTGTGCCTTCGGACCCTTCTGGCGCCAAACTTTAAGGGTGAATGATATGTTTTTATCCATAACTTTAGTTCTTTAATTGGTTCAACTTCCCGATTAGCTCTTGTAATTACGCGTCTGTACCTTGATGGCTTCGTAAACCAGCGGCTCCTTCAGCAATACGGGTGCCTTGTCGTCGCTGCCCTGGTATTCCCAGCAAGCCACGTAGAAGTAGTTCTCGTCGTCGCGCTTGGCTTCGCCTTCCTCCGTCTGGTATTCCTCGCGGAAGTGGCCGCCGCAGCTCTCGTTGCGGTTCAGTGCATCGTAAGCGATGAGCTCGCCCATCGTGATGAAGTCGTTCAGACGGATGGCCTTGTCCAGCTCGACGTTCATGCCTTCCTTGTCGCCGGGGATGAACAGCTCGGTCTCGAACTCCTTGCGGATTTCCTTCAGGCGCTTCAAGCCTTCCTTCAGGCCGGCTTCCGTGCGGCCCATGCCGACGTACTCCCACATCACGTGGCCCAGTTCCTTGTGGATGGAGTCCACGGACTTCTTGCCCTTGATGCCCATCAGGTGGTCAATCTTGGCCTGTACGGCCTTCTCGGCCTCGGCAAATTCGGGCAGGTCGGTGGAGAAGCGGGGAACCGTAATCTGGTCGGCCAGGTAGTTCTGGATGGTGTACGGCAGCACGAAGTAGCCGTCGGCCAGACCCTGCATCAGGGCCGATGCGCCCAGACGGTTGGCACCGTGGTCGGAGAAGTTGCACTCGCCGATGGCGAACAGACCCTTGATGCTGGTCATCAGTTCGTAGTCCACCCAGATGCCGCCCATGGTGTAGTGGATGGCGGGGTAGATCATCATCGGGTTCTCGTAGGGCGATACGTCCGTGATTTCCTCATACATGTCGAACAGGTTGCCGTAGCGTTGTGCCACTACGTCCTTGCCCAGGCGGTTGATGGCTTCGGAGAAGTCCAGGAATACGGCCAGGCCCGTGTTGTTCACGCCGTAGCCCTTGTCGCAACGCTCCTTGGCGGCACGGCTGGCCACGTCGCGCGGCACGAGGTTACCGAAGGCCGGGTAGCGGCGCTCCAGGTAGTAGTCGCGGTCTTCTTCGGGGATGTCCTTGCCTTGCAGCGTGCCTTCTTGCAGCTTCTTGGCGTCTTCCAGCTTCTTGGGCACCCAGATGCGGCCGTCGTTACGCAGGGACTCGGACATCAGCGTCAGCTTGGACTGCTTGTCGCCGTGCACGGGGATACAAGTGGGGTGAATCTGTACGTAAGCGGGGTTGGCGAACCAGGCACCCTTGCGGTAGCAAGCCATAGCGGCCGAGCAGTTGCAGGCCATGGCGTTGGTGGAGAGGAAGTATGTGTTGCCGTAACCGCCGGTAGCGATAACCACAGCGTGTGCGGCGAAGCGCTCCAGCTTGCCGGTCACGAGGTTCTTGGCGATGATGCCGCGGGCGCGTCCGTCGATGATGACCACGTCCTGCATCTCATAGCGGGTGAAGAGCTTCACCGTGCCGGCAGCTACCTGGCGGCTCAGTGCGGAGTAGGCGCCCAGCAACAGCTGCTGGCCCGTCTGGCCCTTGGCGTAGAACGTGCGGGACACCTGTGCGCCACCGAAGGAACGGTTGGCCAGCGTGCCGCCGTATTCGCGGGCGAAGGGGACACCCTGTGCCACGCACTGGTCGATGATGTTGTTGCTGACTTCGGCCAGACGATATACGTTGGCTTCGCGGGCGCGGTAGTCGCCACCCTTCACTGTATCGTAGAACAAGCGGTAAACCGAGTCACCGTCGTTTTGGTAATTCTTGGCTGCGTTGATACCTCCCTGGGCGGCGATGGAGTGTGCGCGGCGCGGGGAGTCCTGAATGCAGAAGTTGAACACTTTGAAACCCATTTCGCCCAGCGAGGCGGCTGCGCTGGCACCTGCCAGACCCGTGCCCACCACGATGATGTCCAAGCGGCGCTTGTTGGCGGGGTTAACCAGTTTCTGATGAGCTTTATAGTTGGTCCATTTCTCGGCTACCGGACCTTCCGGTATTCTTGAATCTATCTTAGTCATAATGATTTTAGTTTTTTTAGTTCGATAGTTTATTAGTTTGTAAGTTCGTTTTTGGAGTTACCCGTTGGTTGGAGAAGCCAAGGCTTACGGCCTCAAAAGAAACGCTATAACTCAATAACTTAATAACTTATAAACTTACAACAGTGATTTGATGTAGAACACAACTACTACCAGGGCGAAGCAAGCCACTACGATGGTAGCGTAGATGTTGGAGATGCACTGCCAACGGTTGATCCAAACCTTGTTGTTCCAACCCAGCGTCTGCATGGCGCTCCAGAAGCCGTGGGTCAGGTGGAACCACAGGGCGGCCAGCCAGATGAGGTAGAGGACCACGAACACGGGGTTGGCGAAGGTCTTCTCAATGTGGTGGATGCCATCGGCGGCGTAGGCCAATGCCATCGTGTCGGCATGCATGCCCATGTCGTGCATCAGCTCGGGCAACATCATGTTGGACCAGAAGTTAACCAAGTGCAGAATCAGGCCCAGGATGACAATCAGACCCAGCACCAGCATGTTTTGGGAAGCCCATTCCACTTCCTTGCGGCGTTCGGTGACGGCATAGTGTTCGGCACCGCGCGCACGGCGGTTCTGCATCGTCAGCCAGAAGGCGTAGATGAGGTGGATGACGAACAGCACGGCCAGCGCCAGGGTGCCGGCCACGGCATACCAGTTAGCTCCCAAGAACTCACACACGGCGTTGTACCCGCTTGCAGAAACGAGGGCAACCAGATTCATCGCCATGTGAAACGTCAGAAACAGGACGAGGGCGATGCCGGTAACGCTCATCACCACTTTCCTTCCTACAGATGAATTACTTAACCACATAAATGATTGAATTAAAGTTATTTAAAT
>JAHLFO010000019.1 GCA_018883785.1 Candidatus Bacteroides intestinipullorum
TGCTATACCTGGCACCGGCAAAGGCAGTTGAAGAGCCGGAAGATGACGGAAGATACGTCACCATCAGCGGCATCGTAAAAGACAAGTCGGACAAGAAAGCCTTGTCGTATGCCAGCGTGTCCATCGCCGGAGGAGTCGTTGGAGAAGGCGGTTAGCAGGTTGAGGAAAATGTATTAGGGATATGCCGCATATCAATGATTTGAGTAGTTATATCGATTCATGAACTACTGTACTTCATATATTGAACTACTGTACTTCACCTACTGAACTACTGTACTTCATATACTGAACTACTGTACTTCATGACATCAGGTTACACAGAAAAGCCGGATAAAACAGGTTAGGAATAAAATCAAAACAGCTTCTAAGTCTAAAAGAAATTATTAGGTACATATTGCCGTTGCTTATTAGTAGCATGGCAGGTCTTATTGCATCTCAGGCCCAGACATAGCGCAGGCAAGGGATCCGCGAACCTACATAGGGAAAAACTGAAATCACCGTATTTTTTGCTTGGATTGATGGCACGACAAAAGAAAATCGCTATATTTGACGCGAAATCTTTAAAACATCAACAAGTATGAAGAAAGTAGTGAACATTTTAGTGATAGCTGTATGCTGCATGTGTATGGCTACGACAACGGCTCAAGCGCAGTTCCTCAAGTGGGGTATCAAGGGAGGTGTAAACATGACGAAAATCGACTTTGAAGATTATAAGGATAAGATGGCTGGCTTCTTCGTTGGCCCCATGGCCGAGATGACCATTCCTATTATCGGCTTAGGGGTAGATGCAGCCCTGCTCTTCTCCCAGAAAGGCATCAAGGCGGATGCCGATGCCGTGAAACAAGTCGGACTGGACATCCCCGTCAACCTGAAATACACCATCGGACTGGGTAGCACATTAGGCATTTTCATTGCCGCCGGTCCCGATTTCTACTTCGACTTCAAGGGAGAGAAAGACGGGATGGACAAGAAGAAAGCCCAGGTGGGCATCAATGTAGGCGCCGGCCTGAAGCTCATCAAGCACCTACAGCTTGGCGTAAACTACAACATCCCCATCGGCGACCACTTCGAAGCCGAAGACCTCAAAGGCAAAGACAAGACCTGGCAATTGTCATTGGCATATATTTTCTAAACTCATCAATCAACCCGGCTACGGACTTCAAGCCTATTCGCTTGCAGCCCGTAGCCTATTTTTTTAGGATTCTGGATTAAATCAATATGGAGAGATTCGTTGACGTCATCCTGCCCCTACCTCTGCCGGACGCTTTCACCTACCGGCTATCCCCTGAACAAGAGGAACACGTACAGCCGGGATGCCGGGTAGTAGTACCCTTCGGACGGAAAAAATTCTATACCGGCATCGTATGCAACGTGCATTACCTCAAGCCTACGGCATACGAAGTGAAAGAAGTGGTGACGGTACTGGACGAACGCCCCATCCTGCTCCCCCTACAGTTCAAATTCTGGGAATGGCTGGCAGCTTACTACCTCTGTACCCAAGGGGACGTCTACAAAGCGGCTCTTCCATCAGGACTGAAACTGGAAAGTGAAACCATCGTAGCCCTCAATCCGGACTTTGAAGCCACCGAACGGTTGCCCGAACGCGAACAACGCCTTCTGAACTTGCTGACAACCGAACCCGAGCAAACGGTCACACAACTGGAAAAGGACAGCGGACTGAAAAACATCCTGCCCACGATCAACGCCTTGCTGGTGCGAGAAGCCATCTTCGTAAAAGAAGAACTGAAGCAATCCTACAAACCCAAAATGGAAACCCGTGTCCGCCTAACCCCGGATGCCACCAACGAACACCGCCTCCACATATTCTTCGACGAACTGCAACGCCGCGCCCCCAAGCAACTGGACCTGTTGATGAAATACTTGGAAATATCAGGAACTTTGGGAGGAAACGAACGCTCCGTGGCCAAACGCGACTTACTGCAACGGGCCAACGCCACCCCTGCCGTATTCAATGGCCTGGTAGAACGCGGCATTTTTGAGACCTACACAGCCGAAATCGGCCGACTGGACAATCATCTGCTCCCCGCCAAAGTACAACCGCCCAGCATATTGTCTGCCCCCCAGCAACGAGCCTACCACGATATTGTCAACTCCCTGCACGAGAAGAATGTCTGCCTGCTCTATGGTGTTACATCCAGCGGCAAAACCGAAATCTATATTCACCTGATTCAAGAGGTGCTGGCACGGGGAGGGCAAGTCTTATACCTGCTCCCGGAAATCGCGCTCACCACCCAAATCACCGGACGCCTGCGACGGGTGTTCGGCTTCCGCCTGGGCATTTACCATTCCAAATTCCCGGATGCCGAACGAGTGGAAATCTGGCAACGCCAACTATCCGACCATCCATACGATGTCATCCTGGGCGTGCGTTCCTCCGTCTTCCTGCCCTTCCAGCGGTTGCAGCTGATCATCGTGGACGAGGAGCATGAAGCCACCTACAAGCAGCAAGACCCCGCCCCACGCTACCATGCCCGCAATGCAGCCATCGTCTTGGCTTCACTTTGCGGAGCCAAGACTCTGTTGGGCACCGCCACCCCCAGCTTGGAGAGTTGGCATAATGCCGAAACTGGCAAATACGCTCTCGTCACCCTGGCCGAACGTCACAAGGCGGTACGCTTACCGCAAATCGTCCCGGTGAATATCCGCGAACTTAGACGCAAGAAGCGCATGACCGGTTCATTCTCCCCGCTGCTGCTGCAACATATCCGCGAAGCGTTGGAACGCAAGGAACAGGTCATCCTCTTCCAAAACCGACGCGGCTTTGCGCCCATGATCGAGTGCCACACGTGCGGCTGGGTACCCAAATGCAAGAATTGTGATGTCAGCCTGACCTACCACAAAGGGCTGAATATGCTGACGTGCCACTATTGTGGTTACACCGAACCCCTACCCCGCCGATGCCCGGCATGCGACGGCACGGACTTGCGCGCCCGAGGCTTCGGCACGGAGAAGATTGAAGATGAAATCAAAGCCCTGCTCCCGGAGGCACGTATAGCCCGGATGGATCTGGACACTACCCGCACCCGCACCGCCTACGAACGCATCATCAACGACTTTGCCGAAGGTCGAACAGACATCCTCATCGGCACACAAATGGTGTCCAAAGGGCTCGACTTTGAGCGGGTTAGTGTAGTGGGCATCCTCAATGCAGATACCCTGCTGAATTATCCCGACTTCCGCGCTTACGAAAGGGGATTCCAACTGATGGCGCAAGTGGCCGGACGTGCCGGGCGACGCGACACCCAGGGACTAGTCATCCTCCAAACCCGAGATGTGACTCACCCTATCATAGCACAGGTCATTGCCAATGACTACGAAGGCATGGCGGCCGGTCAACTGGCCGAACGGCAAACCTTCCATTACCCGCCTTACTACCGTCTCATCTATGTCTACCTGAAACACCGGCGTGAAGATGTCCTGGAACAAATGGCCCAAGAGATGGCCGAACGCCTGCGCACCCTCTTCGGCAACCGTGTATTGGGACCGGATAAACCACCCGTGTCACGCATACAGACGCTGTTCATCCGGAAAATCGTGTTGAAAGTAGAAAACAATGCCCCAGTGACACGGGTACGTAACCTGCTGACGAGTGTACAACGGGAAGTAACAAGTGACGAACGCTTCAAAAGTGGGTTGGTATATTATGATGTGGATCCCCTATAAAAGCACTACACGAAACCAATGAGCATGAACAAACTTCTCCGACTGTTTGTTAGTAAAATTAGAAGAATTCCCTTGAAAGGGAGAAATTGCGCAAAGTACCACTGTTCATAAACATGGCCGGCACGCGAGGCAAGACGATTGTGAAATTATTCTACCCGTACGCGACCGGCCTCTTGACGTATATCCCTCAATGCAAAGCCTTGTAGACGGCCTGTTGGATGCGGGTGCGGATATCGAGACGGGACAATTTGTTATTCCATACGTGGGGAAAAATGCGGTTGGAAAGAAAAACATATACCAACTTATTATCCGGATCTACCCAAGCACAAGTACCCGTGAAGCCCGTATGGCCATACACCGATGCGGGTGCCTCCTCACAACAAGGACTGCGGCGAGGATTGCGACGATCGGGTTTGTCAAAGCCAAGCCCCCGGCGACTGGTGCGAGACAAAGTGGTCGTGAACACCCGGCATGTCTCAGGACTCAGGTAACGATGCCCACCCAAAGTTCCCCCGTTCAACAACATCTGATAGAGCAATGCCTGCTCATGGGCGTTGGAGAAAAGTCCTGCATTGCCAGCCACTCCGCCAAGGAATGCCGCCGACTCGTCGTGGACAAAGCCTTGCAAGGTATCTTTGCGCAAGAAATTATCGACCGATGAAGGGATGATGGTTTGACGGGGCAAACGGCTCAAAGGGTGATAACCCGTGTGCGTCAACCCCATCGGACGATAGAATTCACGCTCCAAGAATTCATCCATCGGCAGGCCTGCACGTGCTTCCACTAATTGTTGCAAGAGGATAAAGCCTACACAACTATAGCGGTAACGTCGGCTTAACAAAGGAGCATCGGCTATCTGTTGCAAATAGGCTTTCTTGAAGCGGGGATTCAACCAAAGGCTATCCGCCAATTGCCAGGTGCAGGAATCCGTACGCATCGGCGAAGTCAACCCTGCATGAAAGTCAAAATCCGGATTGGCCCAAGTTCGTCCCCCGATGCGTGCGGTATGATTCGCATCGCGAGTACCCCGAAAGAGGCTTTCCTCATAGCTATCTTCATCGATGGCATCCCGATAAAACAAGATGGTAGAGGGCAAGCCCGACTCATGCAACAGCAATTGGCGGACGGTGATATCCCGCTTATCCGTATCCATAAGGAAAGGCAGATAATCCGACACCCGATCTGTGAGGCTCAGCCGACCTTGGTCATAAAGTTTCATCACCGCCAAAAGGGTAGCACTGGTTTTGGTCAGCGAAGCGATGTCGTACACATCGTTTTTGGAAACTGGCATACTATCACCTTCTGCTTGCCCGCAATGAGTGCCGAAGGCTTTGTTGTAGATTTCATAACCCTCCTTCATCACCACGACTTGGCATCCGGGATAAGCTCCTTCGCGAATGCCCTCCTCGGCAATGCGATCGATGGCAGAAAGGCGGTCGGCATCCACACCCAAATCGCGCAAAGAGCGGTAAGGTTGCGCAGGCACCTCAAGCGTCTTTCCTGCACCGGCGGAGAACCAATCGCCCACCCTGGCCGACAAACGTCCATCAGCTCCCGCCTTGCCTGTAAGGAGGGCTGCTACCCGCAATTGCACATCCGACTCGGCAGAATGTGCCAAGACCAAGGCATCAGGTGCAGCACCAAAGTCGCGAGGCACTTGATGGCCGGAAATGAACAAGAGATACACACGGTCTGCATCGGGCAGGTGGCGCGTAAAGAACGGACGATACCCCTCCAGGTGACGATCGGATATACAGAAGATCACACGCTCGTAGTTCTCCAATTTCTTCTTCAGGGTTTGCATAGCTGCAACAGACATATCCTTAGTCAATCGGAAAACATCCATGCGTACGTCGCGTGAACATTCTTTCATAAAGGGCGACAATGCCTCTGCGTTGCCCACCTGAAGCACAGCTACCCGTCGGGAAGTCCTGTCGAGGGGCAAAAGTCCTTTCCCTGAATCGACCACAGTGATGGCGGCTTCCCTGAGGTGACGAATCAAAGCGCGGGCATGGGGCGTATTCAGACGGCTCTCCAAACCAGAGAGTTGAACCTGGGGCTTGCAGGTAAGTCCTAAAGCATACTTGTAGGTCAGCACCTTGCGACACTTACGGTTGATTTCGGTTTCGGGCAATTCCCCTTGACGCACAGCCTTCCACACGACATCCAATTCCCCGCCAAGGGCACGAGGCACTAGCAGGAGGTCATCACCAGCCTTCAAAGCCTCCAGGCACAAACGCCCAGGATTCCCCACGCCCCGCATAGCCAACGCATCGGTAAAGACCAATCCTTTGAAGCCCAATTCCTCCTTCAGCACTTCTGTCACGATCCGCCGGGAAAGCGAAGAAGGCACGCCTTGCTGCGGCTCCAAGGCTGGCACCTCCAAGTGTCCCACCATGATGCCTCCCAACCCCGCACGAATGACCCTGCGGAAAGGATACAACTCCACGCTATCCAGCCGCTCGCGTGTGAACGAGAGGATTGGCAAAGCTTTATGGGAATCAACATTCGTATCGCCATGACCGGGAAAATGCTTGCTCACAGAAAGCACACGCCCCGACTCCAAGCCGCGAGAGTAAGCCACCACCTTGCGTGCCACCTCCGCAGGAATTTCCCCGAACGAACGGGTATTGATGACGGGATTGTCCGGATTAATGTTGACATCAGCCACAGGGGCGAAATTGATCTGCACGCCTATCTCGCGACACTGGCGTGCCACCTCTCGTCCGTATTCATACAAGAGGCTATCCGAGCGAATACACCCCAACACCATATTACGAGGGAAAGAAGGAGTGTCTTTCAGACGCATGGCCAATCCCCACTCGCCATCGAAGGTGATAAACAGAGGCAACTTGGCCAGCTGTTGCGCTTCATTGGTCAGCTTCACCTGGTTCTCCAGCAAACCTCCGGAAAAAAGCAAGCCGCCCACCTTGTACTCCTGCACCACTTTTTTCAGCAAATTCCGATTGGGCTGATTGATTTGGGGGGCAATGGTATAAATGAAAAGTTGCCCGATACGTTCCTTGAGGCTCATCGTTTGCATCACCGAATCGACCCAATGTCTACACGCCTCGTTCTGCTGCAAGGCGGCAACCAACACCGGCTCTTGCATGGGGAGGGGAAGCGAATCGATGGGCATAAAACGGCATTGAGCGTCCATCCGCACAGGAAGGGCACACAAGAGGCACAACGCTATCACATATCCAACTTGTCTCATCATAAATTCTCCTTATCTGCTTGATACAAACTCTTGAAAATAAGCTCCTGGATATCGGTGCGAATATCCATGTCGCCCAGCTTCGTATTCCATACATCTGGGCAAACCCGGTTGCTGAGGAAGACATACACCGTACGGCTCGCAGGGTCAACCCACGCACAAGTGCCCGTGAAACCCGTATGCCCATAGACTCCCTCAGGGGCCGAAGGCGCACAAGGGCTGCGCTTAACGATAGCCACGTCCGGACGGTCGAAGCCCAATCCCCGGCGACTGATGAGGGATTTTTCCGTGGTAAAGAGCCGGCAAGTCTCCTCGCTCAGGTAGCGCTTGCCTTGCCATACGCCCCCATCGAGCAACATCTGATAAATGGAAGCGACCTCGCTAGCGGTAGAAAAAAGACCGGCATGACCAGCCACGCCTCCCAAGAAGGCAGCCGCCTCGTCGTGCACATAACCGCAAAGGTCCTGACGACGCAAGAAGTCATTGGAAGCAGTAGGCATGATCTCCGACTTGGGGAATTTCTCCAAAGGATTGAACGTGGTGCGCGTCAATCCCATTGGGGTATAAAAGTTCTCTGACACGTAGACATCGAGAGGTTGACAGGTGATGTGCTCCACGATTTGTTGCAAGAGGATAAACCCCAAGTCACTATACACATAGCGCTTGCCCTCCAACGCGCTCCGGGCAATAGCGTTGAGAATGGTCTTTTTGAAAGCCTTGTCCAGCCACATCCCGTCAGCCACATGCAGGGTGTGCTTATGCGTCTGCTGGCCAGACATCAATCCTTTTTTGAATTTAAAATCCGAGCAATAATAACTATGTTCGCTCACGCGGGTGCGGTGCCACTCGTCCTCCCAACTTTGCGCATAAGGGCCATGTACCGAGTGCGGATCGATGGCCTCCATGTAGAACCGGATGTAAGGAAGCAACCCCGACTCGTGCAAGAGGAGCTGGCGGATGGTGATATTGCGCTTGTCTGTGCGACGTAGAAAAGTGAGGTAAGTGGAAACCTTGTCATCCAACTTCAGCCGTCCTTCGTCGTAAAGCTTCATGACGGCCAAGAGGGTGGCAGTGGTCTTAGTCAACGAAGCAAGGTCAAAGAGGTCGGTGGGACGCACGGAGGTGGTATCCTTGTCCGAGTGCGTACCGAAGCCTTGATCATAGACAGGTTGCCCGTCTTTCCAGATCAAGATGCGGCACCCAGGGTAGGCACCGGCCTCCAATCCTCGGCGGGCAATGCGGTTGATGCCCTCCAAGACGTATGACTTCATCCCCCAATCATCGGGCAACACCGAAGCGGGAGCCATGCCCGGACAGATGTCCACGCCATCACCTGCCGGGAAGAGACGCCCCGCACTCATCGAAAGACGTCCATTGGCTCCTTCCTCGGCAAAAAGCACCCGCGCCACATGGCGTTGCAAGTCCTCCTCTGCCGAGTGTGCCAGTACCACAGCATTGGCCTTGGCCAAAGCAGGCGTCAGGATGGGAAGCAAACGGTAGGGGGTGAAAAACACATACACCAGCGGAGCACGGAGATTCAAACCAGCCAGGAAAGCCACATCGCTCTCGCCCACATAATTGACCCCGGCAATGCTGACCACCACACGCCCATACGAAGCCAACTCCTTCTGTAGGGCCAGTTGTTCTTCACGCGTGGCATTCAGCGGCAAACGGAAGGTCTCCACGCCTCCATGCCTCTGCATCGACGAGACAAAGACAGAATCTGCCTCTTGTGCCCCCAGACTGAGCAAGGCGATACCCCGCCCATCGGGAGCAGGAGCCAAAGGAAGTACGCCAAAGTAATTATCGAGCACGGTGACAGACGCCCGACGTAAGGCAGAAGCCATCTCCTCTGCCTGGGGGGTACAGATGCGCTCCTTCACCTCCTTGAGCGAAATTTTATCCGGCTTTTGACGCAAGCCCAAGCGGTACTTCCACGCCAGCACCCGACGGCACCGGACATCCACATCGGCTTCGGAGAGGGTGCCTTGCCTGACGGCGTGCATCACCTCGTGCAGGGCCTCGCCGGGAGCATATTGCACCAAAAGCATGTCATTGCCCGCCTGAATGGCTTTGACATAAAACCCGGACACGCGCGACACGCCCTTCATGTCCAATGCATCGGTAAAGATCAAGCCTTGAAACCCCATCTCTTCCTGCAAGAGGTCGGTCACGATGGCACGCGACAAGCTGGAGGGCAAGAGGCTATCCTCTTCGAGCGCGGGCACTTGAAGGTGGCCGATCATCATGCCCCCCAGCCCTGCACGGATATAATCACGGAAAGGGAGCAACTCCACGCTATCGAGACGCGCACGGTCGTGGCGCAACACCGGGAGAGCCTTATGCGAATCGGTGTCCGTATCCCCATGCCCGGGGAAATGCTTGGCCACGGAGAGCACGCCACCGCTCTCCAACCCTCGGGAATAAGCCACCACCCGGCGAGCCACCTCGCCGGGATCTTCTCCAAAAGAGCGGGTGTTGATGACGGGATTTAGAGGATTGGTATTGGCATCGGCCACGGGAGCAAAATTGACCTGCACGCCCAAGGCACGCAACTGACGAGCAACCTCGCGCCCGTAGGCTTCGAGGAGAGACACATCGGCGATACAGCCCAAGGCCGCATTGCGCGGGTAGCCGGGCGCATCCTTAAGGCGCATGGCCAGACCCCACTCGCCATCCACGGTCATGAGCAAGGGTACCTTAGCCTCCTTCTGTGCCTGATTAGTGAGGGCAGCTTGCCCTTCAAGGGTGCCTTGGGCAAAGAGGAGGCCTCCTATCTTGTACTTACGCACCCACTCCTTGAGGCGCTTGCGGGTGGCCTTATCGGCTACGGCGGGCACACGTGGCACCAGCAACTGCCCTATCTTCTCCTGAAGACTGAGACGCGACATGACGGAATCCACCCACGCAACACACCGGACATCATCCACGGCCAACGAGGGTGTGACTTTCTCTTGGGCCTGCATGGAGGATGACGTACACATCATCCCCAGGACACAGACCGTAATTAATAACAAGTATTTCTTCATAAGCGTGAAAACATAATGATAGTTTATATAATATGACATGCAGGCGACGCTACAAGCACAACTTTTCGCAGAAGCCCAGTCCCCGGCTCGGAGGACTCCAGTCCTCCAGGTACAAGGACTCCAGTCCTCCGCCTCAAGGACTGCAGTCCTCCGCTTCAAGGACTGGGCAGGTACGCACTGCTGTTCTTATTCTCTCTCCAACTCTAGCTTCAACTCGCCCACATACGCCCCATTCTTGCCCGTGTGCATGACGGGCACAGGAGCCCCCTCGGCATTGGTAAGGAAGGCAGGATGCTCCATGTAGGTATGCGTATGCCCGCCCAGGACGAGGTCAATGCCCGTAGTGCGCGACACGAGAATCTCATCCCCCACATCGGGCGAATCCATGCCGAGCATCCCCAGATGAGAGAGGCAGATGACCACATCGCACTTCTCCTCTGTGCGCAGCGTCTTCACCACACGGTCGGCCACGTCCACAGGGTCGAGGAAGGCAACGCCCTCACACTTGTCCGCCTGCACCAAGCCTTCCAAACGCGGCGAAAGGCCGAAGATGCCAATGCGCACACCCCCGCGCCGGATAATGACATAAGGACGCACCAAGCCCTCGAGGGGCGTGCCTCGGAAATCATAATTGGCGCACACCACGGGGAAATCGGCCATGCGGAAGAGACGAGCCATATTCTCCAAGCCATAGTCAAACTCATGGTTGCCAATAGCCATGGCATCGTAACGCATGAGGTTCATCATCCGCACTTCCAGCTCGCCACGAAAAAGATTATAGTAAGGTGTGCCCTGCGAAATGTCCCCACAATCCAAGAGCAGGACATCCGGATGCCGGGTGCGATATTGCCGGACAAAGGCGGCTCGACGCGCCGCTCCTCCCCTGCCCGCGTTGGGGTCGGCCGAATGGGGGTCAAGAGGTTCAATGCGGCTATGGGTATCACTGGTGTGAAGCACAAAGAGTTCTTTCAAGGGATGCCGCGCCTCCATGCCGGGGACGAGCAACACAAGACAAAAACAGAGTAAAAAGAGCTTTTTCATATAAATGATAATTTATGTGCGCGAAGCGCACAATGGTTAATGGTTAATGATAAATGGTTAATAGGCTTGTGCATGGTTCCTTTTGCCACGTATTAACCATTAACCATTTATCATTAATCATTGCGGCCTTCGGCCGCTAAATTCCTATTTATTCCCGTACACAGATACGTCCCTCCATACGCGAAGTGACTGCTTTGCCCGCCTCCGCCTGACGCTCCACATAACGGATGAAGAGCGAACGGAGCGTGGCGCCGGGCGGACATATACGGCTCTCGCCCATGAGGAGGGCGTGCATCCCGTCATTGCCCTCGGCCAAATAATCCAAAGTAGCCACGGTATAGAGGCGGTCATCATCAATGGGTTGCCCACCGACAGTGGCGCTTAGCAACCGGCGATCCTTGGAGACCTCAAGACGGACACCGCTCACGCCTTCGCCCAAACGGTAAGCGATATTCTCACACAACTGGCGAAAGGCACTACCACGCAAAACAATGATGCAGAGAGCGTTCTCAAAAGGCAAAATCTCGTAGGCATTGGCCATGGTGATATCGCCCTGCGCAAGGGTGGCGCGAAGACCACCCATATTGACCAAGCCCATATCCGCAGGATGCCCCAAAGTATCGGATGCGGCCTCGCGCAAGATGTCGGCCACAAGGTTGGAGAGGAGGCTCTCAGGGCGATGGGCGTCCATGGCGATGGCAGAGGTGCCCAGGACACGGTTCATCGTGCTGTCCACACGATGCTTGTAGGGAGCCAAGAGGGCGATGGCATCCGCATCGGGATGCGCATCGAAGGTGGAATCTATCGTTACCCGTGAACCCTCCACACGCGCCACACGATAAGCGGGATGGCACGAGACAAGGGCCAAAGCGAAAGTCACGCCCACCAAAAGTGTGCGGGCGCATCGAATATTGGATATCTTCATTGTTGTCAGTATTGTCAAAAACCGTACAAAGGTAGTCATAAAATGGAGGGAGACAAAGGGGTACCGGGATTTTTTCAGAAGAAAAGAATAGAAAACATTTGGGTATCTGAGAAATAATGCGTTACTTTGCACCCGCTTTCGCGCAATCGCTACCGGGAACAACAGAGAAAGCCCGGCATGTTGCGTAGTTACGATAACATTTTAATCAATAACAAGACAATGGATTTAATTAAAATTGCAGAAGAAGCATTTGCCACTGGCAAACAGCACCCCAAGTTCAAAGCAGGTGACACCGTGACCGTGGCATATCGTATCGTGGAAGGTAACAAGGAACGCGTACAGAACTATCGCGGCGTTGTTATCAAAATCTCCGGCCATGGCGACAAGAAGCGTTTCACCGTACGCAAGATGTCGGGTACTGTAGGTGTTGAGCGTATCTTCCCCATCGAATCCCCGGCCATCGACAGCATCGAAGTGAACAAGATCGGTAAGGTGCGTCGCGCTAAGTTGTACTACCTGCGTGCTCTCACAGGTAAAAAGGCCAGAATCAGAGAGAAAAAAGCCCTCTAAACAGAGCGTAACTCTGATTTCTTCTTTCTATCTAACCATAAGGGAAAGCCGTCTGAAAAGCTTGTTTCAGACGGCTTTTTCTTTTTAATAATGGCATCAATAAAGCGGGACGCCCGGTTGATACCAAGCGCCCCGCTCTTTTAATCTCTCAAAGTCAAGTCCTTCAGACGATACCTTGCGCCATCATGGCCTTGGCCACTTTCATGAAGCCCGCGATATTGGCACCCTTGACGTAGTTGATGTAACCATCGGGTTCGGTACCATACTTCACGCAATTCTCGTGGATGTTCTCCATGATGTAGTGCAACTTCTGGTCGACCTCCTCGGCACTCCAAGAAAGACGTTCAGAATTCTGCGTCATTTCGAGACCCGAAACCGACACGCCACCTGCATTGGCAGCCTTACCCGGAGCATAGAGAATCTTGGCTTCCTGGAAGACGCGGATAGCTTCGGGCGTGGAAGGCATATTGGCACCTTCGCTGACAGCGATAACGCCATTGGCCACGAGCTTGCGGGCATCGTCTCCGTCAATCTCATTCTGCGTGGCACTGGGCAAAGCAATGTCTGCTTTCTCTCCCCAAGGACGTGCGCCCTCGACGTACTTGACGCCAGGATACTGCTCGGCATACTCGCGGATGCGGCCACGATACAGATTCTTCAGTTCCATGATGTAATCCAGCTTTTCGCGGTCAATACCGTCGGGATCATAGATGTAACCATCGGAATCGCTCATGGTCAGCACCTTACCACCCAGTTGAAGCACCTTCTCGGCAGTGTACTGCGCCACATTGCCTGCTCCGCTGATGAGGACCGTCTTACCCTTGATGTCTATGCCACGTGTTTTCAGCATCTCTTGGAGGAAGTAGACGTTACCGTATCCTGTGGCTTCGGGACGGATAAGGGAACCGCCGAATTCACGGCCTTTGCCGGTGAGGACACCACTGAACTCGCGCGTCAGTTTCTTGTACATACCAAACATGAAACCCACTTCGCGGCCGCCCACGCCGATGTCACCCGCAGGCACGTCAATATCAGGACCTATGTGGCGCCACAGTTCCAGCATGAAAGCCTGACAGAAGCGCATAACCTCAGCGTTGCTCTTGCCACGGGGCGAAAAGTCCGAGCCGCCCTTACCGCCACCCATGGGAAGGGTAGTCAGAGAATTCTTGAAAGTCTGCTCGAAGGCAAGGAACTTCAAGATACCCAAGTTCACAGAGGCGTGGAAACGGATACCGCCTTTGTAGGGGCCAATGGCGTTGTTGTGCTGCACGCGGTACCCCATGTTGGTGCGGACGTTGCCTTGGTCGTCTGTCCACGTCACGCGGAACTGGTAGACGCGGTCGGGGATACAGAGACGCTCAATCAAATTTACCTTGTCAAATTCAGGATGCTTGTTATACTCCTCTTCGATGGTGGAGAGCACCTCTTCTACCGCCTGATGATACTCCGGTTCACCGGGGAACCGACGCTTCAGGTCTTCTAATACTTTAGCTGCATTCATACGTGTTGTTTTTATTGGTTTTTGTTATCAACTTGTCAACTCTTGATTGATTACGGCGGCAAAAGTACGCATAAAATCCGAACTTGCAAACAATTTATAAGAAAAAAGCGGGAAAAAGCTACATTTTTAATCAAAAAAGGAGGATTGGAAGAGAAAAATCATAGTGCTGAGGGTTATGCACCGTAATTAGCGCCTTTAATTTTCCACATTCAATCTTCCTTTTTTCCACTTAAGAGTTGACAGGGCCGCGAAGATTATCATCCCCAAGCCCCCTGGCCTTACATCTCCGTCAGCTCACGCGGCAACACGGGCATCGCCCCATTCTGCGTACAGACGTAAGCCGAGGTACATACGGCCAGCCGGTGAGCCTCCTCCACGGGCATGCCTTTCAGGATGCCGGAGACAAAAGCCGCGGTGAACGAATCCCCCGCACCCACCGTGTCGGCCACCTCGACACGTGGAGTTTCCTGAAAATAGACCTTGCCGGGCGTGAAGACGTAACTGCCATTGACGCCACAGGTCAGTATCAGCATACGCAAGTCATACTTGCCCAAGAGTATCCAGCATTTGTCCTGTAGGTCTATACCGGGATAACCGAACATACGGCTGATGGTGACCAGCTCCTCATCGTTAATTTTGAGGACATTGCAACGTCGCATGGATTGGCACAGCACTTCCTTAGTGTAGAAGTTCTGACGCAAGTTGATGTCGAATATCTTCAGCTGCCCCTCCCCGTCGGGCATCACGTCGAGGAATCGCCCGATGGTCTCGCGGGAAACCACACTGCGCTGCGCCAGCGAACCGAAGCACACGGCGCGCGTCTGCCGGGCCAGTCCGTCCAGCGAGACTGTCCAAGGGATGTTGTCCCACGCGACACCTTCCTTGATGTCATAACACGGTATGCCGGCATCATCCAGCGTCACCTGCACCGTGCCTGTCGGATAAGGCACGGTCTCTACCATGCCGTTCAGCCCCTTGTCGCGGAAGCTCTCCAGAATCTCCGTGCCGAGCTTGTCCTGGCCCACGGCGCTGACCACGCGGCTATCCAGTCCGAATTGTGATACATGGTATGCAAAATTGGCGGGCGCACCGCCCAGTTTCTTTCCTTCGGGCAGCACATCCCACAGTGCCTCGCCCATTCCTACTACGATATGATTCATGATGATAATGATTAATGGTCAATGGTTAATGATAAATGTTAAACATGAGGGGAACGCGTCACGCCCGTTTCATGCGCAGCGCATAGAACACCAGATACAGCACGCCGACGGTCATCACCAGCACCGCGCCGCACTGCCCGAGCGAGTCGCTCGCAAAGCCCATAAGGAGCGGAAAGACCGTGCCGCCGAACAAGCCCATGATCATCAAGCCGGAAATCTCGTTCTTCTTTTGCGGCATGGACAGCAGGGCTTGCGAGAAGGCGATGGAGAACACGTTGCTGTTGCCGAAACCTACCAGTGCGATACATATATATATAATGTAAGCCGTATCCGAAACGAGCAGACCGCCCATGGCCACCAGCATCAAGCAGACACTGGCCCACAAGAAAGAGCGCGACGACCAACGGCTGAGGATGAGCGTGCCGCTCAGGCAGCCCAACGTGCGGAAGATGAAGTACAGGCTCGTGGCCCATGAAGCCTCGTCGAGCGTCATGCCCAGGCGTTCCATGAGCAGCTTGGGCGCCGTGGTGTTCGTGCCCACGTCGATGCCCACGTGGCACATAATGCCCAGGAAACAGAGCAGGATGTACGGATGACCCAACAGACGCAGGCAAGCGAGGAAACCGGAAGCCTCGTCGGGCTGCTCTTCGTCGATGGGCGTGCTGCCCAACCATAGGATGGCCAGCACGGCGATGACCATGTAGACGGGGAAGAGCACGCGCCAGCCGAGACCGAGGTCGGGAATGGCCTGCGTGGCACCCCACATGGCAATGTACGGGGCGAGGAACGAAGCTATCGCCTTGACGAACTGGCCGAACGTGAGCGAGCTGGCCAGACGGTTACCGCTGATGATCGTGCTGAGCAACGGGTTCAGCGAGGTCTGCATCAGCGCATTGCCGATGCCCAGCAGGGAGAAAGAGCAGAGCATCAGGCCATAGCTGTCGCCGAAGATGGGCAACAACAAGGACACGGCCGTCACCACGAGGCTCAAGAGCACGGTCTTCTTGCGGCCGATGCGGTTCATCAACATGCCCGTGGGGACACTGAAGATGAGGAACCAGAAGAACACGAGCGAGGGGAAGATGTTGGCCTCCGAATCGCTCAGACCGAGGTCGGCTTTCACGTAATTGGACGCGATGCCCACCAGGTCTACAAAGCCCATCGCAAAGAAGCAGAGCATGATGGGCAGAAGTTTGGAGAGGTTTGTCTTGTCGGACATGAGAATAAGTGTTTAACGGTTAGTGAGTAGTGATTAGTGCATAGCGTTTAGCGATTAGTAAAGCGGTCAATGGCAGGGTACTAACCACTAAACACTAAACACTTATCACTATTTGATGCGGTGTACCTTCAACCCAGTCACCCGAAAGTTCCCGCGCGTCGTGTCGAAGGTCAGGGTGTTATAGGGTTCGGAGGGGAACACGCGGTTGGTCATGACGAACTCGCCGTTCTGACCGAAAGCCTCGATACTGGAGCGGTCGACAAAGAGACGCAGGCGTATCGTGCCGTCCAAACTGCCTGTCGGGGCAATGGTCATGGCGGGGAAGTCGGCACTGAAGTCCACCAGCCCGCTCTCGCTGCGCTCCATGACGAACTGGCGCCGCGCGATGTCGTAGTGCATCTTCACGTTCTCGCCCTTGGCATTGGACAGCGTGAGGGCTATGCGCTCGGCCCCGGCGTTGCGCAGGGTCAGCTCTATCTCGTAGGCGCCCTTGTTGTCCGGCAAGAGGGACGGGATTTCGTAGGTATCGCTGACGCGAAAGGCGGGCAGGTCGATGGTCTCCGTGCGTGCCGACTCCATCTCGGGCGACGGCGCGCAGCGCAACAGCAGTTCCCCGTCGCGGCGATAGAGCGAGAGGTCGCGGGCGATGGTGTTCGCGCCCCTGTATTGCTTGGTGGGGAGCACTGTCTGGTACTGCCAGTTGCTCATCCAGCCCAAGGCAACGGTGCGCCCGCCGGGCGCGTGGCTGAAGGTCACCGTGGCGTAGTGGTCCTTGCCCCAGTCCATCCACTTGGTGCGCGTGGGCGACTCGTTGACAAAGCGCTTGCCGTCGAACGTGCCGACAAAATACTGCGCCGCATTGCCGCCAAAAGGTCCGCCGGGGTTGATGTTGCAGATGAGCACCCACTTCTTCTCATCGGTGCCCTCGACGGGCAGTTCCACCAAGTCGGGGCACTCCCACACCCCGCCGTGCGCGCCCTGCCGCTCGCCGAAGGTGCTCTCGCGCTTCCACTCTTTCAGGTTGGTCGAGGTATGGATTTCCATCTTCTGCCCGGCGGCGAGTATCATCACCCAATGCTTGCCGGGAGCGTACCAGAAGACCTTAGGGTCGCGGAAGTCGGGCTGGTCGGAGGTGACCACGGGATTGGACGCATACTTGGTAAAGGTGCGCCCGCCGTCCGTGCTGTACGCCATGCTCTGCGACTGGCTGTCGCCCCACGGCGTGGATTTGGCTGAGGTATAGAACGCGATGACCGCACCGGCGCCAAAGCCTGCCGTGTTGTCCGTGTCGATGACGCACGAACCGCTGAAGATGGCCCCGTAGGCATCGGGCTGGATAGGCGTGCCCTCATAGTGCCAGTGGACGAGGTCGGCGCTGGTGCTATGTCCCCACGTCATGTTGCCCCACGTGGAGCCGTAAGGGTTGTGTTGGAAGTAGAGGTGCCACGTGCCGTCCAGGTAGAACATGCCATTGGGGTCGTTCATCCACCCGTAGGCCGGGGTGTGGTGGTAGAGTGGCCGGAAGGCTTCGCGGTTGGTGGTGTCGAACGTGTCCGACAGCTTCATTTCCTTCCAGCAAATCGCGTCGGCGGGCATGCCCTGCACGTCTATGGTGACCTCAGCGCCACGGAAGGCGGAGAGGTCCAGCGGCACGAGGTAATCGACGCGCTCGCGGGCCAGGCGGACATTGAACGTCTCGGTAGCCGCGTGGTTGTCGTTACCGATGAGGGAGACTTTGGCCTCCGGCGCGTTGTCCTGAACGGGCAGGAGGAGGTAACGCTGTGCGTCGCGCACGGAGATGAGGTTGTGTTCGCGCGCCAGATGGCGGATGTTCAGATCGCCATCCGCAGCCCATGCCGTGGGGAACGTGCCCAACGCGGCAGCCAGGCAGAGGATGCGCACGGAATGTTTGAGGTGTTTTGTAAAGGTTGTCATAAAAGTAAAGGATTAAGCTGAAAACTTCATTACGGTGTAAAGTTAGTAAGAAATACGTTAGTTTCCTAACGCGGTCTGCGTTACGAGGCTAACGCGATACACGTTACGAGGCTAACGCGATGCACGTTACGAGGCTAACGCGATGCGCGTTATTAGCCGAAGCTGCCGTCGCTACCGGTATCGGAATCGTCGCCGCCCGTACCAGTGCCGCCTCCTCCGGTGGAGGGTGTGGAAACTTCGCCGACAACGAACGTGTCGTCCATCTCCACAGTGCGCGGTTCTTTCAGCAGGAGGCTGCCGTTGGAGGACAACTGGGTGCAGAGCTTCACGCTCCATACGCTGCCCTCGGGCACCGATGCAGGCAGAACGAAGCCCACCTTAGATGGCGTGTTAGGATAGAGTTGCGAGGGCGGGAAGAAGAAAGTGTCGCTGCCACCCTCGTCCACACGTGTCAGAGTGACGCCGATTTCATCGCCCGAGCCGCCGACTTTGAGGCTCTTGCCTTTGATGATGCAAGTCTGGCCGGCACTGATGGGGATGCCTTCGCCGCGCGTGACGGCTTCGGGGTTCTGCGCGTCCTGTCCGCTGACCACGCCATAAAGTTGTGGTCCCGAGATGCTTTTCTGGATTTCCACGTCCACCTCGGCCTCGTCGAGCACATTGCGCATGTCCTCGCTCATGGAGTAGGACACACCCAGCTTCATGCGGCTGCGGTCCGGCGCGGTGTTCAGTTCATCGGCCATGAACACACCTTGCGACGTGGGCCGGAAATAGCCTATGGGAAGGCTGATGCTGTAGCCGGCGGAAAGGAACCACATCATACGCTGCATCAGCTGCCGGCCGATGCGCGCGATGTCTTCGGGGTCTTCCTGCCGGGTGCTCAGCGCGGCCACTTCTTCGGCCAGGTCATCCAGGCTGAGGCACTTCTGCAATTTCGGGCGCAGGTAATAGTCCTTGTCCACGTCGGTGGACAGCGTGTTCTCGATGGCACGCATCGTCAGTTTGGCTTTCTGGGTAGGTTCTTTGGTTGCCATAAGGGTATCGGTTTAAAAGGTGATGTAATAATGATTAATTGTCAAGGGGCTGCCCACGGGGAGCAGCCCCGGCTGTTTAATACGAACTTACTTGTATATCGGAAACGTGTATGGATCCGCTGTAGCAGTTGATGGACCAGCAATTCTTCTGCGTGCCGTAGATGCGGTTCGTGTAGGCCACGTTGTCATTGACGTAGACCACACAGACGGAATTGTCCGTGTAGACCGTGACGTGGTAAACGCCATCGGCAGGCGTATTGAACGTGTAGCCGTCGATGCCATTCACGAAGCCTATGCCGACAGGGCCTTCCTCTTCAAAGTTAATCTTGCGGCGCGTGTCGCTCTCGGGATTCACGATGATAGAATAGTATTTCTGCGAATCCGTGCCACGGGCTAACGAGAAGCCGAAGCGGTCGGTAGCCGAAGAGGTGGTGACGGTGAAGGAGATGCGGTTGTGCACGTTAAGGCGATTGAAGAGCAGGTAGGAGTTATCGCCCATCGTATAACTGCCGTCGCTGCTGCTGACACCCGACTCGCTCTGCTCCATGACCTGCACGTCGGACGCAGTGGTAAACTTGGCGTCAATGCCACTGACCGCGCCTAGCGTCAGCGTGCCGTCCTCGTGCTGTATCAGGCGGTGGGCCACCAGATTGCCTGCCCACTGCGGTTCATTGGGCGAAGCGCCCACGGCAGTGTTGTCGTTGCCCTCGCGCGTCGGGCACCAGCCCCAGATGTAGCGGTTCGTGCCGTCCGAAGCAGTCTTACCGGCATAGAAAGCGCGCGAATCCAGGAAGCCTTCGTGGTCGTCGGGCCAGATGCCTGCGTCATTGGCCGTGGCGGCTTTCAGTTCGTCCAAGGTGCGCCCCTTGAAGTATTGCACGCGGCGTATGGCACTGTGCTGCTCCGAATAAATCAGATACCACCAGTCGCCCATCTTGAAGAGGTCGGGGCATTCATAGAAGCGGTCCCACATCATGGTCATGAACACGCCTGCATGTTGCCACGTGCGTAGGTCGGCCGAAGTGAACTCCGCCAGCGAGCCTTTGCCGTCGCAGGTGGTGGACACCAGCATGTGCCACTGCCCGTCCTCGCCTTGGTACACGAAGGGGTCGCGGAAGTCGGTGCGGCTATAACCATAGTCCGGGCCCGAGAGATAGAACGTGCGGTCTTTCGTCCAAGTGCGGAAGTCGGGAGAGGTGGCAAACATCACTACTTCCTGACTGGCCGTATGGCCAGTATAGAATGTATAGTACAAGCCTTCGGCCTCGTTGTACACCGTGCTGCCCGTACCGAGCGCGGCATCCGCCTCGGCGGCTGTCCCCGTAGGAATCAGCTCGCCCAGCGAGGTGTAGGACGCAGCATCGGTGGTAGACACGCACCAGAAGGGGTGGTAGGTACTTTCCGGATTGGGGCGGTACTCTTGCAGGTACATTATCTTGAAGTCACCCTCCACCGGGTCGTAAAAGGGCATCGGGTCGCCCACGTAGCCCACGTAAGGCTTGTAATAAGTGCCAAAGGTGTTTTCGTCCGTAGGCGCGAAGTATGCCGTCGTGCCGTTCCAGTCTTTCTGCGTCAGGATAGGATCGCCAAATTCGTCGCTGCAAGCGGACAGTGTGCCCAGCATGGCGGTCAGAGCTATAGTATATATCATTGTCTTCATGATTAAACGAGTTAGAATTAGTCTTGAGATAAATAGTTGATTGCGTTTTGAGTCATCGTAGCCACATTGCCGTGGTATTGGTCAGCCGAAGCGTCCACGTCGAACGAATACCAGTCGTATGCGCCCGAACCGATGCAGACGATACGTCCGCCGGCAGCGTTCTCCGGATATTCCCAAACCACTACGGCGCCGTCGCCACCATAGCCCAGGTCAAGGCCGCCGTGCAGGTTGCGCCAGTCGTCGAGCGTGGGATAACCGCCCCAGTCGGAACCGATGTGCCACTGCGCCGTGCTGTTCGTGATGCGGTAACCGGCATCGCAGGTATACACGCCGTTACGTCCGTCGATGCTGCTCACCACGCCTTGGAAGATGGGGTGAGAGGCGTTGTCGTCCACAAAGAAGTTCCAGGCACCCGTGGTGATTTCGCCGGATTCTTCCACTTGTCCCCAGCAGTTGTTGGGGTTGTTGCCGTCAGCCGTGGCACCCATCTGCACGGCGTAGTACGTAGCGTATCGGGTGAGCAGCAGGCTACCGCCGTTCTCATAAAATTCTCTCATGGCGGTCACGGCCTGGATGGCAGCGGGAGCGGAAGACTCGAAACGGTCCATGTTATCAATGCCGCCATCGATATGCAAGTGCCACCACATCACGCGGCATTCGATCAGGTCTACGCGACCGGTGCGCACGTCGTCAAACGAAACATACTGTGCGTTCGCTACGTTCTGCAACATCCAGTTGGCAGCCTCCTGTTCTTCCGGATTCAGTTCGGAGAGGGTCGAAGCCAAGCCGACATAGACGGCATTCGGCGCATCGGACTGTTCGACGGTGACGGTATAGACCGCAGTAGCCGTCCGGTACGTCACGGTAAACTCTACGGGCTGGGTAAAGTCCAGAGCCTTACCCGATGCGGGCGTGACCGTAGCACCGGCGGACACGCCGATGGTGGGCACCATGTTCGTCACGTCTTCCGTGGTCGGTACGCGCACCAGGATAGTACGGGTAGCCTGGTTGATGATGCCCATGTAGCTGCCATTCAGCACAAAGGACGTGATGCTGGCCGCATCGTGCTGCACGGTGACCGTATAGTCCAGGTAGGTATCGCCGTTGCGGACCGTGACGGACTGCGGATAGGAAAAGTTCAGCACATCACCCACCTGAATCGAGGTTTCGGCTCCGGCAGAAGCCGTGATGCCGGTCACCGTCATGGCATCCGTGTCGTACGTCTCGGGCACGCCCACCACGACAGTCATCGTGGAGTTGTCTATCACACCCTCGTAGTCATCCAACGTGAGGGATTCCAACCAAGTGTCGCCATCCAGGCGGAGGTCGGACGTATTGTCGTCGTTACATCCGGCAACGGCAGTCAGCAAGGCCGTTGCGAGAAAAAACAATCTGAATTTGCTAATCGCTTTCATATTTTTCATCGTGATTAAGAGTTAATACTATTACCAGTTACCGCAATTCTGCTCGTACAGTCCGTTGCTCGCGCTGATTTGTGCGAAAGGTATAGGCAAATATTCATTCTTGTTCGGCGTGAACGCGGCGTTCGAGTAGATGGTGCAGTTGTCTGCCTCCTGGGCATAATAACGGGTCAACACGTCGTAAGCATCGCCCCAACGCACCAGATCGAAGAAGCGGTCGCATTCCATAGCCAGTTCCAGTCGACGCTCGAACTTCAACATCTCCAACGCCTCTTGCTGGCTGTAAGAGCCGGTGTAAGGACGCACATTGAAGGTGACATTGTAGTCTGCGGGATAGTTAGAAATCATCGCGGTGCTCTGACGGGCGCGGTTGCGCACTTCGTTAATCAGGTCGATTGCTTCCTGGATGCGTCCGTCGTTCAGCTGAATCAAGGCTTCGGCACGCATCAGCAACACGTCGGCATACCGGAGGACGATGTGGTTCATGGGGCTGCCCCAATAACCGTTACCTCTCACGATATAGTCACCGTCCGGGTCTACATTCTGTTTCAAAGTAACGTAGTAACCGTACAGGCCATTGCTACGGCTCCATGTAGAAGAACGGTCCATGATGTAGTTCGCATTGAACTCATAGGGCAGATCGGGCAACCCGACCGTCAGGAAAAGACGCGGGTCAGCCGTCTCTGTAGCCATGTCGTAATCGGAGTTATTGAATGTATCAAAGTAAGGATGACCGTCGGCATCGGTGCGGAAAGCGTTCACCAAATTCTGGCTGGGTTTGTAGAAGTCGCACCCGCCATCGGTGACACCCGGAATGTTGGGGACAATCAGACCGTAAGCCCAGTTACAGTTGCCATCGGTCGTGCCGTCGTTCATCGAATACTGCATGGCCCACACGGATTCGCATCCGTTCTCATACTGGGGTTCGGGGCGAAAGTTGTTGTGGAAATCCGCTTCCAAGGCATAGCCACCGGCGGCCATGATAGAGGGGTCGGTGTACTCTACCACGCGCTGCAAGTCCTCCGCACTGATAGAGGTCACTTCGTTACTCTCCGGATTGTCTTGGCGGTAGGCCTTATATAAATAGGTCTTAGCCAGATAGGCTGCGGCTGCGCCACGAGTGGGGCGGCCTTTGTCTGCCTGTGTGTCGGGCAGGTTGTTGTAAGCAAACTCAAAGTCATTGGCAATCTGCTGCCAACCCTCGTCGTTGGTATAGGTCGTATTGGACAGGTTGTTATACTCCTCCGGCGACAGGTTTTCATCGTTGGCGAAAACAATCTTCTTATAAAGCTGCTTCAAGAGGAAGTGGCCGTGTCCGCGCAAGAAACGCATCTCCGCTATGCGCTGCTGTTTCAAGGGATACGTCTGCTCGTCAAGTTGGTTCAACAACTGGAGCGCGGTATTGGCTCTCGATATGCAATTGTACAAGCGTTGCCACATGTCGCTGATGTTCCATGCCGTAGTCATAATGCCTTGCGAGATTTCCAGCGCGTGAAAGACGTCGCCGTCCTCCGTGCCGTTTCCTCCCTTATAAGCGTCGTCCGAGCGCACATCGTAGTTCCACATGCTGAAAGAAGAGTTGATGTCTTCGGCCGAAATCCAGATAGCGTATGCCGAGATGACCAGATTGTCCACGTATTCAGGATTCCGCAACTGCTCGTTGTCTATGGTGCCCTGCGGAACCTGTTCGTCCAGGAAGTCAGAACAACTGCCACACAAAAGGGACAATCCCAATGCTGCTGTATATAATAGTCTTTTCATAAGTTATATCGTTTTTTATTAGTTGAATATTAGAAACCTACATTAATACCAAAAGTTATGTTCAAGGGAATGGGATAACCATAGTTAGGATTCTCCGGGTCAACACCGGTAAACTCCTTGCTCTTGATGGTCCACAAGTTTTGAGCGCTCACGTACAGGCGGAGACGATCCATCTTCAACTTCCGGGCAAACGACTGGGGTACATTGTAGCCAATCTGCACATTGCGCAACTTCAAGAACGAACCGTCCTCCACGAAGTAGGTAGACACACGCTTCTCGTTATTGATGTCGTCGCGGGAAACAGCTGGAATGTTGGAATTGGAATTCGTGGGCGACCACGCATCCAGCAAGCGTTTTCCTTTGTTCAGATAACCGATGTTCAAACCGCTCCACAAGTCAGTCTCTTTTTTAAGGTCGCTGATGATGTCCACGCCCTGCACACCTTGCCAGAACAAAGTCAGGTCAAAGTTCTTGTACTCCAGATAAATGTTCAGACCATAGCTGAAGGCAGGGGTCGGGTCATATATCCACGTCTGGTCAGCTTCGCTGATGATACCGTCGCCGTTGAGGTCGCGCCAACGGATGCGTCCCAGGCCCGCACCTTCCTGCACGGCGTGATTGTCAATTTCGTCCTGCGACTTAAAAATACCGTCAGCCACATAGCCCACTTGCGAACCATTGGGATGTCCGATGACACTCTCCACACCGTTGCCACCGAAAGTACCATTGGCTGCCACGGTAGCGGGCAGTGCGGTAATCTTATTGCGATAAGCAGAGATATTTGCATTCAGGTCGTACCTCAGACCGAAAGAAGTCGTATTGCGATAGCCAAAATTGAACTCGAAACCCCGGTTCTCCATCTCTCCGGCATTAATCCATTGGGTACTACCCTCACCCATCGCTGCAATGCCAGCCATCTGCACAAGGATATCGGTCGTCTTCTTATAATACCAATCAAATGAACCATACAGGGTTTGGTTGAACAAAGAGAAGTCCAAACCGATGTTGGTCTGCGTGGTCGTCTCCCACTTGATGTCGTCATTGCCTATTTGGTCGCGCTTAAAGCCTGACTGCAAGATGCTACCGCCGTTCGTGCCGGCAATATCATAGGAAGTGCCATAGGTCTGTCCGCCGAAAGACGACGTACCGTAATTGGGCACATATACCGTATAGCGCGCAATATTCGAGATTTCCTGGTTACCGGTCTGACCCCAAGAAGCACGGATTTTCAAATCGTCCAGCCACGAGATATTCTTCATGAACTTTTCGTTACTGATTCTCCAACCAGCGGAAACCGAAGGGAACGTGGCATAACGGTTGTTTCGACCGAAACGGGAAGAACCATCATGACGCAAGGTGAAAGAGAACAAATACTTTTCGTCATAGGTGTAGTTCAGCTTCCCAAAGTAAGAGACCAAAGAGTAGCCCTCGGCAGAACCGTAAGCTTGAGCTGTGCCAACGCCCGCGTTCGGCCACATATAATCCGGGTTCAAGATAGCGAACTCTTCTCTGTAACCGGAGAAATTATTGTCATCTTCACGGTTCAACTCCATGCCGACCATCACGTCGCCACGGTGTTTGCCGATTTCGAGGTTGTATGTGCCCACCAGATTCCACATCCATTTTGTCCAATGCTCCTGCTTAGCTTCTACAGCGTTCCTATCATTGGCTACGTTACCCTCCGTTATCGGATAAGTAAAGATACGCTGCTGCTTTTGTGCATAGTCCAGACCAAAAGTGGTACGGATATTGAAGCCCTTGAAAGGATTCAAGTTCAAATAGGCATCGCCGAACATACGCCAATAGGTATAACGGTTATCGGAGTTTCTATCCAAACGGGCAACCGGATTCTCACGGTCGGGATAGCCGCCTACGGGGCCGGCATACTCGCCGTCGATGGTGTAAACGGGCAGGGAGGGATTAAACTGCAAGACATTCTGCAAGAATCCGCCGGGCGACTGCACTTCGGAAGTACGGTTTAAAGTGAAATGTTCACCGATGGTCAGAATCTTATCTATCAGGTGATACTCCGTATTCATACGGGCAGAGAAGCGTTCAAAATCTGTCTGCTTGATGATACCCAAGTTCTTGTAATAGCCCAAAGAAAAGAAAGAAGAGCCTTTTTCCGAACCATTGCTGACGGACAAATTATATTGTTGGATAACACCTGTGCGTGTCGTTTCGTCAAACCAATCGGTATCAGCAGAAGGGGTCGTGTTTTCCGAATCCAGGAATCTGGCCATGCTGAGAGAATTCAATTGCGGATAGCCATTGGCATCGTAACCCCAATCATACCGATAACCCAACGGATTCGTGTTGGGGTCGTAACCTCCGTTCACATAAGCCTGCCACAGGACACGCCCGTACTCCTCCGCATTCAAGACTTCCATCTTGTTTGAGTACATAGAAGCAGAAACAGAAGCATCAAAATTAATCTTCAACTGCCCCTCTTTACCTTTCTTGGTCGTAATGATGATAACGCCATTGGCAGCACGTGAACCGTAGATAGAAGCAGACGCGGCATCTTTTAACACCTGGATGGATTCGATGTCATTGCCATTCAACTCGTGCATGCCGCTTTTGGTCGGTACACCATCTATAATATAAAGCGGGTCATTGTTATTCAAAGTACCGATACCACGAATACGGACTGTCGTAGAGCCGCTCGGATTACCATCTGCCGTGATATTCATACCAGGCACACGCCCTTGCAACGCCTTAATCGGGTTATTCTCATTCTGCTTAACTATTTCATCCATACTGACCACTGAAATAGCACCCGTCAGGTCGGCCTTGCGTTGCGTGGTGTAGCCCGTCACCACGACTTCATCCAGCATTTCACTGTCCTCTTCCATTTCTATGCGCAGCGTGGGTTCTGCTTTTACCTTAATATCTTTATATCCGACATAAGTAATGGAAATAGTAGCATTCTGCGAAACGGAAATGACGAAGTTACCATCTATATCCGTTATCACACCGTTTTGGGTTCCCTCCTCAACCACCGAGGCCCCGATGATTGTCTCACCTGTCGCCTTGTCGACGACCGTTCCTTTCACTTGCATCTGCTGGGCAAAAAGCGATAGCCCGGCAAACAGCAGCACCACAAAGGTACCGATCCTTAGTCTGATGTTTTTCATCATAGCTTTGTGTTTAAAAGTTCATGAAATAAAGATTGATTCATTCTCACCACATCCTCACCGAGGACGTTTACGCCGGCAAAGGTAAGCGATGTGCACAAAAGAGGCTTGCACAAATGTTACAAAAGCTATCAATTTTGTTACATGTAACATTTTTAATAGCCCATGTAACATGTTTGATAGCCTCCTAACGCCTTTTTTATGCCGAAAGGGACTTCCACACCCTGTTGAGACATAAATTCCGCAAATTACACAAATAAATGACGAGCCAATGTCATCCGCGCCTAAAGATTTGGCGGAATTTGTATCCCAAGAAAGGACAGAATACATCAGCAACGAAGAAATCCTGGGATTGACCTACCCTATATCTATTATCTCTAACAAAGCCAAACGCACCAGCATATCCGCAGGAAGAAATAGAGGATCTGCTGAAAAAACGAATTAAAATAAGAAATGGAAGGGAAAACGCATCCTGCTCCCACTTTTTTATATTACCTTTGCCCGAAAATCCATTATTAAACACAATAAACTAACTAAATGATGAGAAAGTCTGTACTTATCGCCGCACTGGGTCTGATGTCCCTGACCGCGGTTGCGCAAGATGCCCCGAAAGAAGAGGGCTTCGTCTTCACCACTGTGAAAGAAAACCCCATTACCAGTATCAAGGACCAGCACCGCTCGAGCACGTGTTGGAGTTTCTCCAGCCTCGGATTCCTGGAGTCCGAATTGCTCCGCATGGGCAAGGGAACGTATGACTTCTCCGAGATGTTCGTCGTGCACCACACGATGGTAGATCGCGCCGTTAACTACGTCCGCTACCACGGCGATGCCTCCTTCTCGCCCGGCGGAAGCTTCTATGACATCATGTTCTGCCTGAAGAACTACGGCCTCGTGCCGCAGGAAGCCATGCCCGGCATCATGTACGGCGACTCGCTGCCCGTACACACCGAACTGGACGCTGTAGCCGGCGCTTACGTACAAGCCATCGGCAAAGGTCGCTTCAGCAAACTGACCCCGGTATGGAAGCAAGGCATCAGCGCCATCTATGACACCTACCTGGGCAAGTGTCCCGAGACGTTCACCTACGAAGGCAAGGAGTACACCCCGAAGAGCTTTGCAGAATCGCTGGGCATCAATCCGGACGACTACGTATCGCTCACGTCTTACACGCACCATCCGTTCTACACGCAGTTCGCTATCGAAATCCAGGACAACTGGCGCAACGCCCTGTCCTACAACCTGCCCATTGAAGAGCTGATGGCTGTGATGGACAACGCCATCAAGACAGGTTATACCTTCGCCTGGGGCAGCGACGTCAGCGAACAGGGCTTCACCCGCGATGGTGTGGCCGTAATGCCCGATGCCGCCCGTGGTGCCGAGCTGACAGGTAGCGACATGGCCCGCTGGACCGGCCTGACCGCCGCCGACAAGCGTCGCGAACTGACCAACAAGCCTCTGCCGGAAATGGAAATCACGCAGGAAATGCGCCAGATTGCCTTCGACAACTGGGAAACCACAGACGACCACGGCATGGTTATCTACGGCATCGCCAAGGACCAGAACGGCAAGGAATACTTCATGGTGAAGAACTCTTGGGGCGAGAGCGGCAAGTACAAAGGCATCTGGTACGCATCGAAAGCCTTCGTGGCCTACAAGACGATGAACATCTTGGTGCACAAGGATGCCCTGCCCAAAGACATCAAGAAGAAATTGGGCTTGAAGTAAAGACTATTTAACCAATTAATCCATTTAGGGATTGATCCTCAGTACGCAGTGTGCTAAGGACCAGTCCCTATTTTTTTGCCTGTATACGGAAGGCGCATACGAAGATAAATATCCTCCAAAAGGCTGATTTCGTTAAGATTCCATAAATACAAAGCTGACTCTCCATTTTCTTCCCATCCTATTTGGTCGTCTCAAGATAAGCCTCTACCTTTGTCCTAACAAGATTGTTAATCCAATCAGTTAAACTTAAATGATTATAATATGAATAAAGAACAGAGCCATTCTCAGGACACAGAAACGCGGATTCTTGAAGCAGCCGAAAAGGAGTTCTTCGAGAAAGGATATGCCGGGGCAAGGACCACCTCCATAGCCGAAGCGGCCGGAGTGACCCACGCCATGCTCCACTACTACTTCCGCACCAAGGACAACCTCTTCGAGCGGATTGTATCCGAGAAAATCAATATGCTGGGGGACATCATCCTGAGTGCCATAGGTGACGAAGACCAGCCTTTGGAGGAAAGAATCCGCCAAGGCGTGGAACGGCACTTCGACTTCATCGCTGCTAACCGGGATCTGCCAAGATTCATTGTGAACGAAGTGCTTTCCCATCCTGAACACATCGAGATGATGAAGCAGAACGCCTTACGCATCGTGAATAATCTCCTGAACAACCTCCAGCAAGAGATTGACGAATATGCCGCCCAAGGGCATTACCGGCGCATCGAGGCGCGCATGCTGCTGATAGACATCGTGTCACTCAACGTCTTCCCATTCATGGCGGCTCCCATCGTCAAAGGCGCGATAGGCGATGCCTATGCGGATTATGACGAATTCCTGGCCTTGCGCAAGAAAGAAAACGTGGAGACCATATTGAATAAACTTAAAATCCGTTGACCATGTGGAAGACCTGCTTATCCTTACTTCTGTTCCTCTGCACCAGTATCTGCCTGTCCGCCCAAGTAACCCTGGAGGAGTGCGTCGCGCTGGCGGAAGAGAACTATCCGCTCATCCGGAAATATGACCTGCTGAATCAGACCAAGGATGTGAACCTGTCTGACATCCACAAAAGCTGGTTGCCACAAATCAACGTGTACGGCCAGGGAACCGTGCAGAACGAGACACCTTCCTTCCCAGAATCGTTGGCCGGGCTTATCAGCCAGACCGGCACAACGATTTCCGGATTGAATGAATGGCAATATAAAATAGGTGCGGACATCTACCAACACATTTGGGACGGAGGCGCATCGAAAACGGAACGAAAGATAGAGCATGCCGAGGACGAGGAACGCCGAGCCGCCCTGGACGTCCAGCTCTATGCCATCCGCGAACGAGTGGAAGATTTGTATTTCGGCATATTACTCATTGAAGAACAAGCCCAACAAATACGCGACCTGCAAACCCTGCTGCAAAGCAATCTGGACAAGCTGCGGGCAATGCTACGTAACGGCACCGTCCTGCAAAGCGACGTGGACATGGTGGAGGCGCAATACCTCAGCACCACCCAGCAACTTACACAGGCCGAAAGTGCCGCAAACAGCCAGCGAAAGGTACTGGAACTGTTCACGGGTAAAAGTCTTGCCGGGCAGAAACTGATGAAACCGGACGCTACCCTACCCCAGGACCTGCTGCCCAACCGTCCGGAACAGAGGCACTTCGAGACGCAAATCCGAACCAACGAAGCCAGAAACGCAAACATCACAGCCGGTACGATGCCCAAAATCGGACTGTTCGTACAGACTTATTACGGCTATCCGGGCTTCAACTACTTTGAAAGCATGATGAACCGCGACCTTTCCTTCAACCTTCTGGCCGGAGTAAAAGTGTCCTGGAACATCGGAGCGTTCTATACCCTGAAAAACAAGCGGCGGAAATTACGCCTTTCATCGGACCATGTAGCCGTGGAACGCGACATTTTCCTGTTCAACACGAACCTGAAGACCCGTTCGC
The DNA here is from genome assembly GCA_018883785.1 of Candidatus Bacteroides intestinipullorum. Classification (GTDB taxonomy): domain Bacteria; phylum Bacteroidota; class Bacteroidia; order Bacteroidales; family Bacteroidaceae; genus Bacteroides; species Bacteroides intestinipullorum. The sequence goes on from JAHLFO010000019.1 coordinate 30,967, forward strand.
AACTGGACCGAATCGACGAACTGAAGGACGTCATGAAAGCCAACGACCGAATCGTGGAACTGCGCAAGAATGTGCGGAAAGCCGCCGAATCACAACTGGACAACGGTGTCATCGATGCCACAGACTTGCTGACCAAACTGACGGAAGAGAAGCAAGCCCGCCTGACCGCCTCCTACCACGAAATCCAACTCCTCCAAAGCATTTATCAACTTAAACATACTCTGAACCGATGAAAAAGATAGCACTACTCTCCGCAACGGTCATGCTGCTGGCCTCCTGCCGAGACCAGGCCCCGTATGACGCCACCGGCATCTTCGAAGCCACAACAGTCACCGTTTCGGCCGAAACCGCCGGACGACTCGTTTCGTTCGACATCGACGAAGGCGACAGCCTTATGGCGGGACAAGCAGTCGGACTGGTGGACACCACCCTGCTCGCCCTCCAACAGAAACAATTGCTAAGTCAGCAACTCGCCACCGAGAAATCATCCCCCGACATCGCCGCACAGGCCGCAGCCCTGCGATCGCAGATTGCCCATCAACAGAACGAATGTGAACGCATCGCCCGCCTGCTGTCCGGCGGCGCCGCTACTCAAAAGCAAAGTGACGATGCCAATGCCCAACTCCGCACGCTGCGCGGACAACTGGAAGGCCTGCTCTCCACCCTGGACAAGAGCCGCAGTTCCCTCACAGAAAGCGCCTCCGCCCTGCAATACCAGCGGGAGCAGATTGAGGAACAGATACGCAAAAGCTGCATCGCCGCACCACTGACCGGAATTGTCCTGCAAAAATATGCTGAACAAGGTGAATATGCCACTCCCGGACGCCCGCTTTTCAAAATGGCAGACTTGGACGATATCCACCTGCGGAGCTATTTCACCGCCTCTCAGCTGGCACATATCCGCATTGGCCAGGAGGTGACCGTCATCGCCGATTTTGGTGGAGACGAACAATATGAATATCCGGGCAGAATTATATGGATAGCCCAGGAAAGCGAGTTCACTCCTAAGTCCATCCAGACACAGGACACGCGGGCCAATCTGGTCTATGCTGTAAAAATTGCCGTCAAAAACGATGGGCGCCTGAAACTCGGCCAATATGGAGAAGTTCGCTTATGACCCCCATCATAGACATCCGGCAACTCACGAAACGGTATGGGAAACTTACCGCCCTGGACCGCGTGACATTCTCCGTTCCCCAAGGCTCCGTATTCGGCCTCATCGGTCCGGACGGCGCAGGGAAGACCACGCTCTACCAGATTCTGACCACCTTGAGCAGCCCCGATGAAGGCTCTGCCACCGTGATAGGACTGGACGTTGTAAAGGACTACAAGAAACTACGTACCGAGATTGGTTACATGCCGGAGAGGTTCTCCCTTTACCCCGACCTCACCGTCCGTGAGAACCTGCACTTCTTTGCCTCGCTATTCGGAGTAGACATAAAGAAGAACTTCGACCTGATAGCCCCTATATTCAGCCAGTTGGAGAAATTTCCCAACCGCAGAGCCGGGGCATTGTCCGGCGGTATGAAGCAGAAACTCGCCTTGAGCTGCGCCCTGATACACCGGCCCAAAATCCTGCTCCTGGACGAACCCACAACGGGAGTGGATGCCGTGTCGAGAAGCGAATTCTGGGATATGCTGACCACACTGAAAGAAAAAGGCATCACGATTCTTGTGTCCACCTCCTATATGGACGAGGCCGAGCGGTGTGAATACATCGCCCTGATAAATAAAGGAAAGATTCTGGATGTGAATAGCCCCGGCAAGCTGATGGAAAAGTTGGACAAGCCTCTTTATAACGTCGCATCCAAAGATATGTATCCGCTCCTACAGGCGCTACGCACCCTCTCGGAAGTGAAAGACTGCTATACTTTTGGGGCAACACTGCATATCGTGACGGACAACGATTTCAATCCGGACGATGCAGCCCGCCGGCTCAGACAGAAAGGCGTGGAAGATGTCCGGATAGGACCGGCAAAAGGCAATATAGAAGATTTGTTCATTAATTTGGTTAATAAAGATGAATAAGGAAACGGTCATATCGGTCAAAGACCTTACCAAGAAGTTCGGAGAATTCACCGCAGTGGACCACATCAGCCTGCAGGTCATGAAAGGAGAGATATTCGGATTTCTGGGGGCAAACGGCGCAGGCAAGACCACTGCCATGCGCATGTTGTGCGGACTTAGTTTTCCCACATCCGGCAGTGGGACAGTAGCCGGCTACGACATCCTCCGTCAAGCCGAGGAAATCAAGCGGCACATTGGCTACATGAGCCAGAAGTTTTCACTGTATGAGGAACTGACCGTGTGGGAAAACCTGAATCTCTTTGCCACCATCTATGGCATGCCCGCAAAGAGCATCCGGGAAAAGACAGATGCCGCCTTCCGGACACTGGGCATGGAAAACATGCGGAATGTGCTGGTAAAGACCATTCCCATCGGATGGAAACAGAAGCTGGCCTTTACCGCCGCTACCCTGCACACGCCGGACATCGTATTCCTGGACGAGCCGACCGGAGGCGTAGACCCTGCCACCCGGCGCAAGTTCTGGGAAATGATTTACCAAGCCTCGTCCGAGGGGATGACAGTCTTTGTGACCACGCACTACCTGGACGAAGCCGAGTATTGCCACCGCGTCTCCATCATGGTGGACGGACGCATCCAGGCCTTGGACAGTCCGGCAGGACTGAAACAGCAATACCGGGCCGGAACGATGGACGAAGTGTTCCGCATAGTGGCTAAAGATGCGAAAAGGGCGGACTAAGCAACATAAAATATGAACATCCGCTATCGCCCCATCAAAATTCTCATGTCGTCACAGTACGGATGAAACGCTGTTTCAGTACGGGTGAAACGCTGTTTCAGTACGGGTGAAACACCGTTTCAGTACGGGCGAAACAATGTTTCAGTACGGGCGAAACATCCATGAACTGAGACATGGACTTAACGGATATACATTAAACAAAAAGCAAAGGCTATGTCGATATTTCAATCCCTCATCAAAAAAGAAATCCTGCACCTCCTGCGCGACTTCCGCACGGTGACAGTGGTGCTGGTCATACCCGTTGTCCTGCTGTTATTGTTCGGGTTCGCCATCTCCACCGAAGTCAACCAGGTGAGAGTCGTGGCCGTAGTAGAACAATATACGGAAGAGCCCAAACAGATAATAGACCAATTCCGTGCCAACTCCTACTTCGCATTCGAAGGCGTTGTTTCCCCGCATGACGTGGAAAGCCTGCTGCGGAAAGGGCGGGCAGACGCCGCCGTCGTGTTCAGATGGGAAGACGGCAAGCTGAAGCATCAGATTATCGTGGACGCTTCCAATACCAACCTGGCACAGACCGCCACGGCCTACCTGGAGAGTGTCATCCGTTCGGACACGGGTAGCCTCCCTGTCGTGACCCACACGCTCTACAATCCGCAACTGAAGAGCGCCTACAACTTCGTGCCCGGCATCATGGGAATGATATTCATCCTCATCTGCGCCATGATGACCTCCGTCTCCATCGTCAGCGAGAAGGAATCCGGCACGATGAACCTGCTGCTGGTGTCGCCGGTACGTCCCCGGACCATCATTCTGGGCAAGCTGGTGCCCTACTTCCTGCTGTCTTGCCTCATCCTGACACTGGTGCTGGTATTGAGCTATACCGTGCTGGGCATTCCCTTCTCCTTCAGTATCCTCAACGTGATATGGGTGACCCTCCTGTATATGATTCTTGCCTTGGCCTTGGGATTGCTGGTTTCCACCATCGCCTCCACACAGGTAGCCGCCTTGCTGATTTCCGGCGTGATGTTCATGATTCCCGTGGTACTGCTGTCCGGCATGATCTTCCCTGTGGAGAACATGCCGCCGGCGCTGCAATGGTTCACGTGCATCATCCCGGCACGCTGGTACATCGCCGCCATGCGGGTACTGATGATCCAGCAACTTCCCGTCGGGTATGTGCTGACGGAAGTCCTGGTCCTGACGGGAATGACGATAGTCGTGCTGGCCTTGGCCATCAAGAAGTTCAATGCTAAAAAATAGGAATTTAGCGCGCGCAAGCGCGCTTTAATGAAGAATGAAGAATACCCGCTTCGCGGGAGAATGAAGAATTTTTGTTGAAAATGGCTAATTCTTCATTTTGCGTTCTTCCTATAACGGAGATTCTTCATTTTGCGCGAAGCGCGATTCTTCATTCTTCATTTAACCGGTAAATTATCATCTTATGAATGCAAGGATATTGCAGATACTGCTCAAGAAAGAAATTGCACTGATCAAACGGAATCCCATCATCCCCCGTCTGATAGTAGGGATGCCCGTCTGGGTGATGCTGATTATTCCCCTGGTGACGACACTCGACGTGAAGAACGTGGGCGTGGCCGTGGTGGACAACGACCGCACGGAGTTGTCGCGACGGATAGTAATGGATATGGATGCCTCGGACTATCTGTCCGTGACCGGCTGTTTCTTCAGCTACGACGAAGCGTTCCGGCAAATAGAAGAAGGCGAAACGGACGCCATCATCACCATCCCGAAAGACTTCCTGCGGGATTTGACCAACGGCCAGCAGCCTAAACTCGACTTGAAGGCCAACGGCGTGAATGCCACCAAAGGAATGTTGGGTGCGCAATATGCCACCCAATCCATGGCCCACACCCTGACGCAATGGCACGAGGAACAAGGCATCGGCCAACCCCTGCCGACGTCCGGCACGATAAACCTGTATAACCCTACGCTCAACTTCCGCAACTACATGATACCGGCGCTCATGGTGGTGCTGCTCATCATCATTTGCGGCTTTCTGCCCGCGCTTAATCTGGTCAGCGAGAAAGAGACGGGCACCATCGAGGCCATGAATGTCACGCCCGTAGGTCGACTGGAGTTCGTCTTGTCCAAGCTGATTCCCTACTGGCTGGTGGGCATCTTGGTCGTCACGGTGGGGATGCTCATCGGCTGGCTGGTATACGGGCTGGTGCCGGAAGGAAATGTCGCCCTGGTCTATCTGGCCACCATCCTGTTCAGCCTCGTCATGTCCGGTCTGGGCGTGTTTATCGCCAACCAGTCGGCCACCATCCTGCAAAGCATTTTCGTGATGTTCGCCTTTATCGTGGTGTTCCAGCTCATGAGCGGACTGTTCACCCCCATCGCTTCCATGCCCCGGTGGGCGCAGTGCATCACCTACGCCATCCCGCCACGCTATTTCATCGAAATCATGCGCTCGGTCTATCTGAAAGGCGCCACCCTGGCCGACCTTTGGGGGCAATACGCCGCCTTGTCCGGCTTTGCGCTCCTGCTCTGTCTCGTAGCGGCCGGGACGTATCGGAAGCGGACGTGAGCACTCAGAAGCTCCGAATTGCAAAAAAAATTCACGCAAGATTTGTACTAATTCCATGGAATACCTATCTTTGCAACCATTCGAGAACAAAAAACAAACAACGGATTAAAAAACTGATTGACATGAGATTCAAACATCATCTGCTATCCTTGGGATGCGCGGCCCTGATGCTGGCATCCTGCACGGACGATGCGCTGGACAACGGCGCAAGTAATGGACTTGGCCCGGAAGCGGACAGCAATGTAGTCACCCTGACTGTATTGGACGGCGCCTCGCAACAAGGACGCATCCACACCCCGTCCGCACCCGACACCCGCGCCCTGAAGAGCCAACGGCTGCAATACGTGGCCACTATCGGCAACCCGGATTGGCAAGACGAAGGCCACGTATGGTCCGCCACCTCCGTCTACATCGACGACGCCAAGCAACAAGCCTACATCACGTGGCACTCCGACCGCCAAGCACAAAACCAGGCACAGACATGGGGCGGTGCCATGGACGTGATTAATATCGCCAATGAAGACAAGCCAGAAGTGATAAATTCGCTGGGTAACAGCAACTTACTAAAGTTCAACAACATCATCAAACACGACAGCAAGCTCTACCTATCCGCCATGCACCCGCGCAAAGGCGGCGTGGTGGCACGCGTGGACTTGAATACGCCCACCCAAGCTGAACTGATTGGCTTCCCAGGCTCGTCGGTCAACGCCATCGCCCTTTGCAACGAGAAACTGATGGTCGTATCGGGCTTCAAGGGCACGTATGGCACGGTCAGCCCGGAGCAACCCGCCATTGATTATGACTATGAGCTGCCGGGAAAAAATACCTACGTGACGCTCAATCAATCCTTGTCCAAGGATTTCGGCGGCAAATACGTGGCCGTTGAAAATGGCGATGCATACATCTTGCGCCAGAACGGGGAGAATAACGGACAAATCATAGACGTGAATAATAAAAAGACCATCGACATGAGCGTCTCCCTGCTCTCCGAGGAAAAGTTTGCCGAGGACTATGACCCGGAAACAGGAGAGTGGAAAGAAGAAGGCACCCGCCAATCGGTATATTTCGGCAAGCACGTGATGGTCATCCGCAAGGGCTATGCCTACGTGGCAGCCGGCAAGAGCGGCATCTGGAAGTATGACCTCACCAGCGGACAAGAGACGCAAATCAACGGCATCTTCGCCACCGGCCTCTATGCCGACGACGAGTTCCTCTATGCCGCCACAGGTTCGGGCCTCCGCATCTATCAGTTCAACGACGAGACGGGCGACCTGCCCCTCTATGCCTTCGAGGTAGAGACGTATGACGAGGATGACACCGGCGAACCGACTTCCACCACGGCCGCTACTACAGGAGCCAATACCAAGCGTCACTCCCCCAACTTCGTGGCCGCCCACTACAATGAAGCGAAAAAAAGCACTTACATCTACATCGCCTACGGACAGAGCGGCGTGCGGGTGTATAAGTTCGTCAAGGAAGGTGAAGAGCAGCCGGAGGAGCCGGGAGATGAACATCCGTGGGTAGATCCGGGTGACGATAGCGATATTGTCTGGGCAACTGAAAATGTAGAAGGATATTATGCGTGGGGTGAGATTTTCCATACTGCACACGGAATGGGAGATGGCAACACCTATGAAACAGCAGAAGCAGATGCCTATGACCTTACCTTTACCTCTCCGGATGGTATAGAGGTCAGCAATAATGAAAGTTATTGGACAGCAGGAAATGGAAGTAAACAGAAAACTGCCTATACCTATGATAATTATCGCTATTTCAATGGAACTACTGCTGAATTAAGCAAATATAGACTGGATGAGGATGGAAATAGTGAAGATAATAAAACTGTACTCGACCCTGAAGATGATGTAGCTACGATGAGATGGGGAAATGGCTGGAGGATGCCGACCCAAGACGAATGGGATGCATTGTTTACACAATATGCTAACACAGTTGAAGAGGATGAAAAAGGGCTTATCCTGACTTTCAATGATAAGGAGGAAACCCTATCTTTACCTAAAACGGGATACTATTCTTATAATGGAGGAGGATGGATAGACGCTTCTGGGTATTACTATTGGTCAAGTACATTAAGTACTCAAAAAAATCAGAGTGATATTGACTATCGAGGACATACTGGAGGTTGGATTTGGAATCAAGCTGGCGATAATAAATTAGCGTGGAGCTATGAATCCCTTGCGTGGATGCCGGATTTATCTATGATTTCTTACAACTTCTATGCAAAGAATGGTTACGACCGCGCCGATGGTTTCAAAGTCCGCGCCGTAAAAGCCAAGAAAGATATGCCTAACGACTTCCCCGAGTGGCAAAACAAATAACCAATAATTCTTCTTTTATTTCCCAATGCCCGTCCCTCACCCCGAAGGATGGGCATTGCTTTTTGTCCGGTAAATCCGGATATGAACAATGCTTCACCTTCGCTTCACCTTCGCTACACCTTCGCTACAACACTGCTATTTTTCTCCTTACATAGCATCTCCACATATTTTGTTTGGCAGAACAGAAAAGAAATACTATCTTTGTCCCAACATTATTCACCAAATTCATTATTCCCATGAAGAACCTTCGTCTTCTCCTCCTCCTGTTGCTGGCCTTGGCCGGCACCGCCCGCGCCGCCGACACGCTCTACGTGCGCGAAACCCAAGTGCCCATCCTCATCGAACGCCAAGACAACGTGTTGTTCTACCTGCGGCTCAATGCGAAGGATAGCCAGACCCTGAACGAAGTCACCCTGGACATCGACCCGCAAGACGCAGCGGCCATCGAGTGCGTCAAGCTCTACTATGGCGGCACCGAGGCTCTGCAGGACCGTCCCAAGAAGCGTTTCGCACCCGTGGAATACATCTCCAGCTTCACTCCGGGAAAAACCTTGGCCGCAAACCCCTCCTACTCCATCGAATGTGCCAAGGTTATCAGCCCTTCCGGCAAGACCACACTGAAATGCGACTATCCTTTGTTCCCCGGCTACAACTTCTTCTGGGTCAGCCTGCAGATGAAGCCCGAAGCCACCACGCTCGACACGAAAGTGAAAGCCCGTTTCGTCTCCGCCAAACTTAACGGGGCAAAAGCCCTCGCAAAGGTGGTGTCTCCGAAAGACATTGTGCACCGCATGGCGGTAGGCGTGCGCCACGCAGGCGATGACGGATCGGCCGCCTTCCGTATCCCGGGCTTAGTGACCACCAACAAGGGGACTTTGCTGGCCGTCTATGACATCCGCTACAACAGTTCCGTGGACCTCCAGGAACACATCGACATCGGCCTGAGCCGCAGCACCGATGGCGGACGCACGTGGGAAAAGATGCGCGTGCCCCTCTCCTTCAAGAACACCGGCCATCTGCCTGCCGCACAGAACGGCGTGGGAGACCCCTCCATCCTGGTAGACACAAAGACCAACACCGCATGGATCGTAGCCCTGTGGTCGCACGGCATGGGTAACCAACGTGCTTGGTGGAGCTCGCATCCGGGCATGACCAACGACGTGACCGGCCAGCTGGTCATAGCCAAGAGCACGGACGACGGAAGGACGTGGTCCGAACCCATCAACATCACCAAGCAAGTGAAAGACCCGTCGTGGTACCTCCTGCTGCAAGGACCGGGACGCGGCATCACGATGAAGGACGGCACGCTGGTATTCCCCATCCAATTCATCGACTCCACCCGCGTGCCCAATGCCGGCGTCATGTACAGCAAGGACCGGGGCAAGACATGGAAAGCCCACAACCTGGCCCGCACCAACACCACCGAAGCACAAGTGGCCGAAGTGGAGCCCGGCGTACTGATGCTGAACATGCGCGACAACCGGGGCGGAAGCCGTGCCGTCTCCACCACCCGCGACCTGGGCAAGACCTGGACGGAGCACCCCTCATCGCGCAAAGCCCTGCAAGAACCCGTCTGCATGGCCAGCCTGATACACGTCGATGCCAAGGACAACGTCTTGGGCAAGGACCTTCTGCTCTTCTCCAACCCCAACACCACTAAAGGACGCCACCACATCACCATCAAGGCCAGCCTGGACGGCGGCCTGACGTGGCCCACGGAATACCAGGTAATGCTGGACGAGGCCGAAGGCTGGGGATACAGCTGCCTGACTCTGATAGACCGCGAGACGGTGGGCATCCTCTACGAGAGCAGCGTGGCCCACATGACTTTCCAGGCCGTGAAACTGAAAGACCTGGTGAAATGAGGACCCTATCCCTCTTGATCGTTTGCGTCTTTCTCCTCCCCGTTTTCGGGCAGGAGAAGGGCGCAAACGCTTTCCCGCCCTATCCGCAGGCGGGAGGCGTGTCGGCACCTTTCGCCGGCTTCATCGGCGACACGCTGATAGTGGCAGGCGGATGCAACTTCCCGGACACGCCCGCCGCAGACGGAGGAAAGAAAGTGTTCCACGCCACGGTTTATGCGCTGGACGTCCGTCGCCTCTCCGATGGTTGGATTCCCCTGCCGCCTCTCCCCGCTCCCATTGCCTACGGAGCAGCCGTCCCCACGCCGGAAGGCCTCGTATGCATCGGGGGACAAAATGCCCAAGGGGCACAGAGCGACGTTTACCTGCTGGACACCAACGGGCAGACCACGCCCTTGCCTCCCCTGCCTGCCTCCGTAGACAACGGAGGTGCCTCATTGTGCGGCCATACTCTGCTCGTCACCGGAGGCAATCAGCCGGAAAACGGGAAAGGGCTGTATGCCTTGGACCTCTCCTCGCCCACAAACTGGAAACGCCTGGCCGATTATCCCGGCCCACAACGGATACAGCCTATCGTGCTGTCCACCCCCAACGCCTTATACCTAGCAGGAGGCTACGCCTTTGACACCACACAAAAGAAGTGCACCCCCTTGACCGACTTGTTGAAATACGATGTCGGCACCAACTGTTGGAGTGTGCTCGACACACTCATTGCCGAACGAGACGGTACGCCACGTTGCCTGGCCGGTGGCAGCGGCGTAATGCTCTCTGACGGGAAAATGCTACTGACCGGTGGCGTCAATCACGACATCTTCCGGCAAGCCATGGAAGGAAAAGGACCGGCCGACTACATGAAGAAGCCCGTGGCGTGGTACCGCTTCAACGATGACCTGCTGACATATCACACCGGCAAACGAACATGGCATGTCACATACGATGTGCCGGGACTGGCCCGTGCCGGCGGCATCCTACTGGAGCACGACGGATACCTATATATGATATGTGGAGAAATCAAGCCGGGCATACGCACGCCGCAAATCACGGTCTTGCCGCTCTGAACCCACGTGGATGCCCGAAACGCTGATGAATTTCGTCCCGTCATTTGGTCGGGCGGGAATATGTTCGTATCTTCGCCCGGATTTTCAAGACGAAACCCTACGAAGACATGTCCGACTATATCAACGAACTGAATGATAGCCAGCGGGCCGCCGTCCTCTACAACGACGGCCCCTCACTGGTCATTGCCGGCGCCGGTTCGGGAAAGACCCGGGTGCTGACCTACAAGATTGCTTACCTGCTGGAACAAGGCTACCGGCCGTGGAACATCCTGGCCCTGACCTTCACCAACAAAGCAGCCCGGGAAATGAAGGAACGCATCGCCCGGCAAGTGGGCCAAGAAAGCGCCTCCAAACTCTGGATGGGCACCTTCCACTCCATGTTCCTGCGCATCCTCCGGACAGAGGCCGACATCCTGGGCTTCCCGCGGGACTTCACGGTCTATGACACGGCCGACCAGAAAAGCCTCATCCGCACCCTGCTGAAAGAAATGCAGCTGGACGAAAAGACTTACAAACCGGGATTGGTACAATCACGCATCTCCAACGCCAAGAACCACCTGGTGACACCCGCCGCGTATGCCAACAGCCGCGAAGCCTACGAAGCCGACCAGGCCGCCCGCGTCCCCGCCGTGCGCGATGTCTACAAGAAGTATTGGGACCGCTGCCGCCAAGCCGCTGCCATGGACTTCGACGACCTGCTGCTCTACACCTTCCTGCTATTCCGCGACCATCCGGACGTGCTCGAAAAATACCGTGCCCACTTCCACTACATCCTGGTGGACGAGTACCAGGACACCAACCTGGCCCAGCACGCCATCGTATGCCAGCTAGGGGCAGGACATAACCGGGTGTGCGTGGTGGGCGACGATGCGCAGAGCATTTACTCCTTCCGCGGGGCGGACATCGACAATATACTGACCTTCACCAAGGCCTGGCCCGGCGCAAAGATCTTCAAGCTGGAGCAGAACTATCGCTCCACACAGACCATTGTCAGCGCGGCCAACAGCCTGATAGAAAAGAACGAACAGCAGATACACAAAGAAGTCTACTCGAAGAAAGAGAAAGGCGACAGCCTCGGCGTGTTCAAAGCCTACAGCGACATGGAAGAAGGCGAGATCGTGGCCAACAAGATACAAGCCTTGCACCGCCGTGAAGCGTGCGCATGGGCCGACTTCGCCATCCTGTATCGCACCAACGCCCAAAGCCGCATCTTCGAGGAAGCTTTGCGGAAGCGTTCCGTGCCCTACCGCATCTACGGAGGCCTGTCCTTCTACCAGCGCAAGGAAATCAAGGATGCCGTGGCCTACTTCCGCCTGACGGTGAACCCGCATGACGAAGAAGCCTTGAAGCGTGTCATCAACTACCCGGCCCGTGGCATTGGCGACACCACCATCGGACGCCTCCTGCAGGCTGCCGATGCGCACAACGTCAGTCCGTGGACCGTGCTCTGCGACCCCCAAACCTATGCGCCGACCTTGAACAAGGGCACCCTCGGCAAGCTGAATAACTTCCGGGCGATGATCGAGGAATTCACCGTGCTGGCTTCCACCCGGAACGCCTACGAGGCAGGCACGGAGATCATCCGACGTTCAGGCATCATCGCCGACATTTGCCAAGACAGTAGTCCCGAGAACCTCAGCCGGCAAGAGAACATCGAAGAGCTGGCCAACGGACTCAGCGACTTCTGCACGCAGCGCCTGGAGGAAGGCGATCCCCACACGGGACTGGCCGACTTCCTCTCTGAAGTCTCCCTGCTGACCGACCAAGACACGGACAAGGACGGCAACACGGACAAGGTGACACTGATGACCGTCCACTCGGCCAAAGGGCTGGAGTTCCGCAATGTCTTTGTCGTCGGGCTGGAAGAAGGGCTGTTCCCCTCGTCCATGGCCGGAGATTCTCCCCGGGCTTTAGAGGAAGAGCGTCGGCTGTTCTACGTCGCCATCACCCGTGCCGAGGAGCATTGCTACCTCTCCTACGCCAAGAGCCGCATCCGTTTCGGCAAGATGGAGTTCAGCAGTCCCAGCCGCTTCCTGCACGACATCGATGCCCGCTATCTGGACTTGCCGGACCATGACACCCCCACACGCACTGCCGCTCCCTCTCAAGGTTTCCGTCCCAAGATGCAGACCTTCGTCCCGCCTGCCTCTTCCCGGATGAAGCCGGTATCCCGGACTTCGGCTACAGGCAAAGCTGCCCCTGCCGTACAAGAGGGGCAACACATCGAGCATGAACGCTTCGGACGGGGCACTGTAATCCGCGTGGAAGGTGCCGGCGAGAATGCCAAAGCCACTATCCGCTTCGAAAACGTGGGCGAAAAGCAATTGCTGCTGCGCTTCGCACGGTTCAAGATGGTGGAATAAGAACCCTATAAACTAAAGAACTTAACACATGGTAGACTACACTCAATTCCCCTCCCCCTGCTACGTCATGGAGGAAGATTTGCTCCGCCGCAACTTGGCTCTCATCCACAGCGTGGCCGACCGCGCCGGCGTGGAAATCATACTGGCCTTCAAGGCATACGCCTTGTGGCGTACGTTCCCCATCTTCCGCGAATACATCCATGCCACCACAGCCAGTTCGCCCTACGAAGCCCGGCTGGCACTCGAAGAATTCGGCAGCAAGGCGCATACCTACTCACCGGCCTATACGGAAGCCGATTTCCCCGAAATCATGCGGTGCAGCAGCCACATCACGTTCAACTCCCTGAGCCAATACCAACGGTTCTGGCCCCAAGTGCAAGCTCATGGGCACATCTCTTGCGGTCTACGAATCAATCCCGAATACTCCGAGGTGGAGACCGAACTTTATAACCCTTGCGCACCGGGTACGCGCTTTGGTGTCATGGCCGAACAACTGCCTGCCCGCCTACCCGAAGGCATCGAAGGCTTCCACTGCCATTGCCACTGCGAATCCTCGTCCTATGAACTGGAACGCAGCCTGGCCCACATCGAGGAGAAATTCTCGCCATGGTTCGCCCAAATCCACTGGCTCAACTTGGGTGGCGGACACCTGATGACGCGCAAGGACTATGACGTGGACCACCTCATCGGGTTGCTCCGTGGACTGAAGTCACGCTATCCCCATCTGCAAATCATCCTCGAACCCGGCTCAGCCTTTGCCTGGCAGACAGGTGCCCTTGCCGCCGAAGTGGTAGACATCGTGGAAAACAAAGGCATTCGCACCGCCATCCTCAACGTCAGCTTCACGTGCCACATGCCCGACTGCCTGGAAATGCCCTACCAGCCAGCCGTGCGCAACGCCCGTACAGATGCTGACGGCCCCTACACCTACCGTCTGGGTGGGAATTCCTGCCTCAGCGGCGACTACATCGGTTATTGGAGCTTCGACCATGAACTGCAAACAGGCGAGCGCATCCTATTGGAAGACATGATGCACTACACCACCGTAAAGACCACCATGTTCAACGGTATCCCCCATCCTGCCATTGGCTTGTGGACCAAAGACGGACAGGCACACGTGCTCCGCCAATTTTCATACGAAGACTACCGGGACAGAATGGACTGATTATCAACGCCATGCCAATCTGCTAACTGAGAAAAAACAAATTTAGACGAAAAAAAGTAGCTTGAACGCTTGTCAGTTTCAAGAAAATGCCTACCTTTGCAACCGCAAATCGCAAATGCGGCAATAGCTCAGTTGGTAGAGCACGACCTTGCCAAGGTCGGGGTCGCGAGTTCGAGTCTCGTTTGCCGCTCTCTGCTCTTTGACATTCAGAACAATCCCCCAAGCCATAGCAAGGGAGCAAATGCCCAAGTGGCGGAATTGGTAGACGCGCACGTTTCAGGTGCGTGTGCCTCACGGCGTGCAGGTTCGAGTCCTGTTTTGGGCACGATTTATTCAGAATATATTTTTATGTTGGAGAGGTGGCGGAATTGGTAGACGCGCTACTTTGAGGGGGTAGTGAAAATTGTTTCGTGGGAGTTCGAGTCTCCTCCTCTTCACA
>JAHLFO010000020.1 GCA_018883785.1 Candidatus Bacteroides intestinipullorum
ACCACCGAAGGCACGCCCGTCGAACTGGCCAACGTCGTCCTGCTCAGTGCCGCAGACTCCACCTTCCTGCAAGGCACATGCAGCCGCGCAGACGGCAGCTTCGCCCTCTCTCCCGCCTCGCCGGGACACTATCTTCTTCAAGTATCGTGCGTGGGCTACGAGACCCTGCTCCGGCCCACCGACGGACAGGGCAGCATCACCTGCACGCTCCAGGCTGTTTCGACAGCGCTGGACGAAGCCGTAGTCACTGCCCGCCGCCAGCAATATCGGCTGAAACAGGGCGGCACGCTGGAGACCGACGTGCGCCACAGTCTGCTGGCACGGCTGGAGACAGCCGCCGACGTGCTGGCACGCCTGCCCGGCGTACGTGGTTCGGCCGAAGAAGGCTTCACGGTCTTCAGCAAGGGGACACCGCTTATCTATATAGACAACAGACAGTTGCAAGACGTGACGGAGCTGCTCCGGCTGAACGCTGCCGACATCGACCGAGTGGAGTTGCAGACCAACCCCGGACCGGAATACGACGCCGAGGTGAAAGCCGTCATCCGCATCCGCACCATCCGGGGACAGGACGATGGCTGGGGCGGCAACGTGCGCCTGGCCCTGACGCAGGGGCGACGCCCGGGGCACGCCGAGCAAGTAGGCATGAACTACCAGCGCGGCGGCCTGTCCGTGCAGGCTTCGGCCTATGGCTACCTGAATCAGGAACGGATGGGACGGGACGCACGTTACCTCATCTCGCCCGCCGACGGCGAAGGACAGACACGCGACGTGCGCGACGCGTTCGACCGCCGGATGAAGGGGCACTCGCTGGGCACCTCGGCCAGCGTGGACTATGCGTTCAACCCGCGACACAGCGTGGGGGCGTCGTACCAATTCTTCCGCACGCCCGACCTGCGGATGGCGTTCGACTCGTGGTATGCCACCATGCAGCCCGACGGCACGCCAGAGGAACGGACGGACCAGACGTCGCACAACCTGATGCAGAACACGTCGCACCAGCTGAATGCCTATTACCAGGGCGACGCGAAGGACTGGCACATCGACCTGACCGCCGACGCCCTCATCGGCAGCAGCCTGGACACGCAGCAGGCACACGAGATGCACGACGACGGCACGGAGCAGGAGATTGACAGCCGCAACCGTTCGCGCAACCGGCTCTTCGCTGCCAAGCTCATCGTGAGCCATCCGCTGGGACGGGGAACGCTGAAATTCGGCGCGGACCACACCTTCATCCGCCGACGCGACCGCTTCCTGAACCCGCAAGACCTGCTGCCCACCACGGACAGCCGCATCGACGAGCGGAAGATGGCCGCCTTCGCGCAGTATGTGCTGAACGTGGGAAAGGTGAGCGCATCCGCCGGACTGCGCTACGAACACGCCCGTTCGCGCTACTACGAGCAAGGCATCCTCGTGCCCGAACAGAGCCGCACCTACGACGACTGGCTGCCCACGCTCTCCGCGGACTTCCCCTTGGGCAAGGTGCAGACCAGCCTGAGCTACACGGCCAAGACCACCCGGCCGAGCTTCATGCAACTCCGCAGTTCGATGAACTACAACAACCGATATATATACGAAGGTGGTAATCCCCTGCTCCGGCCGGAGACCGTGCACAACGTGCAGTTGCTTCTGCTGTGGCAGTGGCTCCAAGGCAGCGTGAGCTACACGCGGCGGCGGAACGCGATAGAGTTTCAGTCGCGGGACTACGAGGGCGATGCGGACGTGGTGCTGTTCTCGTCGGCCAACTATCCGAGGCTGGAAACGCTGGACGTTTCCTTGTTCGCCTCGCCGAAGATAGGATGCTGGGAGCCGACGTGGGGAGCGCTCTTCATGCAGCCGTTTTTCAGTGTGATGAACGAGGGCGTACGCCGGCGGTTGAACCGGGCATCGGTCTACGTCGTGTGGCGCAACAACTGGACGCTGCCGGGCGGATGGATGCTCTCGCTGGACGCTTCGGCGCAGACCCGGGGCGACCAAGGGACGGCACGCATCGACGGGCTGTGGGCCATGGACGCGGCAGTGCGCCGCTCGTGGCTGGACGGACGGCTGACGCTCTCGCTCCAGGGACAAGATTTGTGGAATACGCGGCGGGTCAATACGCAACTGTTCGGTTCGCGCCTGACCTACGAACGGCAGACTCGGCCCGACTCGCGGCGCTTCCTGCTGACGGTGAGCTACCGCTTCCGGGCAAAAGCCAAGGCATATCAGGGAAAGCCGGCGGCGGCAGACGACCTGCAAAGGCTGTAAACTTCAGAACTTATAGACGCACCCCACTCCCAGGACGTGCTTCGCCTTGTCCGGCTCGTCCTGGTAAATATAAAACAGTTCACCTTCCCAACGCCCGATGACGGGGAACTCCAATCCGCCGCGATAGCGCACACGGGTCACGTCGAAATGTTCGCCGCGGGCCAGACCGTTGTACATCTCCACCGAGACGTAAGGCTCCAGGCCGCTGCGGGGCACGTCGTAGGCCAGTTTGAGGCGGGTGCGCAGGCGCAGTTCGTTCTCCTCGTCCCCGTCCAGCGTGTGCTGGAACTTCTCGCGCAGCGACACCTTGAGACGGCTCCATACACGGGTGGAGAGAGTGGCTTGCAGCTTGTAGCGATGACGGAAGCCCCATTCCTCCTCGTCCAGGTTGCGTAGGTGCAGTTCGTAGCCCATGCCCACCTTGAGCCAAGGCAGCAGCTTGTAGCTGCCGTCCACGTTCCAGCCCACGCGGTCGGTCTGCCGGAAACGGTCCTCGGTGCGCCATTCCAGGCCGCTCTCCAGCGTGAAGCCCGAATGCCGCAGTTCGTATTCGGCTCCCAGATTGAGCCAAGTGGTGAAATCGGGACGTTGCGCCCACAGCTCGGCCGGTATGCACATGCCCACCAGCAACACGACGCACAGGCAGATGGAGTTCAGTCTCTTTCGCATTGGTTATTACAATTTAGATAGATGCAAAACTACGGGGAGAATCTGTAGACAATCGGGAATCCAGCCCCCGGACGGCAAAAAAAGCGGGATTTCTTTCTTATCCCGGCAAAAAGACGTACATTCGCAGGCGGAAACCATTACAAACCCTCATCCAGACTTGTGACATGAAACGTATCCGCATAATCTTCTGCCTGCTGGCCACCCTGCTGGTGTCCGCCTGCGAAACCAAACCGACAACCGATGCCGCCCGCCTGAGCGGCGAAATCAAGGGACTGGGCAATGACACCATCCTGGTGTGCGGCATGGACCGTCTGTTCGACCGCATCGACACGCTGACGGTGAAGGCCGACCGGTTTGCCGACACGCTGTCCGTAGACACCCTCACGGGGCTTTGGCTGATCTTCAGCGACGGGACGGAATGCCCCTTCTTTGCCGAGCGGCGCGAACAGATCACCTTCCAAGGATCGGCCGACGCCCTGGACGCCCTGACCGTGACGGGCAACACGACGAACGACGAACTGACTGCCTTCCGGCAAGAAGTGGCTGCTCTGGATGCCCCCACGGCACGCGAGCTGCGCAGCAAGGCCGAGGACTTCATCCGCTCACACCCCGCCTCGCCCGTCAGCGCCTACCTGCTGGAGACGTATTTTCTCCGTCAGCCCAACCCCGACTATAACCGTATCGAGCGCTTGGCCGAACCCCTGACCGGCGAGGTGAAGGACCGCCCCGGCATGGTGGCCCTGCTCAATGTGCTGGAAGAGCAGGAGAAGCTGAAGGACGGACGCACTCTACCCTTCTTCCAGACCTTTGACGCCGACGGCAAGAAGCTGACGCGCAACGACTTCAAGGACCAATACTTGCTGATCCACTTCTGGGCATCATGGGATGCCGCCAGCCGCCGTGCCAACGCCGACCTGCGCCCGCTATACGAAGCACAAAAGAAGAAGAAAAAAGCAAGAAAGAAAGACGACTCAGACAAGCAACTGGCCCTGATGGGCATTTCGCTCGACCTGGACAAAGCGGCATGGCAAGAAGCCGTCAAACACGATACCCTGGAATGGGCTCAGGGCTGCGAACTGCGAGGGTGGGACTCGGAAGCCGTGCAGAAGCTCTACGTCACTTCCCTGCCTTTCAACATCCTGGTCAATCCCAAAGGACGTATCCTGGGCACCAACCTGACAGCGGACGAAGTGGAAAAGGAAATAAAATAAGCCTATGCTAATCAAAGTCTACGGCGCGGCCGTCATCGGCATCGACGCCACCCTCATTACCATGGAAATGAACAGCACACGAGGCTGTACGTTCTTCCTCGTGGGCTTGCCCGACGCTGCCGTCAAGGAGAGCTACCGACGCATCCTCTCGGCGTTGCAGGTCAGCGGCATGCAACTCCCCCAGACGCACTTGGTCATCAACATGGCGCCTGCCGACATCCGCAAGGAAGGAGCGGCATACGACCTCCCCTTGGCCATCGGCATGCTGGCCGCCACCGGGGTCATCCAGGACGCACAGAACCGCCTGCCCCGCTTCCTGCTGATGGGCGAGCTGAGCCTGGACGGCACGCTGCAACCCATCAAAGGCGTGCTACCCATCGCCATCAAGGCACGCGAACTGGGATTTGAAGGCATGATTGTCCCCCGGGTCAATGCCCGCGAGGCGGCTGTGGTCAACCGGCTGGCCGTCTACGGGGCGGACAACGTACGCGAGGTCGTGGAATTCTTCGAGGGAAAACGGGAACTGGAGCCTACGGTAGTCAACACCCGCGAGGAATTCTTTGCCCGCCAAAGCACCTTCGACTATGACTTTGCCGAAGTCAAAGGCCAAGAGAACGTGAAACGTGCTCTCGAAGTGGCAGCAGCCGGCGGACACAACATCCTGCTCATCGGCGCGCCGGGCAGCGGCAAATCCATGCTGGCCAAGCGACTGCCCTCCATCCTGCCGCCACTGTCGCTGGGCGAGAGCCTGGAGACGACCAAGATACACTCCGTGGCAGGCAAGTTGGGCAGCGAGGGCGGCCTCATCACCACACGCCCCTTCCGCTCCCCTCACCACACCATCTCCAACGCAGCCATGACGGGCGGAGGCGCCAACCCGCAACCGGGCGAAATCAGCCTGGCACACAACGGCATCCTCTTCCTCGACGAGCTGCCGGAATTCAGCCGCAATGTCCTGGAGGTGCTCCGCCAACCGTTGGAGGATCGCAAGATCACCGTCGCCCGCGCCAAGTACAGCGTGGAGTATCCGGCCAGTTTCATGCTGGTAGCCTCGATGAATCCCTGTCCCTGTGGCTACTACAACCACCCCACGAAGCCCTGTGTCTGCACGCCCGGACAGGTGCAACGCTACCTCAACCGCATCTCCGGCCCGCTGCTGGACCGCATTGACCTGCAAATCGAGGTCACTCCCCTACCCTTCGAGAAGATGGCCGACGCCCGCCCGGGCGAGTCGAGCGCCATCATCCGCGAACGGGTGATACGTGCCCGCCGCATCCAGGAGGAACGCTATGCCTCCGAACCGGGCATCTACTGCAACGCCCAGATGAACAGCCGCCTGCTGTCCCGCCATGCCCGCCCGGACGAAACCGGCCTCCGGCTGCTCAAAGCCGCCATGACCCGCCTCAACCTCTCTGCCCGTGCCTACGACCGCATCCTGAAGGTGGCCCGCACCATCGCAGACCTGGAGGGCGCAGAAAATATCCTTCCCGGACATTTGGCGGAAGCCATCGGGTATCGGAACCTGGACAGGGAGGATTGGGCGACGAGATAAGCTATTCCTTCTGCTTCTCGATGCGGATGCGGGCATCCACGGCAATAACATTCTTCTCTGTGGCAAGCAGCGGATTGATGTCCATCTCCTTGATTTCCGTGGCGAAACGCAGCAGGGTGGAGAGTCGCACGATGATCTCGGCAAACTTGTCCTTGTTGACACCCTTCTGTCCGCGCGTGCCCTTGATGATCTTGTAGGCACGCAGGGAGCGGATCATCGAGTAGGCTTCCTCGTAGCTCAGCGGGGCGAGGCCGGACGACACGTCCTTCAGCACCTCCACGAAGATGCCGCCCAGACCGCAAAGCACCACATGGCCAAACTTTTCCTCATACTTCGCGCCGATGAACAGCTCCGTGCCCTTCAGCATGGGCTGCACCATGACGGCGGTCGCGCCGGGTATCTGCATCATGCGGTCGAACTCCAAGGCCAGGTGTTGCTCGGACTTGATATTCAGCACCACGCCGCCCACATCCGACTTGTGCACCGGCCCTACCACCTTGGCCACCACGGGGAAGCCTGCCCGATGGGCAAAGGCCAGCACCTCGTCCTTCTTGACGGACACGAACTCGTCCACCACCGGGATACCTGCCGAGCGCAGCAACGCCTGCACCTGGTAGGGCGGAATGTAGCCGTCGCCCTGGATGGAGTCGATGATGCGGCGGATGCGCGGCACGTCCACCCCAAACAGTTCAATCTCGTTGTTGGCCGGACGCGGGGCATTGAGCACGCGGGTCAGGGCTGTGCCCAGCGTCACCTCGTCGGCAAAGTTCACGTGCCCCTTGGCCAGGAAGTCGGCCACCTCGGGACCTGCCGTGTTGACTGATGGGAGGATGGGGAAGATGGGTTTGCGGCAATGCTGCATCTTCTCGTGCAACACGTCATACATCTTATACATCGTCACCAATCCCGGCGTGCCGAAGATGGCCAGCACGGCATCGATGTTGTCCAGCTTCTCCTCGCAATAATCCAGGCAGAGGGCCAGGTGTTCGGGTGTGCCCGTGGCCAGGATGTCGATGGGATTGCCCACGGCGGCACCGGGATAGAGTTGCGCCTTCAGTTCGTCCACCAGCGGGCCTTCCAGCTTGGGGACATTCAGGCCGCCTTTGCACAGGGCATCGGTCAGCATGACGCCCGGCCCGCCGGCATGGGTGACGATGGCGAAGTTGCGCCCTTTCAGTTCGGGCAGGGTAAAGACGCAGCCCACGGTGGTCAGCTCCTCGCGCGAGAAGCAACGCACGATGCCCGCCTTGCGGAAGAGGGCCTCCACCGCCGAATCGCTGCTGGCGATGGCTCCTGTGTGCGACGATGCCGCACGGCTGCCGCTCTCGCTGCTGCCCGCCTTGATGGCGGCTATACGGCATCCCTTGCGGATGAGCGACGAGGCGTGGAAGAGCAAGCGGTCGGGGTCGCCGATGCTCTCGATGTACAGCAACTTGATGCGCGAATCATGCTCGGGGTCGAAATGCTCGTCCAGGTATTGCAACACGTCCTCCACGCCGATTTGCGTGGCATTGCCCACGGACCAGACGGAGTTGAACTGCAAGCCCTTGGTCACGGCGCTCTCCAGGATGAAGACAGCCGTCGCGCCCGAGCTGGAGATGAGGTCCACGCCCTGCGGGTGCAATTGCGGGATAGGCTGCGAGAAGACGCTGTGGTGCCACGTGGTGAGCAGGCCGATGCAGTTGGGGCCAATGAGGGCGGCATCGTGCGCATTGACCGTGCGGAGGATACGTTCCTCCAGCTGGGCGCCCTCGTGCGTCTCTTCACCAAAGCCTGCGGAGAGGATGATGAAAGCCTTAACCCCCTTGTCGGCCAGCACCTCCACGGCATCGGGACAAGCGGCGGCAGGGATGGCAAGCACGGCCAGATCGGCCGCAGGCACCTCCTGCACCGAGGGATAGGCACGTACCCCCTGCACTTCGGCCTCCTTGGGATTGACAGCATAGAGCGTGCCGACATACTGCCCCTGAATGAGATTGCGCAGCAAGGCGCCACCCGGTTTATGGATATTGTTTGATGCGCCCACAACGATAATACTTTCGGGGCGCAAGAGCTGTTGGTTAATCATAGCGATTGATGTTTATTTCGCCACAAAGATAAGAACTAAAAAGGAAAAATCCATCATCAATGTTTTTTTCGTGATAATCCGATATCCTCCCCTGTAGTCATTCAATCCAACTCTTTGATTTCCTGGTCAGAAAGACCGGTAATCTCTGCTATCAAAGATACAGGTATGCCTTTTGCCTTCATGCTACGGGCATGCTGTCTATTGGCTTTATCAAAGCCTTCAGCAAGCCCTTCAGCACGACCTTTAGCCAAGCCTTCAGCACGACCTTCAGCCAAGCCCTCAGCACGGCCTTCAGCACGGCCCTCAGCACGCTCCGTGAAGATGTTGTCGCGCAAGATCACGATATTATCCAGATGCCGATAATAAGCGTTCAATTCATCCTTGGTCATACGGTCCAGTTTCAGACGTTCCTTTACTTCCTCCAATCCAGGAGCAGAAGCTCCTTCGGGCACATCCCCCGTATTGAGATAATAAATCCACTCTTCCAACGGAGTTTTGGCCACCCGATTGAAGTCGTTAACCTTCAAGATATAGTATTCGGGATAGAGTTGGCTCACCTCGTCCACCTTGAAAGTCTGTTTCTGGAAAGGGCTCAGTTCCAGTAGTTCCCCGTTGTGAATGCCTCGGAACTCGGTCTTTCCATGATAGACAATATCCGTGCCATGCCCCAACGCGAAATATACGATATTTACGCTATATACCTTACGCACCTTATCATAGCCTTCTCCCCGGTTGATATATTCTGTCACCAGTTTGGAAGCTCCGAACAGCATCCGTTGGAAATAAGCATACTCATTATTATTCTGCACCTCTATCAGAATCAGTTCGTCCTTGCTGTTTTCGGCCAGAATATCAACGCGGTTATATTTATCAAATTCATCCGCTTGGTTACTTTCGCTTTCCAGCAGTTTCTGAATGACAATACGTTCACCCAATAAAGTAGTCAACAACCCTTCCAACACGCCAAAGTTGGCTTTATTGCGCAACAAGCGTTTCATGGCCCAATCAAAACGGATATAATTACCTGCCATCATTTACTCCTTTCCTTATCATATTTGCATGGACAAATATAAGCTGATTTCGGCAAGTGTGCAAATGAAATCAAGGAATTGTTTTGGTCAAAAAAGAGCATGAAACCCAGTCCGGCATACCCAAAAAGGAAGAGAGTGGGTCAAAATATAAAATGGCACGCAGATGACGCAGATGCGACAGATGACCACTGATTATACTTCGTTGATTTACAGTTAGACAAATCTGCGAAAATCTGTTTAATCAGTGTCATCTACGTGCCATTTTATATTTCGGCACACCCCTTCCCGAACTCAGCACTGGTTCCGGGTGCAGGCAGTGTCAATAAAAACAATCCTTAGATGGAAAGGGAACCAATTTTTTTGCTGATGTCTTGCAACGCAAACCGCAACGTATCCAGTTCTTCATCGGTGAAGCGGCATTCCTTACCATGTACACAGTTGCCGTTCAGACGTTGCGAGAACCAGGCTTTCGACTTTTTGAAGTAGTTTTCGGCAATATACTTGAAGGATATCATGTCCGAAATGCCCTTGACAGCTTTCAATACCTCTACTTCATGCCGGACTTCCTGCAGTTCCGTGCCAATATCCTCCAGCATCAGTTTCACGTATTCATTAATCATTTTCTTGTCCTCTTCCGAGATGTATACGCCTTCCATTCGGTTCAGATGTTCATCGAAAGCCGGTGTACCCAATTCTTGCCGCAACAGTTCCAGTTCTTGCTTCAAATCTTTCTCCATAGTTGTTAGTTTTTTGCAGGGAAGAGGAGCATCTTCCTCCCCAAAATTTTACTTTTGTTCTTTCAGTTTCTCAATTTCCTTGCGGATTTCCAGAATCGCATCCAGATATTCATCTGTTTTCTGTTCAATCACTTCTTCCGGTATTCCCATACTTCTCAATCGCTACATCTGCCTGATGGCTTGCTCTAACCGGACGATGTGTAGTTCCAACTTTTCAAATTCCTTATCCATTATCTTGTTTTCATTGACACCACAAAGATAGATAAACTTTCGTTTATCCCAAAGGCTTTTCCTCATTATTTTGCAAATCGAGTAGAAGGAAAACCTGACCGTAAAACCGGTTGCACAAGTATCCAAGGATAAGAGGTGAAGTATTGTTGAATAAATGACCAAGCATCCAATAATACTTAAACGAATAACCAATGACCGGCAAAGAAAAAATCCCCACCACCTCACGGTGACAGGGATTCCATTTGATCCACTTTATGAATCAGCTTTTGGGATATAACATTTTGCTATTCAAAAAATCCATATATCTCTACAATTACCAACCCGGGTTCTGTTCGAGGTTCGGATTTACACCAATTTCGTCTGTCGGGATGGGTGACAGGTAATCCTTCGGGTCTTCGAACTGAGGTTCGGGGTTCTGACCGTCATAACG
Source organism: Candidatus Bacteroides intestinipullorum (assembly GCA_018883785.1). Classification (GTDB taxonomy): domain Bacteria; phylum Bacteroidota; class Bacteroidia; order Bacteroidales; family Bacteroidaceae; genus Bacteroides; species Bacteroides intestinipullorum. The sequence continues at coordinate 10,177 of JAHLFO010000020.1, forward strand.
TACAGAATAGATGAGCAATTCACCCTTCTCGTTCACACCGACTTGGTCAATCAGAGCCTGCTTTTCCTCCTCCGTATAACCGGCACCGTTGATGTTAACGCCACGGCGCGGTTGAGTCAGCAAGTTGCCGCAAGCCCAGCGACGAACGTCGTCATAGCGTACGCCTTCGCCGAACATCTCGATGCGGCGTTCACGACGGATTTCGCGAATCAGCGCTGCATTGCTACCCTGCACATTGGGATAATCGGCCGCAATGACAGGATCATTAAACGGAACATCCACCGTCAGGTGGTGCGAGAAGCCCACACGGTCGCGCAAGGCATTAATGGTTTCATCCAGATCCTGCTGCGTGATAGTGCCCAGTTCGGCAGCCGCCTCGGCGCGAACCAACAGAATTTCACCGAAACGGAACACCGGAGCGTCCATTGTGCCCTGACCATGCGTAGAAGAATACTCCGTGGCATCGTAATACTTCACGCAAGGATAGCCCGTGGCAGATTTCGTGGCATTGCCCGTAGTCGTGACTGTGGCAATGTTGGGAGCCGTTGCCGTCGTGTTGTAATAGTGGTTCACACCATTGGGATCCGGATTGGGCGTCGTCTGCAACAGACGCGGATCACGGTTGACTAATTCGGCAATCAAAGTCGTATAGTGCGTATGTCCGGGACAGTTGCACAACGAGATGGGCAATCCCGTGTTCGCACACAAATACGTGTCAATGAGATTCTTGCTCAGACCTTTGATGTATCCGGCTTCAGCCACGAACAACTGACGGCACATGTTATTGCCCAAGGACATAGAAGGGTCATAAGCCCTGGAAAGGATGACTTCCGGATTATTGGCCTGGTCGTCCTGCACGAAAAGTTCGTGGTATGACGTGTTCGGATCGCCGGTCGTGAAGAGCGAGTAGCCATATTCGGGCTTCATCAGTTCGCAAGCCGCTTCATATGCCTCTTGGAGATAGAGATTGTTCTCCGTATCCAGATTGTGGTATTTGCGCCACGTGCCTTCAAACAGGCAGAAGCGTGCCTTCAGTGCCAAAGCGGCATCCTTGCTGACACGGGTAACATCCGTCTTCTTGGGTAGCCATTCGATGGCCTGGTCAATGTCGCGCAGCATATTCTGTGCCACCAAGATGCGGGAATCGCGTGCCTTGTACAAACCTTCATCACCGGGATTCAACACATTATCCAGCCACGGAACATCGCCGTAAGTCGTCAGTTTGTTATAATAATCCAGCGTCTTGAAGAAAAGGATTTCGCCGGCATAACGGTGCTTTACCTCGTCGGTCTCCGGTGAACGCTGGTAGTTGTTCAAGAAGTCATTGCAGGCACGGATGTTCACCCACTGCCATTCCGTGCCGCTGGCACTTGTGGGTACGGTGCGCAGGCCGAAACTGGTGGTGTTCCGTTCCCACGGCAGGAAGTCATCAGCCGCTTCGTCATCTCCCAACATACCAAAGCTATAACCATTCGGGGCGCCGTATCCTACAATCAGTTTGGGATACAGGTCGTTGCAATACTGCTCCAAGGCCACGGCATTGGCCGTTTCGTAGAACTGGTCACTGCCGATGACATCCAAGGGCTCGAGATCCAAATAATCGCAGGACGACACAGCCGCCAGTGCAAACAAGCCTCCTGCCAAGATAGATATCTTTTTCATAATAATTTTCTTTTTTAGGTAGTTAGAATGTAAGATTGATACCAAACGAGAAAGTACGACAGAATGGATAGCTCTTCATATCACCGCTGATGGTACCTACTTTATTAGCTCCGTTATCCGTATTTTGATACGTGCTGCCCGTCATATCGGGATCCAAGTACTTATACAGACCGGTGGCCTCCCACAGATTCTGCGCACTGAAGAACACTTTCAAAGCCTGTACGCCCAACGGCTGCAACCACTTCTGCGGGAACGTATAACCCACGGTCAGGTCACGCAAGCGGATGTAAGCTGCATTTTGCAGGTATTTGGTCTGCTCCTTGCGATTGCGATCGTTGCCAGAGAACGAAGGAACCGGATAGTAAGCATCCCGATTGTCCTCTGACCAGGAATTATCCACGATGTAATCGTTCAAGGCACTGTTCCAAATGCCGGTATAGCCCCAGAATATATCACCGCCCAACCACAAATCACGCTTCATGACGCCTTCGAACAAGGCACGCACATCGAAGCCTTTCCAGTTGAAGCCTAAGTTGATATTGAAGCGGTAGCGCGGGGTCTGGTTACCGATCACCTTCAAGTCACCGTGATTGTCCAAGGTGTAGGTGGGGCCTTTCGTAGGATCACCGTTGTTCACCACGCCATCGCCGTTGATATCAGCATAGCGGATATCGCCCGGTATCCACGTATTGGATAAATAGGATTGGCGTTGAGCTTCGATGGCGGCCTCTTCTACGGTCTGAATAAAACCTTCGGTGGTATAACCCCAGATTTCACCCAGTTTCATACCTTCATAGAGGTCGTTCAGCGTACCGGTGGGATTGTCATACTTCGTGATGGTAGAGAATGCATCCGAGATGCCTACACCCACGCTATATTCCAACGGGCTGCCCAGCACATCCTTGATACGGTCTGTCCAGTTGATGCTCAACTCCCAACCGTTGGTGCGCATGTTGGCCAAGTTTTCTTTACCACCGCTGGAACCCATCGTGTTCGGGTAAGTACGGGACACAATCATGTCGTTGGTATAACGCATATAATAGTCGAACGAAGCCGTCAGTCTGTTGTTCAGCATATTGATATCCAAACCAAAGTCAGCTGTTGTCACCTTTTCCCATGTCGTATTGATGTAAGCCACCGTAGGAGCCGTGATGCCATTGGGACGGCTGCCGCCAATGATATAATTCAACTGTTCGCTACCCACGGTACTGATAAAGTCGAAATTGCCATTGGTCACCTGGTTACCCAGCGAGCCGACAGAAGCACGCACCTTGACGTTCTGGAAGAGGTCGCGGGCAGGCTCGAAGAACTTTTCTTCCGAAAGTCTCCAACCGATGGAGGCAGAAGGAAAGAAACCCCATTGGCTGCCAGAGGCGTACTTGGACGAACCGTCGTAACGGCCGTTCACCTCCAACAGGTACTTGCCCTTGTAGTCATAATTAATACGGAAGAACGCGCCCTGCACAGCCCAAACCGTGGCAGCCTCGCTCAGACTGCCGATGTCTTGCGCCAGATCAAGGATGGGGAAGTCATTCAGGTAAAGGTTACGTGCCAAGCCATACATATTGCTGGTAGTTTTCTTTTCTTGGTTGTAACCGGCCATGATGGTGTAAGAATGATCGTCCTTGATGGTTCCTTTGTACTCAGCCCATGCGTTGAAAGCTGTGTACGTATCATCATACTTGGTCATCTCCGCGTTGTTCGGAGATCCCTTTGTCAAGAACGAACCATCCGGGTTCAACTGATAGATAGTCTTGTAGTGGGCACGTCTGGTGTTGAAATAACGGTTCCCAGTGTAGTCGCCTTTGATAGACAGCCCTTTGATGGGAGTCAGGTTGAACGAACCCGTGTACCAAATGTCGTCATACTTGTTCGTCAAGCGTCCGGCTTCTGCCAAGATACCCGCAAAGTTGTAGTTGAAGCCATCACCTTCCATTGCTGCAAAGTTTTTCCCATCAGGAAGATATACAGGAACAAACGGGAATGCACGATATACTTCATAATACGGCGAACTGCCCATATAAGCCTGTGTGTTAGGCTCGTCAGACTCACTGCGGTTGTACTTAGCACGGAAGCCCAGTTCCAACCAGTCTGTCACCTGCGTGGTGAAATTGAACGACATGTTGATGCGCTTATAGGTATCCGTACCGTAAGCCAACAGGCCATCCTGTCCCTTATAGCCGATGGAAGCGTAATACGTGTTTTTGTCCGTACCGCCCTGGATGCTGGCATTGTGCTGCTGCATGAAGGCTGCATCCTTATAGAATACATCAAACCAGTCTGTGTTACCGGCGTATGCCCATTGTCCGGGAGATGTGATAGCACCCGTCTCATCCGGGAAGGCAGACGGAGTGCCGGGATTATCCCAATACGCATGGATGGCCTCGGTCAATGCCTGCTTGAATGCATAGTCGCCGCCGCCACCGTTCCGGTTGGCCTGGTCCATGGCATCAATCCACTTATCAGATCTCATGCCTTCCGGCAAACGTGAAGGCGATGACCACGAGAAGTTGTTATTGTAGTTCACCGTCACCTTCTGGTTCTTACTACCTTTCTTGGTCGTGATGAGCACCACGCCGAAAGCGGCACGCGCACCATACACGGCAGCGGACGAAGCATCCTTCAACACGGAGATGCTCTCGATGTCCTGCGGATTCAGCAAGGAGATATCGTTGGTCTCCACACCGTCCACCAGGATAAGCGCGGAACCACCATTGATAGAGGTGATACCACGGATATTGAATGTGGCTGTGGCATTAGGATTACCACTGGGCATCGTGATGTTCAAGTTGGGAATCGCGCCCTGCAAACCTTGGGCGATGTTCGAAATAGGTCGGTTTTCCAGAATGTCGCCTTCCGTCATAGCCACAGCTCCTGTCAGGTTGACCTTCTTTTGCGTACCGTAACCTACAACCACCACTTCTTCCAGCATCTCACTGTCTTCCTTCAACGTGATGTTGATCGGTTGTCCATTCCATGTCACCTCGATAGGCGAATAACCCACGTAGGTGACCACAATGACATCTCCTGGCTTGACGTTACGGATTTGGAACTTACCGTCGAGGTCGGTGATGGCCCCGTTGGTTGTTCCCTTCACTACTACGGATGCACCGATTACGGTCATACCGGTTTCATCCACTACTACACCCGTGCAAGTACCATCCTGCTGCTGGTTGGCTTGAGAAACTTGTCTTTCACTGGGCGCTGCAAGCACTGTCCCGCCACTAATGGCACAGCATAGGAGCAATGCGCTGATAGATTTAAGTCCTTTTAGCATAATGTGATTTTTTTTATTCAAGATGACAAAAATTTGCCCTTTCCTGCAAAGTAAAGCAAATAATTATGCAAAAAGAACGATAAGTGCCCACTTTTTTTTAGATAGCATTTTTTTTTAACAGGTTTTCACATATCCGGTCGACGAACAGGGTCATTTTGCTATGTGAAGTTGGCAAATCCAGAGATTTTAAGCGCAGTAAGCAGTGCTTCTCAACAAGCGTGCCGACGCTAGTCGGCCTGGAGACACAGGCTTGCAAGCGTCGGCACGGCTAAAAAATAATCGGTTAGTTTTATGATGTGTGCCTGTCATGTTGAGCGGAGCGGAGCGAAGTCGAAACATCTCCCGAAAGACACGATTCCCTTGGACAATGCATGTAGTGAGATTCTTCGACTACGCCCTACGGGCTTCGCTCAGAATGACAGATACATCGATAGTATAAACTAAATAGGAATGATTACTTATCAGAAGAAACTCCATGCCACAGTCAGCCCCGCCATGACGATGGCCACCATGCTCATCAGTTTCACCAAGATGTTCAGGCTGGGTCCGGACGTGTCCTTGAAGGGGTCGCCCACGGTGTCGCCCACCACGGTAGCCTTGTGCACCTCGCTGCCCTTCCCGCCGAAGTTACCCTCCTCGACATACTTCTTGGCGTTGTCCCACGCGCCGCCTGCATTGGCCATGAAGACGGCCAGGACAAAGCCCGCGCTCAACCCGCCGATGAGCAAGCCCATCACACCCGGGATGCCGAAGATGAGGCCCGTAGCCACGGGGGCGATGATGGCCAGCAGCGAGGGCAGCACCATCTCGCGCTGCGCCCCCTTGGTAGAGATGGCCACGCAACGCTCGTAGTCCGGCTCGGCACGGCCGTCCAGGATGCCCTTGATTTCATTGAACTGGCGGCGCACCTCGGCCACCATGCGCGAGGCGGCACGCCCCACGGCGTTCATCGTCAGCCCGCAGAAGAGGAAGGCCATCATCGAGCCGATGAACATGCCGGACAGCACCTTGGGATTCATCAACGTGACGTCATAGTAGTGCATGAAGTCGAAGAAGGTAGCATCCTGCAAGGGTATCTGCTCATTGCCCACGGTCAGCGTGGTGGTGCCCAGGCGGTCCAGGCCGATGCGTATCTCTTCGACGTAGGAGGCCAGCAGGGAAAGGCCGGTGAGCGCGGCAGAGCCGATGGCAAAGCCCTTGCCCGTGGCGGCGGTGGTGTTGCCCAGCGAGTCGAGGGCATCCGTGCGGCGGCGCACTTCCTCGCCCAGGCCGGACATCTCGGCGTTGCCGCCGGCATTGTCGGCGATGGGGCCGTAGGCGTCCGTGGCCAGCGTGATGCCCAGCGTGGACAACATGCCGACGGAGGCGATGCCGATGCCATACAGGCCCATGGCCACATTGTTAAAGTCGAAACCCGACGCGAAGAGGTAGGAGGCGATGATGCCGACGACCACGGCGATGACCGGTATGGCCGTGGAGAGCATCCCCAGCCCGATGCCTGAGATGATGACCGTGGCAGGTCCCGTCTTGCCGCTCTCGCTGAGGCGGCGGGTCGGCTTGTAGGATTGGGAGGTGTAGTACTCCGTAGAGCGTCCGATGACCACGCCCACCAGCAGGCCTACCACGACGGCGCACGACAGCCACTTCCAGTTGTCTATGCCCAACGCCCAAAGTATCAGGAAGGTGGCCGCCACGATGAGCACGGAGCTGAGGTTGGTGCCCAGCGACAGCGCGCCCAGCAAGTCCTTCATCCGGGCATTCTCCCGGGTGCGCACGGCGAAGATGCCCACCAGCGACAACAGGATGCCCACGGCGGCAATCAGCATGGGGGCAATGACGGCCTTGACCTGCATCAGCGGGTCGTCGGCGTGGAGGAACGCGGCGGCGCCCAGCGCAGCCGTGGCGAGGATGGAGCCGCAATAGCTCTCGTAGAGGTCGGCGCCCATGCCGGCCACATCGCCCACGTTGTCGCCCACGTTG
>JAHLFO010000021.1 GCA_018883785.1 Candidatus Bacteroides intestinipullorum
CGGCGATATGGCACATAGTCTTCCGCTATAGCCCCCACCAGTTCCCTGTCCTCATGCGCCACCTCCTGCGTATTGCCGTCACCGTCCACATCCATGATGTCCGGCTTGGCTTCGATGCGTTCTTGCACGGCATCAATCTGCTGCGAAATCATCGAGGTGGCTCTTTTTACATCGAACAAGGTCGTTTTCAAGAACTCCGGTGATTCCTGCAAGCTGCCCAGCCACGATTTTAAGTAAGCCGCTGATTCCTCTTTTATCTGTTTTGCCATGCCATACCGCGAGGCCAACAGCGCACTGCCCAGTTCGGCCACCAATTCTTCCCTTGCATACTCCTCTGACCCAAATGCGGCAGGTTTCAAACGGTTCAACCGGCTTTCATGCCCGGAGCTGTGAGTCATTTCATGCAGCATGGTACCGTAATAGGACTCCCCATCTACAAACTGCGACTTTTCAGGGATAACAATTTCGTCTTTGCTGATACTGTAATACGCACGGTCTTGGTGCATGGGGCGAATGGGGCACACCCATAGCCCTTTATCCACCATTTCGTCCAATGGGGCGAACGAGAATGACTCACCTTCCAATTTTACGGGTGGTTTCAGTGCATTGGCAGACCGAATCTTCTCGTATAGTTCGGGACGAACCTCGCGGAGATTGGTCTGGTCTACATTGAATACGTTATATACGTTCATCTTCGGATAGACATTGTACCGCTGCTTTTCCTCATCCGACAGCCGCTTGTACTCGTCATATTTGATTTTCTCTTTCGTTTCCTTGTCCACTACGGTAAAGGTGGTGATGAACACTGGAAACGATTTCTCACCTTTCTGCACGGATACCAACGGCAGCTTTTCCCCGTTCTCATCCACTAAAGGCTGACGCGAGCCGTCCTTCTTCTTGCTGTAATTGAGTGAAAGCGCGGCATCGAAGGTGCAAAATACAGGAAGCTCGTACCCCCTTTTCTCACATTCCAATGCCAACATGAGGGCATTCATCCCGTTGTACTCCCTGCCCGAAAGATTCTTTGGCCATTTCATCATGCCTTCTGTAAACCAAGGCTTCGACCAGTCCTTTTTCAAGGTGGAAATCTTTTCTATCATCAGTTCCGTGAATCGTTCCAACGCCCGGTCTTCCGCCGACGGGCCATCCCTATGGTAATCATTCCTCTTTGCCATGCCTACGCTTGTGTTTGGTTGTTATGCTCCTTTTTTACCCATTCTGCCAACTCTTCCACCCGGCAAGCAATGTTGAGTTTGTCAAGGTAGGCTGACAGTTCCAGCTTGCCTTTGGCTGTTATACCTGTCTTGGGTACAAGGAATGCCTCCCGCTCAGCTGAGAAACGGATGAAACGCACCCAAGTGAAAGCGAAGGCATCGCCATCTTTCTCGGTACTGAAAGCCGAGAACACCAGATACTTGCCGCCTTTTTTATCAGTCTTTTCCTCCACCTGCTTGCCGATGGTGCCGCGAAATTCAATGTCGCCCTCTATGTTGTCCTTGTCGGATGCAGGGGTAAAATCCACTGCATCGGCATGGAAATTCAAGTATAGGTTGTCGCTGCGCTTGCGAAAAGTGAGCATGCCTCGCATTTCTACCTTTGTACCCACAGCATATGGGTTGGTGTCCGATTCACCTCCATCCATTGACACGGAGATTTCCACTTGCTTGCCCGCTCCCGACTTGGCGGGAATGGAGGTCTTGACACCAAAGCAGATGAATGTTTGTCCCTCGCTATTGGTCCGCACCGTCACCGCCCGGCTGACCGTGCCGTTGATTGTCACATTGCATTTAATCATATGGTTATCCTTTATTGGTGATGTATTCGATATTTTGTCTATTATCTCATTTGCAGGTTCTCGCCTTGTCCGTTATGTTGTTCCATTCCCTGCTCATAGTTCCGAGCCACTTGCCCGGAAAGGGCGATGCCGCCCACAATTGCCGCCACTTGGCTGCGTTTCTGTTCTGCCATGGTACCCGTATCGGAAAGGACAAGGGAAAGGCGGTTCATCTCCGATGCGGTCAGTTCATGCGAGAAACTGCCGTCGCCACTGTCGATATGCAGGATGGGGCGGCCGTTGTCCTGCACCTCCAACACGCACTCCTTGCAGGCGGGCAGCAATGCCGAGAGGTCGATGCGTTTGCTCAAGGCCGCTTCGGTAGCCATCCTCATCTGTTCCTCCTTATTGTCAATCTGCATGGCGAGAGCCATAAGCGAGGTGAACATAGTAATGGTCATTTCCACAATGGGGTCAGTACCGTAACCGAGGTGCTCGTTGCTGTCCTCCGATGAAAGTAATATCTTCATCCATTCATCCGGCGACAGGCCTGTGTCGATAGCCGTGCCGTCTGTGGCTTTGTATTTTGCCAACAAATCCTTGCCATCGTGCATCAGTTGCAGGTTAATCTTCCCCTTTTGGGCAATCTCTGCCAAGTATGCCGCAGGGTCGATGTCACGCTTGGCGCCGTCGGTGGAGAGTTGCGCCACACCGAATTGGAGGTTGTCACTTGACACGCCCACTTGCTGCCCGGCGTTTACCGTATCGCCCACTTTGGCATGGGTGCTCGTCAGGCCTTGGTAGCTGACCTGATAAGTGGTTCCATCTGCCCGTGCATACTCCACGATCAATGATTTGCCGGCATCCACTGCCACGACCTTGCCATTGTCTTCCGTGGCCAATACGGCTTCATTGTCCGTTGGAAGGGTGATGCTGCGCTGTTCGCCAAACGGCACAGTCACCAACAGAAACTCTGCCCGTTCCAACGGAAAGGCATAATCCTTGCTCTCTCCGGCAAGGAGGCTGTCCCTGTCCTCGCCGGGTGTCCGGCCTTGCGCCTGCATCTCTTCCATCGCCATGCGGTCGTACCTGTCAAGCCCGTTCCGCTCGATGATACCGATGAGCGAGGCAGCGTAGTTGCCTCCCGTGGCATATCCCGCCTGTTCCAGTCCTTTCGCCCAGCCTTGGTAGTCATCAGCTTGCAGGTCGAAACAACCGGCGTACCGCTGGTTCTCCGAAAGGAAGCGTGAATGGTGTTCGTAGGAATCGGCCACGCTGTCATAGCTGCAAAACTTCTCATTGGGTTTGTCATCTGTGTACAAGCCATACTTGCCGCCACCGTCCAACCAGCCTTGCGTGGCCTTGATGCCGAAATGGTTGTTCTCTTTCTTTGCCAAGGTGCTTTCGCCGTTGCTGCTTTCCAAAATGCCCTGTGCCAGTGTCACGGAGGCCGGAATCCCATACCGACGCATCTGTTCCATCGCATATGCTGCGTATCGTTCCGCGTATGTTTCGTTCTTGCTCTTACCCATATCAGAATCTTATGATTGTCAATACTTTGTTATCGTCCACGCCCAACACGTGTCTCATTCTCTTGGCTTACCGCCTGCTTGTGATTCTCCAACTGGTCACAGATGGCTACCCGTTGCCCAGCTCGGATAAGTTTGGGAAGATGGGTGTCCAAATCCCCGAAGGGGAAGGAAACGATGTCTGCTTTATCTCCATGTACTACATCAAGTCCTAATATCCGTGAGGCGGTCTGTGCGTCTTCCTTATAGGCCAGATAGTTGTCGCCGGTCCGGAACAGCAACACGGCATCGGGGTGCTTGCCTTTAAGTTGGTCGTACTGTTCCTGCATAGCCGGGGTAAATGGTTGTCCCTTGGCATTGGCATCAAATGCTATGCGGGTTTGTTCTCCTTGATGGGATTCTTGTGATTGGGCCTGCGCGTTTGCCTGTTGCAACACATCGGCAAAGAGCTTGGCTGCCAGACAGGTCTTATATTCGGCCATATCCTCCGCCGCCCACATTCGTTGCCACTGCTGGGGTGTCACCAGCCTCGGCTGCACTTTCTCTATGCCGTCGATGACCGGGGCGCAGAGAATGCGCTCGTCCTTGGTGCGGAAGATATTCACCCGCTTGATTTTGGACAGGTCGGCATTCTCGGCGGGACCAGCAAACAAGTCCACTTTCAGTTCCGGCCTGTTCTGTGCCAGGGCGTAGTATTTATTGGCCAAGCTGCGGCGTACTTCGGCGGACGCTTCCTGTTGCCCTTGCTTGATGGTGGTGAAGAAACGGTTGACATCCTCTTTGTCGGGATAGACGCTGAATGACGTTTCTCCCTGCGGTTTGAGGTACAACGCCCAGCGTCCGTCATCGTCACGCAACATCTGTATGCGGTCGAACTGCACGGAGGTTGCGTTTTCTACCGCTTCCGACACGTCGATGTACGAGAGTGTCCGCAGTTCCTTGCCCTCCAATTTGGCCGTGGTCACCTCCTTGCCCTCAAAATAACTGTCATCGGGACGGAAGCCCAGCAAGCCATCCTTGTTGAAGAAGCGGACGAATGTAGCCCCTTGCGCCCGCAAGGCGCTATCAATGCGTGTTTTGGAGAAGCCGGGCAGGTTGTTCGTCACCGCCTTTGCCCCGCGTTCAGACCGCTCTTGGGCGTTCATCACCTCGTCCGGTGTCAAGCAGTATGGGCGTTTGTCGCCATCGGGAAAGGCCACATGACCGCCCTCCAACGCTCCGGCCGGCAGCACGACATCCACGATGCCCGTCTGCTTGTCGCGCACGATGACCATCTCCTTGGTAGAGCGGTCGGGTATCCCCTTCAAGCTGTCCGACACCGTATAGCTGCCCTTGGTATTCCATTCGGCGGGCATATATTCCTTGCAGGACTCCGCCATCTGTGTGCCGTAATGGACGGCTTCGGTAAAGGCGATTTCCATCACTTCAGGGTCTTCATCATGCACCTTTAACAACGCTTCCTCCACTTTCTTGTCATAGAAGCCCAGATTGAACTTTTCCAGGAACGCCTGTTTCTCGGCGGGAGAGGCGAAATTCCGGCTGTCCACACCCATGCCTCCCTTGCGGATGATGTCGATCAGAATGGCGCTCTCCCTTGAATCCACTTGCGGCTTCTGTTTCTCGCGCAATTCGGTGGTGCGCTTGTGGTCAAGCAAGGTCGCGTATTCTATTTTCTCGCCACGCTCTGCCTTGCGCATCACCTCCACGGCATTGTTCACGTCCGTTTCGATGGCTTCCAACAGGGTGGGGTTCTCTTGCAGTTCCTGTGTCCAGTATTCCACCAAAGGCAGGCTCTCCGCTGACATCTTGGCCGGCAGGCCGAAGTCCATCATCTTCACTCCGGCAGCGAGTTCGGCCACCAGCCGTTCATATTTCACGGCATCTTCCGATGGTGCTTTCCCACCCTGCATCACCATGCCTTCACGGGCAAGGCGTTGCCGGTGGCCGGTGGCGCTTGCCACTTGGCGCACCAATTCCTGCACATAGTCGGGGTAAGAGGAAAAATGTTTTTGGTCTGGCATATAGACGGCATCCTTGGCGGTGTCGTAACGGGGTGTGCCGGTACCGTCTTTGCGTATGGGCACGAGGTTTTCCTTGATTTGCGCCACGAAATGGTTGACGGCATTCCGCAACTGCCGTTCTTCCGCTTTAAGATTGCCCCGGTCGTTGATGCCGCCGTGGCTCTCCAATAGGGCACGGTAGGTTTCGGGAATGGAATCGGGCAGCGTGGTCTGGTCCACGTTGAACAGGATGCGTATCTCCCGGTTGCGCACCCCTTTGTATTGTTTCCGCTCTTCCTTGTCCAACTGGAGGTAGTCTTCCCTCGACATCGTGTCGCTCGGGTCGTTGCGGTTGACGTACTTCTCCCATTTGTACCAATGGAACGGCACTCCTTTCTCGCCTTGCAGCACCGCCTCGCCGTGTTTCTTAGCTTCGTTGAACGAGAAATAGCGGGCGGTTTTGTAACCGCCACGGTCGGCGTGCATACCGAGTATGAGGGCGTTGAACGGGCTGACTTCCGGACCTTTCGGGTAAAACCTTGGAGCCGTCCTGCCCGAAGCGTTCAACCAATAGCCGCCGCTGATTGCCGCGCCATTCAATGCGCCAGACAGCAGTTCCTTCTCCCGTTCCACGGCAGCTTTTTCTTGTGGGCTTTTGTCCTTGCTCATATATCTTCAGTTTAGTTTTACTTGATACCAAATGTCCTTTCCCTGCCTTCTTCCAAGGTCTGTTCCGATGCGCGGTAGTTTTCTTGGGTCATTTGCCTTGTTTCCTCATGCTTGGCCAGCACAGCATTGGCGAGGGTATTTATCGGCAATGCTCCTTCCCGGCAGGCTTCGGCGGCATGGTATGGCAACAGGATGCTGCACGGCACACCGTCGATGTCCATAAAGAGGTTGTCTCCTTGCAGTACGGGATGGGCGAGCCTTGCATTCAACGGTTCATCGGGATAGGGTTTATACAGCTGTTTGGCCGATGTCTCTTCTTGCCGGTCAAGAGCCTCCTGTCCGGCCTTGTTAAGCAGGTTCAAGCCGCCCATGCCTATCAGCACCATTTTCAACAAGGGGTTGCGGATGAACATGCCTAGCAAGATGGAGGCAATGGGCAGCAGGCTGTCCTTTACCCCGAATGATTTGGTATGACCGGTGAACAAGCCTATCAGCACATCGGGAAGCATGGAAACAACATAGCCCAGGTTCCTGCCCACACCGCCGATGCCGTCTAATCCGAATGTCCTGAGCAGTCCATCCCAACCGTTTTCATTAGAGGGCTGTTGATCTGGTTGTCTAGTTTGTCGGGGCGATTGTGGCATTTGTGGCTCGTCCGATGTCGGTCCTTGACTGTCTGATGTCGGTGCTTGCCCGTCCGTAGAAAGGGGGTTCAAGCTGTTTATACCCTTTGGTTCTTCTTGCAAGGCTTGTTGCTCAGCCAAGTATTCTTCCTCATGTCCGGGTGCCACAACCAAGGGCATATTCTTGTAGCGTTCATCGTTGCGTTTGTCTTCAAATATCTCGGGAAACATTGACTGGAGGCTGGGAAAATCCGGTAGGGTATTCTGCTCCATCCAATCCGCCCATACCGGTCTTTCGGTAAGGATGCCCATCGGCTTGGCCAATTGGCTGTTGACCGACAGCACATAGTCGTTCTCGTAGGATAGGATTTTGTTTCCTTGCTTGCGGAAGCCAGTGAACACGTTATCCTCCGCACCGAACACGGCACGGCTGATGCAATCTTCTACGGTGGGCGGTTTCTTTCCGGCATTCTCCTTGCCCTCGATGTACCACTCCACACCGTAGGAAGCGGCTTCCAAGCCCACCGTTCCTGCCAGTGCCGCCCAAGATGCGATGCCGCCGGTAGCCACGGCATCGGCAGCCAATGACACGCCGCGTCCGGCCCACTTTTCCCCGGTGGAAGGGTTATAGGCGGCCTCGCCCCTTGCGGCTATCTCCTGTTGTAAGGGGGAGCGCATCAACGAATCGGCAAACCCGAACAAGCTTCCCTCCATGCCCTTGCGCAGCACATATTCCACCGATGACTTGGGCATCTGCTCTTTGACCATACGGTCAACCATCATCTGCTCCACCCGGTAGTCCACGTAGGCGTATGCAAGGTCGCCACCTAACCGGGCAGACAGCTTGTCGTACTGCTCCCTGCCAATCTCGGCGACCACGGCCTCCCGCCATTCATGTGCCAACAGTGCCAGGTCGGATGTGAAATCCTTGTTCCCGGCGATGCGCTCACGGCACATCTCCACATAGTCCTCTGCTGTCTTGCTGTTCCATTCACCCGTCAGGCGCAGATACTGCAGGGTGTTGTCCGGCATACCCGTGGCACCGGCGGCAAAGCTGCCAAGCAACCCCGCCGGGCTGAGTGCGTATTCGCCAATTTCTTCCGCCTGTTTCTTGCCGAGGAAGTCCTTCACGCTACGCATGACAGGGACGAAATGGGTGTCAAAGTAGCTTTGTAGGCAGTATTCCACTTCGGCAAACCGTTCGCTATGTTGTATTTCCTTGCTCATGCTATTATAGGATGTTAAGTTGCTTCATCAGTTGTTCCTTGGTCTGTTCTATCGCATGGCGGCAGGCTTCCATCTGCTTGGGATAGTATTTCTCCAGCAGGGTGTCCTTGGCTATCTCATCGTGGATAAAGCCCACCGCCGTTTGCCGGTTGATCTCCACCGAGGCTTCCCCATCCTCCTTGTTGTTGAACCAGGCTTTCGTCCACCAACGCAAACCGGCCCGGTCGGGATAGACGGTGACAAGCCTGGGTATGTCGAAACTGCGCACGTCTATCTCCAGTCCTTCCAACGGGTCGGTGACGCCGATGGCGGCTACCGCTTCGTCAAGTCTTTTTTTTTACCGCTTTCGTCCAACGTGGAGAGGAACACCCCGTGACGGAACGCCAAGTAGTCCAGGAAGTCGCCTATCAGCAGGTTTTGTACCTTGGCGGCGATGGGTATGGAGCGGCTGCCGATGCCGAGCGGGTTGGCCAACGAGGGTATCACCTCATAGAAATAGTTGCGGATAGCCGAAAGCGAGAAAATATTGCGTAGCGACTGGACGGTATGGCCGGATACCTTGTATTGTCCGCCCGCGATGTCCGTAAGGTAGTCGGGATAGAAGCGGAGCATCAGTTGCTCGATTTCCTCCCGGTCATCGTCATAGTCAGTGGGTATCTCCATTTCGAGGGTGTCGAAGTCGGGCATACCGGTATGTCCTTGTTGCTGCATCATCTTCAAATTGCCATAAATCATGGTGAGAAAGTCGATGGGGTTGATTTCTTCTCCGTCATACCGCACCTCCATGTGGAGCAGGTCGCCGCTGATGGCCAACACGCTCCCTGCCTTTACCTTTGCCCCGAACGGAGCCATTGCCCTTGCCAGGTGGGCGTAAGTCACTTCATACTTGCCGTACCGGGTCACTTGGAACAGCCCCTGCCTGGGGGTGCTCCCGATTCCCGTCACCACGCCGTCGGCCACTGCGGCCAGTATGTACCGATGCGTACCGAAATCCACGCCGTGGTGGAAAAACGTCTCGCCGCTCTTAGGATGGGCCTGTTCCCCATAGCCCAAGAGCATCTTCACTTCGCCGTCCCGTTCCTCAAACGGCATACAGTAGCCGCTTGCGGAAACAAGGTTCATTTCTTGTGTATAGTCCATATTCTCGTTATTGTCAATTTTCTTTCCGTTTTATCTTCGCATTCCTCCTTGGTGTTCCTGGCCCTCCTGCGGCGTTTGCCCTATGGGATGCGTCTGCTCAATCCGTGAGTGGTTACCGATCAGCATCATGCCCAGCAGCAGGCCGCCTATCTTGCCTAACCAGCCGAAACGGCCAAACACCAACAAGGCGGAAGCTACCAAGCCGAGCATTCCCAAGCCCGACACGTTTCCTTTTCCCAAGTTGGAGAAGAAATTGCCGAACATATCCAAACCGTTCCCACCAGTTAGGTTGCCTAAGAACGTTCCGATGCCTCCCCATGTCTGGTTCATGGTGGAAACGCCATCCTTTACGCCTTGCAGGGCTTCACCTGCCTTGTCAACAGCCTGTTCCACACGGTCGGCGGCTTGCCCGGCCATTTCCACTCCTTTGTCCACGTTCTCTTCACCGACCAGCACGTCGGCCACGGTGCGCACTACCGGCTTGTCGTTCACAATGTTCTCCCACGCAAGGTAACCCATGCCGCCTCCGACGACTGCGGTCTTGGTGGCGTGCCCGAATCCGGCAAGGGTGCGCTGGGGATGCACTATCGCGCCGCCCATCGAGCGTGTGACGGAGTTGTTGACCAGTTTCTTGCCGAAACCCAATATTCTTGACCATCCTCCCATATCCAGTGATTGTTTTATTGATGTTTCTATATCCGTTTATAAATCTCCGTTTCTTTTCCACCGCCTCATAGCGGCACGGGCGATTTCTGCCTTGTCCGCTTTCTGCGGCCTTGCCCCTTCATCAATGGTCGCCCACACATCGGCCAGCGAGGTGTATTTCACCGCCAAAGTCAGGTGGCGAAGTTTTTTGTTCATCGCTTTCAGCTTCGGCCGGATGCCGAACACCAATTCTATCCGTTGTTTCTCGGTCATCTTGGTATCGCTCAGGCATACTTGCCGGATGTCATTCACGATTTCCACGCTGCCCAATATCAGTTCTTGATAGATGCGGTTGCGGTTCGGGGTGAGTGCCACGGCAATGGCGTTCCCCGCATGGCTGCGCAGCTGGTCGTTCAGGCTTCCCATGTTCTCGGCCAACTTGCCTACCTCGTGGTAGAAGCCATATATCTGTGCCGCATAACTGATGATGTCGCGGAAAGAATCGAGGTAGTCGTTGAACTTCCGTTGGATGTCCGTCGTGCCTTCCACTTCCTCCCGTGTCCAGATATGCCCGGTGGTCTGCATCAGCATCGCCCGTTCCTGTGCCTTCAACTGGTCTTCCGCCTTTTCGGTATAGAGGTACACCATCCCGGCCAGGGTCGGGTCGATTTGCGCCTTTAATTGCAACGAGCAAACAAGCAGCAAGCCCATTATCACGATATGTTTCTTTATCCCTCCCATGCTTCATTCATCATTATTTTTTCTTCATTGAATGATTTTTGCCGCCCTCCTCCATCTGTCCAAGGCAGCATGGGCCACTTCCCCGTTGCTACGGTCTATCATCCCGGCCGTGACGCTGTTCCACACATCAGTCATGGTGTAGTAGCGGATGCTCAGATGCAGCAGGTACAGTTTCTTGCTGAAAGCATCCAGCCTGTCGGACAAAGCCCAGAGGGTTTCGCTCCGTTCTGCACCTGTCAGCATGTTCTGCGGCCCTCCGGTAGCTACGGCATTTCTGAGTAGCGTATAAACCGAAACAAGTTCAGTGGCCGTTTCAATATAGAGGTTGTTCATGCTCATCGTGGCGACAATGCCTTGCGGATTGTGGGTGATGGCCTTGCGCAGTTTGCCAAGAGTGATGAAAATGCGTACCCCGTCCTCATACAGGGTGGTGGCTGCTTTCAGCGAGGAGGCATAACCTTCCACCGTTTGCAGGTAGTCGCTGTATTTGCGTTCCCATTCATGGATGCGGTTGAACTCGGCGGCGATGGTGTTCTGCAAGACCGCCGTTTTAGTCTGGCCTTCAATCTGGTCTTGTATCTGGCTATTGATAGCCTCGTTGCCTTCTGCCAAGGCCAACCATTCCAAAGGGTTGGTCTGTACGAATTGCGCTTGTACCCGGATGCCGGCGCACAAGGCAAATACGATGGCCCATATCTTAACGGTTCGTAATTTCATAGATTCCCTTTCTTCGTTTGTTCAATTCTACCCGTCCACGGATGACAGTCACTAAATCGTCATTTATCCCCATGCCGATGATGTCAAGCTGTGGCGTGGTGCGGTCGCCTGAATGGACGCTCACGGTTTTCAGCCCGCAAAGTTGTTGCAGCAGGTTGCTCCGCTCGGCGAAATCCACTACCCGGTATAGTTCCACGTAATCGCTGCTCCGGGTAATCACCCCATGTTCATATATCAGTTGTTCGTCCGTAATGCGGTAAATCATGCGTTTGAGGTAGATAAAACGGTAAGCCAAGACCAACGACATGGCCACTGACAACCAAAGCAACAATCCCTTGAACGGCATTCCGTCCATCCCGGCACAAGCGTAACCGCACAGGTCGAGCGTCAGCAACGGCAGGTTGTCGATAAAAAACTGCAACGTCCGTGGTCGTAATTGCAGGGTGCCGGGCAGCATGAATGGGGATTGTGATTTAATCTGTGTCATCGCCTGAATCTGGTTTGTTTTTCTTCTGTATTATCTTGTTCCATGCTCTCGTCCATCCGTTTGTCCAAGAGTTGGTCGTTCCAGTCCTTGTAACCTTCGCTGGGAGGACGGTAATCGATATGCTGCTTATCCAAGCCGAGTTCCTTACAGACGGCGTCAAAGTCAAAAGTGGTGACAACCATCTCATGCCGCCCGTATTTCCCCCTCAAGTCTGTGACAACCAAGGTGTCTTTCTTGGTGGTATGCGAGTTGAACACCCTCTCGTTCATCTGCAAGGTGAAATTCACGGCATAGAGTTGCCCCGCGCGGTCGCGGTCGAAACAGAGGTGGTGGTTGGCATTAGGTGTCTGCTCCAGCATCCCGGCAAACTGCCGCACGCTCGGGGTACCGCCCGTGGAAACAAACACGGCATTTCCCAAGTCGGCGTATGCCACATTTTCCTTCTTTTCAATTTGGTAGAACGCCATCGCATCGAAGGCGCTCTCAAACCAATACACATCCTTTGCTCCCGACAGCGGTGTGGTATAGCCCACATCGCTGCGGTGCTGCTCAAGCCTGCCTATCCACATGCCTTCGGTGGCGTTACTCCCTGCCGCCATGCCCTTGTAAGCGGTCTTCCCCTCGGCATTGGGGCGGCTGCGTTCTTCCAAACCGACAATCTGTTTGCCCGGCCATGCGGGCAGTGACAATGGAAAAGCGAGGTTGGTGAACGACTTGCCGTCCGTCCGATGTCTGGAGGCAAGGAAGAAATGGCCGCAAAAGGCACGTTGGGTGTCGAGGTCTATCCCTCGGTTCTTGAAATAGGGATAGAACTTCTTCTGGCTTTCCCAATCGTCCATGCGGAAGGCTTGCAGGTCGTATTCGTCGATATCAAACGGTTTGCCCTCCTTGCCGGGGTTGAATATCCTTGTTTCACGGATTTCCTGCGGTTCGTTCAACAGGCGGCGGCATACGAGGTTGACCAACCGGTCGGCGGACATCCCCGGAGTGTATTCGGCAAAGAAGTGGGGATGTTCCTTGATGAAGGAGATGACGTTGTAGTTCTTGCGTTCGGGTGGTTGGAAGCAGCAGAAGCCGTTGCCGGTGACGATGAACTTGTCGCCGCGCACCCTGCGCCCGTCGCTGTCAATGCGGACATACGACGGATAACGCAGTCCGTCACGACGGTTCAGCCGATAGCCTGCGTCCACCAGCAATTCCTGTATGCTCAGTCGCCTTTTGTAATCCTCGTAAGTCAGTTCTGCCATGACCAATTCTCAATTCCTCATTCTTAATTCTTCATTCTTCGTTGAATCACATTCCATGCCTCATTTCATGCTGCATTCGTTCCGTGTTCACGGCCGCCTCGTAGTTGCGTGCCGCCACATCCATCGGTGTGTCCACACCGGGCTTGAAATAGCAGCGTGGGGGTGGAGGGCCGTGCCTTTCTAAGTAGATGTCGGGGCGTGGGCCACGGCCCAGTTCGCCCATAACGGCCACGCCCGCCAACAAAGCCGCCCCGATTTTCGTTCCCAACGGCACGTTGTCCCTCGATTTCATGTCCACTTCCCCGAATATCTTGGAAAACAGTTTCAAGCGGTGGTAGTCGTCGATGGCCATGAACTTGTCATATTGCTTCTGGGTGATTTCGTGGCTCACGGCCTCTCCGTCAATGACGGCGGTCATGCGGTACTTGCCCTCGGTCTCGGTAGGTTCTACCCGAATCTCGTCCACCGTCACCTCCCGTCCGTGCCGCCCCTCCCTGTACCAGCCCTTGTCGGGATGGATATAAGCAAGGTCGTTACCGTCCATCACCTCCGTTCCTTTGGGCAGTTCTCTTTCTTCGGGCACTACGGATAACCCTTCATTGGCATATTGTCCTTGCCCGCCTTGCAATCCCTGCATTCCTTGCTCCAGTTGCTCCGCTTGGGCAAGCTGGCGGTTCAGGTCTTCCATGACAGCCGGATACAGTTCGATGGCAATCATTTTGTCGCTGTTCAGCATATCCATCGTGATGGGAATGGAAAAGTCCTCTTTGATGATGCCATTGATGATTTCCAGCCGCTTTTCCACCGGCATTTCCTGCGCGGAATTGTGGGTCAATGCAGCCAGTTCCTCCTCTTTCAAGTCATATTGCAGGTCTGCGGGAATGGAGGCGGATTGTATGGTCAGCGTCTTGCGTTCGGGATTGATAAGTATGCCGTGGCTTGCCAGGCATTCCTGCCATTTCTCGTTGGTGAAATAGACTGGTGAGGTAATGAGTGTGTGATAGGGCTTGGCAGGCTCGGTGGGGCGTGGTCTGGGTTGCAAGGGCGTGATGATAGTTTCCAGTTTCTCCAACACATCCTGTCCTGCTACCGTGGTGGTAGGATGCCCTTTGTAATAGAAGCCATAACCGCCGCTTTGCAGTTCTCCGGGTTTCATGCGTCCGTCAGGCCGGTTGGGTACCATCGGTGCGCCGGGATAGTAAAGGTTGCCGCCGATGCGTCGCAGGTGGAAGCCGTCCTGTTGCCGGGGTGTCCAGTCGAGGAAGCAGGCTCCCCAAGGGTGGCGCAAAGGAAATGGGTGTCCAAGCCGCCCGTATTCGCCCGCACCGATGCGGTAGCCGTGCAGCCCCATGGCCACTCGTCCGTTGGCGTTCCGTGCGTGTACGAAATCCCTGGGCAGGTCGAAATCTGCCGCTACGATGCTGGCGAAGGTGTTGTAGCACCTTCGGTTTGCGTAGTTCGTGCCCCAGTCGGTCAGTGCCTGCAACTGCTTTTCGGTAATGGGATAGGAAAGCAACGGGGAGTCATGCCCCTGCACAAGCAGGACAAAGCCTTCGCTACTTCCCGCTATATGTCCTCTCATGCCGTTGCGGGCCAACAGGTTTTGCATCTCCGGCGGCAGTTCCAAGGGGCGGGGGGTGGTATTCTTTCGTATGCTCATCTTTGGTTGTTCTCATGCTGTTATACGATAATCAGGCATCGCCGTCGGCGAGTGCAGTTTCTATCTCCTCCTGCTTCATGTCGAGGAAGCGCAAGGCGGTGTCGTCGTCCATCGGCAGGTCGCGCAGGCGGCAGTACTTTTCGTATTCCGTCCTCCATTCCCTCGAATGGTGCCATACATAGTCTTTCCAACCATATTCACCGCTTTGTACTTTTTCCACAAGAGTTTCTTCCGGGTAGTATTCTTCCTTTGTCATGATGTCTTACATTTTGGGAGTGTTGGCGTTCTGCATCCTGCGCTGGCTGCTCCGCTTCAACTCGTTCCACATTTCCTCGGTGTAGTCGTCCTCGTGCACATAGTCGAGACCGCCCTCGCCGTCTGCGACCCAGCAGCCAAAACAGCCGAAGTTGCACTTGTCCCACTCGCGTTTCGCTTCCTGCTTCCATTGCACACTGTCACCCGCGCACACCAACAGACCCGTAGGCTCGTTCAGGTCGATGCCGATGGTCATCAGTTCATCGCCCTCGGCCACGGTCAGCGGTTCACCCACTCGCAGGCAGTTGATTTCCGCATGGGAAAGGTGGAACTCGTCGGCTATGATTTGCAGGTTGCGCCCGATGACGGGCGTGGGTACGGAGAGGATTTGCTTCGTGCCGGAATCAATCTGGTGGAACGCCTGTACGGGATTGTCACTGTCTCCCTGCATCGGTGCAATAACTGCCTTTCCATCCAACAGGCGTTGTTTCTGTGCTTCGCTGAAACGCTCTAAGCGGCTCTCCACCAGCACGGGATAAAACAGCACATCGGCTGTGTCGTCCTCACGCCGCACTAACGAGAAGCGTGTTCTTGCATGGATGGTGTTGCCTTCCGAATCATCCACACGGATGGGCAAAATGGGTGAGCGGCGGCCCGAATGGATGGCTTGCAGTACATTCACCGGCAGGTCGCCTATCATCTCCCTCGTAAGCCCGAATTGTTCGAGGATGCCGTAGGGTACTTCCTCTTCCGAGAATTTGTATCTGTTCATTCGTCCAAGTTATGATGGTTATACTCGGACAAATGTAAGGTGGCAGAATGAAGTCAAATAAATGTCGGAAAGAAAAGTGCTTGGATTTTAGGTTATTTATAGCTATAGCGAAAAATCATACTGTCAATCATACTTCAAACGAAGAATGGGGCTTCCCAAGGCACGTTCATGCCGGGAAACCCCATTCAGGTTTTGGGTTGTTCTATTTACAACTGCAATTAGAATCTTGCAGCCTTGATGGTTACATACATTTGATTTCGACTTGTCGGGTTGTCTGGCTCCGTCATGGATAACAAGTTCCCGGCAATCATTGGGTTTATATAAACCTCCATCAAGTTTTCCTTATCTTTTAACCCTAACATTTCCAATATGTCGGATGAAGTTCTGGGTTCTGTACAGAACTCTAAGATTTGTTGTCTTCTCACTTCTTTCTTATCGGGTTTTCTTGTGGGGTTTTCCCAATAGGCAATGTCAGCACCACATAGTCGGGTTGCACTTCTTCGGTCAGCCTAGCCAAATTTTTGTTGTATAGTAATTTGAGAGTATTTATTATGGCAGAATGAATGTATGTCAAAGAAATGCTGTATCTTTGGGTCTCATTAAAATAAGTGCACTTGAAGGTTACGGCTTTCATACTGCACTATAAAAGGAACTAGTGGAGCTTGTCTATAGGACAGGCTCTTTTTATACACACTCTAAGTCTGATTCGTAGGTCTGATTCCCTATATAATCTTATAATATGGCCATTCCCATTGCCATCCTTCCCTTTATACGCATATCACATATTACTTTTGCACCATGAAAAAGTCATGGCTATTACTCACTATATCATTCTGTTGCTTGTCCTTACAAGCACAGTTCTATACCATTGCATATAGCAAGCCACTGTACAAATTGCAAGAAGTGGCCGAACCTACAGAAACAAAAAGCCTCCCCGAAAACGGAGAGGCGGACAACCTTGTTTCCCTTATCTCGATGGCAGGGAAACAGTCAGAAGAAATGCGAAGCCATTGGATAGGCTGTTATATGAGCGTGTCTTACCCTTTGAAGAAAATCATAGTTACTTCACCTTATGGAAGACGCAAAGACCCTTTTACAGGAAAGCGGAGAAGCCACAACGGTCTTGACTTGCGGGCAAGGAATGAGGAAGTCTATGCCATGATGCCGGGCAAGGTCGTTAAGGTGTCATCCGACAAGCGTTCGGGAAAGTATGTCACCATCCGTCACGGTGACTACATCGTCAGTTATTGCCACCTGTCAAAGGCATTGGTAAAGAAAGGTGCAAAAGTCCTACCCGGAGAAGTAGTGGCTATCAGTGGCAACACGGGGCGCAGTACCGGGCCGCACTTGCACATCACCGCCAAATACGGCAAAAAGCACATCGACCCGGCCATTTTGCTCCAATTGGTCAAGGAAACCCGTGAAGAAGCATTGGCGCATTTGAGCGGAAGCTGACCGTTTTATCTGCCATTGCTTTTCAAATGCTGCTCATAGTCATACTCGTCCAGCGAAGGCTTATATTGCTTGACGCCGAAAAACATCTTGGCTATCAGGAATGGCCATAAAATGGGTATCAGCCACATGATGCCCTCATTGCTGACTGTTCCGCCACTTCTTCTTTTCCGGCATTGCTGCCTCTCGTAATAGTTGCCTATCGGCATAAAAAGGTACTTCCATGCGAGAATCAACAGGCCGAGCCACGACAGGTTCACAAAGCACAGTCCCAAGGCTACCAGCCACAAGACGGTGGTTCCCGGAGAAAACAGTTTCCTCAATATCTTTCCGCTAATCTTTAGGAAGACATAGCCGACTGCCAATAAAAGAATCCAATCCATAGACTGCAAATGTTAAGTTGTCAAATGAATGGATTCCTTTCCTATACGGCTTTCAGTTCAAAAGCCGCACTGAAGTTGATAAGTTGCGCCGTTCCCACATAACGCTTCCATGCCTCTTCGTCATGGCTGACAAGCGATATTTCCTTGGCCGTTGTCTGGGAAAATGTTTCAGCTATTTTTCTGAGCGTGTCCTTTTCGCTTTCCGAGAACAAGGACAAGTCCGGCTGGGATACCGATACCAGTTTTGTGCCGGTAATCCCTGTGTCAAACTCCACTATTTCCTGACGCACATCGTCAAACAGGCTGTATGCCCTATCCCAATGGACGGGTACGGGACCATATTTAATGGCTCTGTACGACAATCCGGATATGGCTTGCCCATGTTGCCGGTAATGGTAGAAATCGGCATAAAACAGCAATTTGTTCATCTTTGTATTGAACACGTCCTCGCATTCATGGATGAAGTACAGCAACAGGTTGCGCAGGCGTTCCAGTGACAATGGGGCAAAGCCGTTTGCTCCCGTCCGTTTGCCTTCTCCGAAAATGAGAGAACGGCGTACATCCGCCTGCTGTTTCTTGACTGTTTCCAGTTGCCCTGTTATTCTCGTATATGCCTTTTCGCCAAGCTGGGCACGGGAGTTCTGCACAAAGGTCTCAAATATTATCGGGTTCTGGCAAGCTTTTAATATTTTCCCGTTGGTTTCCGATGGCATATAGCCCTCTTCGTATTGCCGGTATTGGTTGACGCCAAACCCCAAAAT
>JAHLFO010000022.1 GCA_018883785.1 Candidatus Bacteroides intestinipullorum
AAATAGGAATTTAGCGGCCGAAGGCCGCAATGATTAATGATAAATGGTTAATGGTTAATACGTAGCAAAAGGAACCATGCACAAGCCTATTAACCATTTATCATTAACCATTGTGCGCTTCGCGCACATAAATTATCATTTAACTTTGAATACTTGTTTGCCAATGAAGTCTTTACAAGAACTGACACGCCCGAACATCTGGCAGTTGAAGCCCTACTCGTCGGCGCGTGATGAATACCAGGGCCTGTCGGCATCAGTCTTTCTTGATGCCAATGAGAACCCCTATAATACACCCAACAACCGGTATCCCGATCCGTTGCAATGGGAGTTGAAGAAGAATCTGTCCAAGCTGAAGGGTGTAGCTCCCGAGCATATCTTCCTGGGCAATGGCAGTGATGAGGCCATCGACTTGGTGTTTCGGGCCTTTTGCGAGCCGCGCAGGGACAATGTCGTAGCCATCGAGCCGACCTACGGCATGTATCTGGTGGCGGCCGAGATTAACGATGTGGCCTATCGTAAAGTCTTGTTGGACGAGCATTTCCAGTTTTCCGCTGAGCAGATGCTGGAAGCTGCCGACGAGCATACGAAGCTGATGTTCCTCTGTTCGCCCAACAACCCGACCGGCAACGACTTGAACCGGGATGAGATTGTGAAGCTGCTCAACCGTTTCGACGGCTTGGTGGTTGTGGACGAGGCGTACAATGATTTTTCCGAAGAACCTTCCTTCCTGTCGCGCCTGGACGAGTTTCCCAACCTGATTGTCTTGCAGACGTTCTCCAAGGCATGGGGATGTGCGGCCATCCGCTTGGGCATGGCGTTTGCCTCGCCTGACATCATACGTATCTTCAACAAAATTAAATATCCCTATAATGTCAACCAACTGACGCAGCAGCAGGCCATGGAGATGCTCCACCGGCACTATGAGAAGCAACGCTGGGTGGAGATGCTGAAGAAGGAACGCAACCGGCTGGAGGGTGAATTTTCGGCCTTGCCTTGCGTGCAGCGGGTATTCCCGTCCAATGCCAACTTTTTCCTGGTGCGGGTGACGGATGCCGTGCGTATTTACAATTACTTGGTGGGCGAGGGCATCATCGTGCGCAACCGCCATGCGGTGGCCTTGTGCGGCAATTGCCTGCGCATCACGGTGGGCACACGGGCGGAGAACGAGACCTTGTTGGAAGCATTGAGGAAATACAAATCCGCGTAATCCGTGCCTCAAAGCCGGTATTTCACCGTACGGATGAAACGGTGTTTCAGTGCGGGTGAAACGGTGTTTCAGTGCGGATGAAACAGTGTTTCAGTACGGACGAAACAGTGTTTCAGTACGGACGAAACAGGGTATAAACTAATTCAGATGACTTACTTAATCCTTGCAACTTACTTATGAAGCAACGCGTACTTTTTATCGACCGGGACGGCACGCTGGTCATCGAGCCGCCCGTGGACTATCAGCTGGATGCGCTGGAGAAGCTGGAGTTCTATCCCAAGGTGATGCGCAACCTTGGCTTTATCCGCAGCAAGCTGGACTTTGCGTTTGTGATGGTCACCAACCAGGACGGATTGGGCACGCCCTCCTTCCCGGAGGAGACCTTCTGGCCTGCCCATAACCTGATGTTGAAGACCTTGGCGGGGGAGGGCGTCACTTTCGACGAGATCTGCATAGACCGCAGCCTGCCTGCGGATAATGCGCCTACCCGCAAGCCCCGTACAGGCATGTTGCAGCACTACCTGGATGAATCCGCCTATGACTTGGCTCATAGCTTTGTCATCGGCGACCGTGCCACGGATGTGGAGCTGGCCAAGAACCTGGGTTGCCGGGCCATCCTGTTGCAGAAGGACAAGTCGGCATTGGGGGGCGATGAGGCTTTGGAGGAAGTCTGCGCTTTGGCTACCGTCGACTGGGACCGTGTGGCTGAATTCCTTTTTGCCGGAGAGCGCAGGGCTGAAGTGCGCCGCACGACCCGGGAAACCGATATCCATATTGCTTTGAACTTGGATGGCGACGGGCGGTGCTGTATCCATACGGGCTTGGGCTTTTTCGACCACATGCTGGAGCAGATTGGCAAGCATGGCGGCATGGATTTGGAGATAACGGTGAAAGGCGATTTGGAGGTGGATGAGCATCACACCATCGAAGACACCGCCTTGGCCCTTGGCGAGTGCGTCTACCAGGCATTGGGCAGCAAGCGGGGCATGGAGCGTTACGGCTATGCCGTGACGATGGACGACTGTCTCTGCCAGGTTTGTCTGGACTTTGGCGGACGCCCTTGGCTGGTGTGGGAGGCCGAGTTCCGGCGCGAGAAGATAGGCGAGATGCCTACGGAGATGTTCTTGCATTTCTTCAAATCCTTCAGCGATGCCGCCCGCATGAATCTCCATATCCGCGCCGAGGGAGGCAACGAGCATCATAAGATTGAGGGTATCTTCAAGGCGTTGGCGCGGGCGATGAAGATGGCATTGAAGCGGGATATCTACCATTTTGAACTGCCCAGCTCCAAGGGTGTGTTGTGATTCCCGCAAACAAGGATATTTGGCAAAGCAAGAATACTTGGCCATCTATTATTGGATAGTTTGCCATTTATTATTGAATACCTTGCCTTTTATCCTATATGTCTTTGCCGGGAGCAAATGTTGCGGCTTTCATATAGAAAAGCCCGGGAATCGGAAGAACATCCGGGATTCTCGGGCTTTGCTATAGGGGAGGTTCAAAAGGTTACCAGCCGGGGTTCTGTTCCCACATGCCGCCGGTCAGGCCAACTTCGCCCAACATATCAGTGCGGATAGGCAACAAGTAGTCACGGTTGACATTGAATTGCCAGCCATTAGGATAGCTTGACATATCGCAAGGTACAATATAGCGTTCTGCATCGCCCACACTACCTGTTAAGCGGATATTAGAACCTTCAACTATCGGATTGTCATCGTCATCATAAGCGTGCTCTAAATCACTGCCCGTGAACAATGCTCCCGTAGGAGTCTTTCCTACAATCAGCTCATCAGCAGCAGCCCAACGAAGGATGTCGGTCAAACGACATGCTTCCAACGCTTTTTCTACGCGGCGTTCACGGCGTACAGCTTGGATATACGGATCCAAGTTGCGGAACGGATAATCTGCTTCCGTGTTGTATTCGCGTTGAAAGTCCACATCCGGCATGCCTACACGGTCGCGCAAAGGATGCAAGGCGGAAATGATGCGTTGTGCGTTAGCTGCACCATCCAATTCTGCCAAAGCCTCGGCATAGTTCAGCAGGATGTCTGCATAGCGCACTTGGATAGCACCAGCCTGGCTGTTTCTGTCGCCATTATAGATGTTTTGGTCTGTAGAAGTCCATTCTACATATTTGCGTACGGAATATCCCGTCATGTTCTGGTTGAAGCTGCTTCCGTTCAATGGCGGCCATTCAAATATGGTCATGGGAGTAGTTCTCAACGTCTGACCCGGAACAAATACGGTCTGAGACAAACGCGGGTCTCTAACTTCAGGGCTTAATTCTGTACCATAGGTGCGTTTAGCTTCCATTTTCTCTGTTCCTACAAAAGGACGACCTTCGATTGTCAGGTAATCATCGACCAAAGAGGAAGAAACACCGCATTGACCGCCACCATTGCCCAAGTAGCGCGTAGTGGCATGACCTACGCTTGCAGACGAATTATACTGTCTCCACCACAGAACTTCCTGATTGGCACTCATGTCGATTTGCTTGAACATATCGTTGTAGTCACTCAGAGGGTTATCTGTGTCATAAATTTGCCAAACACCTCGGTCAATAACAGCTTGTGCTGCTTCAACAGCTTGGTTCAACCAATCATTAACCTTTGCCTGCCAATCGGTCAGTTCATCATCATAGAATGGGTCATTCTCTGCGCGATGGTATTTCTCCCATGTGGCAGCGAACAAAGCTACTTCGCTTTTCAAGGCACGAGCCACATCTCTGTGGACACGTCCTGTAGCATTGCTGCTTTGCTCGTTCAGATTTGCTATGGCATTATCCAAGTCACTCAGAATGTAGTCAGCAATCTCTGTGCGGGTATTTCTTCCTACACGCATAAGTTCTGTATCAGGGTCAAGTGGCTGGTCAACCCACGTCACTCCTCCGTAATTCTTCAACAGGTTGTAATAGTATGCAGCACGGAAATAATAAGCCTCGCCCAAGCATTGTTCATATTCTGCGCCCCTATCTTGGCAGTTTTCGATGTTTTGCAGCAAGAAATTTACATTACGTATGGGTTTGTAGTCATTCAATACTGCGGCACTTCCCAATGAAGTCGCACCTGCAAGTCTTGTGTCAAGCGCATTGCTATACATATTGTCGCTGTTTACTTCGTTCATGGCAATGCCGCCTGTCGTGCCGGATTGGTGCCCTTTAATGGCTGAATTGGAAACTGTTCCACCACCACTTACAGGTACCGAGCCTTGATAGAACATATTCAGGTACATCCGAATCTCGCTTGTAGTCGAGAAAGCACCTGCAGTAGAGATTTCTCCTTGGGGTTCTTGATCCATGTCAAAGCAACTGCTCAGCCCCAAGCATAAAATCGAACTTATCAGTAAATATATCTTTTTCATAATCATTTCATTTTTTAGAAGTTCACAATAACACCAAAGGAAACAACCTTGTTCATTGGGTAGTTCTTACCAGCTTGAGCGGTTGAAGATCCGTATGCACTGTTGTATGTAAAGATGCCTTCAGGGTCAAACATGTCAGCCAATTTCGTGAACGTCAGCAGGTTTTCACCCGAGAAATATACCTGTACTTTGCTCAATCCAACCTTGCTCGTCCATGCTTCTGGCAGATCATAGCTGATGGTTATGTTCTTCAAACGGCAATAGGCTGCGTTTTGGAGGTAGCGGTCAGAAGGCAGAGAAGTCTTGTTACGGAATCTGTTGATGGCACCATTACCGGCCGTGTAGGGTTTGGGGTAATAGGCATCCGTATTTTCAGGTGTCCAATAATCCAAGTGTTGTTTGAAGATAGTCATTTGCGCATAAGCACCAGAACCCCAGAAGTAAGAGGTTGCCAATGCCGGTGCCCAATCGCGCTTGCCGACACCTTGGAACATCAAGCTCAGTGACAATCCTTTCCATGCAATAGATCCATTGATGGTGTATTCATAACGCGGTGTCGTGTTACCAATAATAGTCAAGTCGCCCATATCTCCTAATGTATTCGTACCATTGTCGATGGCATTGTTACCGTCCAAATCTCGATACATCAAATCTCCGGGAGTCCACAGTTCAGAGCTGAGATAGGACAAATCCAACTGATTATAGGCATCTGCTTGTTCTTGGGTTTGTATGATACCGTCAGTTCTGTAGCCCCAGATTTCACCTACCTTTTTACCATTATACCAGTTTTGGTCGGGTGAAGTAGTACCGCCATCATAAGCGGTGATTTCAGCTGTGGCATCAGCAATAGAACCACCGATTGAATAATCAATGTCCTTGCCGATCTTTCCACGCCATTGCAAGGTGAGTTCCCAACCTCTGTTTCTCATCTCTGCATTGTTTGTTTCAGGTGCAACTGCGCCGAACATGTCAGCCAAGTCAACCGAAGGGCCTAACATGTCGCGCGTGTCACGCTGGAAGATGTCGAACGTACCTGTCAACTGGTTGTTGAAGAAACCGAAGTCGATACCGATATTCTTATGGTCAACCTTTTCCCAAGTAGTGTTGGAGTCTACCACTTCGCCCGGGCTGAGATAGCCTTCGCGTATGCCGTTGAAATACCAATTACCAAGAGTGGTGGGTTCCATGGTGGACGAGAACGTATAGTAAGCAGCACCGGCTTGGTTACCCAGCAGACCCCAAGATACACGGAGTTTCAAGTTGGACAACCAGTCTCTGGACTTTTCCATGAAAGCTTCTTCGCTGATACGCCAGCCTAAAGATACGGAGGGGAAGAAACCCCAACGATTGTCAGAAGCGAAACGTGAAGAACCGTCGTAACGGCCATTGACCTCAACCAAGTACTTGCCCATGAAATCGTAGTTGATACGACCGAAGAAACCCCGTGTTGCCCATGCATAACGTGTATCCATGGTGGTGCGATCACCTGTAGCTAATTCAAGGCTCGGATTGGTGTAAGAAAGCAATCCGGTCACGGAATCATATAAATAATTATATTTATAGTATTCCTCTTGGTAACCAAGCATGAACGTAAAGTTATGCTTATCGTTCAGCGTAAGCAGGTAGTTGGTGTATAAGTTGAGGGATTGGTATTGGGTAGATCTGTCATAGCGTGTATACCGTCCATCGGGTGCTACTCCCAATTCACCATTATCTGTACGGTTCGTAGCGACTGTATAGGTCTCTCCGTCAGCTTCGGGAATGGAAGGCGGTACATTCAATGCCCAATAATCAGTCGTGTTATACCGATAGGTGTAATCGAAGAAAATAAACCAATCCTTTATCGGGTTCAACTCTAAACCGCCGGTCATTGTCAAGTTATTCATGCGCGTGTTGGCATTTGTCCCGCTTTGCAGATAAGGAATCATGGACATTTCCGTAAAGTTGCCGTTCGGGTCAACTACACTGATGGTAGGACGGAAACGGGCCAAATTGTGGTAGAAACCTTCAGTATAAGCACCAGTACCAAACGGAGAATTACTGTCGGAGTTCATAAACTTGGTGTTGACTTTCAGCTTCAACCAATCCGTAAGTTTGGAGTTTATGCTGGCATTGAAATTGAAGCGCTTATAGTCGATGTCCGCATACCGCAAGATGCCATCTTCCTTATACATACCACCCGATATATAATATTGCGCTTTCTCTCCACCGCCGGTCAAACTTACATTGTGGGTCTGCTTAAAGGCTGCGTTCTTGTAGTGCAAATCGAAGAAATCCACATTGCCTACACCTCTTGCCGTATTCTCAAAGGCGGCAACCAAGGATTCACCTTCTCTTAAATCTCCCCACGGATTCACGCTGCTTGGATCCTGCATATATTGCTGGATTTCTGCCAATTTGGCATCGCTATATTGCGGCGTAACTCCAGCATTGATACATGCCTGATTGAAGTAGGTGGCATATTCATACGCATTGGCCATTTCTGGAAGAACTGTCGGAGAACTCCAGCCCCAGTTTCCTTGATAGCTGATGCGCGTCTTGCCTTCTTGTCCTTTCTTGGTGGTTACCAAGATAACACCGTAGGCGGCACGTGCTCCGTAGATGGAAGATGCGGCGGCGTCTTTCAGTACGGAGATGTTCTCAATGTCGTTCGGGTTCACATCGGCCAAGTCCATTTCCACACCGTCCACCAACACGTAGGGTGCGCCAGTGCCGGATAGGTTTCCTTGACCACGCAACTGGAGGGTTGCCGTAGCGCCCGGACGACCGGCATTACTGTTGTTCACATATAGACCGGGAACCATACCTTGCAGGCTCTGCGTGGCATTGGCCACAGGGCGTTGCTCCAAGTCATTGCCATTTACTGTGGCCACAGAACCGGTCAGGTTGACCTTCTTCTGCACGCCGTAACCGACCACCACGACTTCTTGCAGCATCTGGTTGTCTTCCTGCAAGGTGATGTTCATGGGTTTGCCCGGCGTCACTTTCACCTCTTGCGTTACATACCCGATGTAGCTGATGACCAGCGTGGCATTCTCCGGCACATTCATCGTGAAGTTGCCGTCGATGTCCGTAATCGTACCGTTGCTCGGGTTACCCTTCTCGATAATCGATGCGCCGATAACGGTCATACCTGTGGGGTCATAAACCACACCCTTTACCTCGATTGTCGTCTGTTGGACAATGCTCACTACGTCGCTCTCTGGCTGGGCTTCGTTGGCGCTTATCACCTGCGGATAAGCCAACAAGGCTGCCGTTCCCAAAAGCGACATTTGCTTGATAAAGCTTTTACTAAATAAATGCAGATTCATAAATTTTGGATTTAAGTACTAAATTTAAGCTCTGGTTGAATTATTATTGCACAAATGTACGAAAAAACATTAATAGCACAAGCGTGAAATGAAATAAATCATTATTTTTGCACAATATAACATCTAAAAAGTTATCACTATGACAAAAAATCAATTCAAAACCTGGGTTGCCTGTCTGTTGACCGCAGGCGCCTTGGTCGGATGTGGACCGAAAGACGTCCAAACCGGTGACCTGAACGTCATCCCTTTACCACAGGAAATCACTGAAACCGCTTCGGCCGAACCGTTCGTGGTGCGTTCGTCCACGACTATCTGCTATCCGGCCGGCAATGAAAAACTGGAACGTACCGCCCATTTTTTGGCTTCTTATATTAAAGAGGTGACCGGGACAGCCGTGAAACTCGGCACGGAACCGGGAGACAACTGTATCGTGCTGGGCTTGGATCCGTCCATCCCGCAGAAGGAAGGGTATGTGCTGAACATCACTTCCAATCAGGTGACAGTGAACGGACAGACCGAGGCCGGCGTATTCTATGGCGTACAGACCATCCACAAGGCACTCCCCATCACGGGCGGCAAGGCGTTGGGTTCCTTGCCTGCCGGCACGGTGAAGGACTACCCGCTATATGGCTACCGTGGCTTCATGATTGACGTGGGCCGCCATTACTTCTCGGTGGACTACCTGAAGGAGCTGATCGACGTGATGGCCCTGCACAACATCAACGTCTTCCACTGGCACCTGACCGAGGACCAGGGCTGGCGCATCGAAATCAAGAAATATCCCAAGCTGACGGAGATCGGCTCCGTCCGTAAGGAGACCATTACCGCGCCCGGTTCCGGCAAATTCGACGGCACGCCCGTCAAGGGATTCTATACGCAGGAAGAGGCGAAGGAAATCGTGGCCTATGCTGCCGAACGCTTCATCACCGTCATCCCCGAAATCGACATGCCGGGACACATGCTGGCCGCGTTGGCCTCTTATCCCGAACTGGGTTGCACGGGCGGCCCGTATGAGGTGGCGACAAAGTTCGGCGTGTTCAAGGAAGTGCTTTGCGGAGGCAATGACAAAACTCTGCAATTCGCCAAGGACGTAGTCAACGAACTGATGGACATCTTCCCCGATGCACCTTATATACATATAGGCGGCGACGAGTGCCCGAAAGCTGAATGGAAGAAGTGCCCGAAGTGCCAGGCCAAGATCCGCGAACTCGGCCTGCGCGACACCAAGGAGCACAGCAAGGAGAACCAGCTCCAGGTGTACTTCATGGGCGAGGTGGAGAAGGAAATCGCCAAGCGCGGCAAGAAGATGTTGGCTTGGGATGAAATCCTCGAAGGCAATCCCGACCCCGAAACGACCACCGTTGCCGCTTGGACGGGTGTTCCCGCTGCGGTCAAGGCAGCCAAGCTGGGTCACCAGACCATCGTCTGCCCCATCAGCCACTTGTACTTCAGCAATCCGGGCTATAATCGCCTGAAGGGTGTGAGCAGCATTGAGCGCGTGTACAACTTCGAGCCGGCCATCCCCGAGCTGACCGACGAGGAGAAGAAGAACATCATCGGCGTGCAGGCTTGCATCTGGACGGAGTGGACCAAGGACAGCCTGAAGATGGAGTGGCAGATGATGCCGCGCATCGCTGCCCTCAGCGAACTGCAATGGAGCAATCCTGCCCAGAAAAACTTGGACGGCTTCTTGAAGCGTCTGCGCCACCAGCTCGACCTGTATAGCTTGTATGGCTTCCATTATAAGGAAGACATCGAAGACGTAGTGGTCGAGACGACCCCCACCGGTGAAGGCGGAAAAGCGAAGGTTGCCCTGCGCACCTTTGACAATGCGCCTGTCTACTACACGTTGGACGGCACTGACCCCACGGCGCAATCAACGCTCTATACGGAGCCTTTCACCATAGACGCCACGACCACCATCAAGGCGAAGGCCATCCGCGATGGTCGTGAGACAGGCATTGTGGAATCTACTTTGGAGTACAACCTCGCCACGATGCGTCCCATCACGCTGAACTCCGAACCGTCAAAGAGCTATACCTACAAGGGTGGCCCGGTGCTGGTGGACGGCTTGACGGGTGATGACAACTATCGTTCGGGACGATACGTCGGCTTCTACGGCAAGGACTTCGATGCCGTCATCGACTTGCAGGAGGAGGTGGAGATTTCGTCCGTGTCCGTAGGCACTTACCTCGTGCCGGGCGACTACATCTTCGGCTTGACGGGGCTGGAAGTGTACGGCTCTGCCGACGGGAAGAACTTCAAGAAAATTGCCTCCAAGTCCATCCCGACGTTGGAGAAGGGCAGCAAGAACAATGTCTTGACGCGCGATGATATTACCTTCGACAAGACCAAGACACGCTATGTCCGCGTAGTCGGCAAGTGCACGCCGGTATTGCCCAAGTGGCATCCGGGTGCGGGTAGCAAGACCTACTTGTTCATTGACGAGGTGGCCATAAAGTAACAAGAACAGTTGAACCTATAGCTGCGCCGGAGCACGAGGAGGACTAAATACCCTTGTGTTCCGGCGCTTTCGTTGTGTCTATGCTTCTTGTCCGGCGAACAATTCCGCTTTGGCATTGTTATTGTAGTAAGGTTAGGGACTATGAATCTCATAGGGTCCTAAATGAATGAATAACCTAAATGAAAGGAAATGTATGAAAAAGTTTATTGTTTTAGTTGCATTGTTTGTAGCAAGTACGTTGGGCGCATCTGTGCATGCGCAAGTATCAACCTCGGACACGAGGGATAATCCGAAAGCTCAGCGGGAGGCGGAGCGTAGTCGGCAAAAGGCTGAGGCAGAAGCACAAGAGGCTGCTTTGTATGCCGCAGCAGTGCAGGCTTTGAAGGAAAACCGCTTTGTAGTGGAGGTCGATCGGGTGGTCTTCAAATATGGGGACGTCGCCTATGTCAACACGAATACCAACTTCATTCTGGTGGATGAGGACGAAGGTTCGGTGCAAGTAGCCTTCAATACGCCTTATTCCGGGCCTAACGGCATTGGTGGAGTGACAGTGGACGGACGAGTTTCCGGCATCAAGCTCAAGGAAAGCAAGAAAGGGAAAATCAACTACAATTTCAGTGTGCAAGGCACAGGAATTTCTGCCCAGATATTCCTCACGC
Source organism: Candidatus Bacteroides intestinipullorum (assembly GCA_018883785.1). Classification (GTDB taxonomy): domain Bacteria; phylum Bacteroidota; class Bacteroidia; order Bacteroidales; family Bacteroidaceae; genus Bacteroides; species Bacteroides intestinipullorum. The sequence goes on from JAHLFO010000022.1 coordinate 11,002, forward strand.
TATCAGCTGGTAGTAACCAGGCCACGGTAACCATCACGCCGAATTTCAATTCCCGCACCCTTACGTTGTATGGCGAGATTGTCCCGTTGGAGCAGTCTTCTGTCTTTAAGGGACGCTCGTTGTAGGGTTGGCAATTATTTTCCCCTTGGCCTCTTCGGGCGTATTTCTCTTTTTTGTAATTTTGCGGCATGAAAGCAAGGAATTTACTCATAGTATTGACGGGGCTTTTGGTGATGCCCCTCTATTTCGGTGGATGTGCCGTGGACCGTTGGGAAGCATACGCCGGACAGACTCGGACGGACCGGTGGATTGACGACACGATGCGGGTGTGGTATTATTGGAAGCAAGATATTCCCCATACGAACGACCTGAACTACTTCAGCCCTCCGTTTGAGTTTTTTGCCTCTGTTCTCTCCGAGCAAGACGGGAAGGACGGCCAACCCTTTTCGACCATAGACAGCTTGGATGCTCCGGCCACGCGGGGAGTACCTTCCACGGATTATGGCTATGGCTTCCAGTACACCACCAACCATGTGGAGGATAATGATACGGCGTTGTATGCCCGACTGCTCTATGTCTCTCCGGACAGTCCTGCGGGCGAGGCAGGGCTTGAGCGGGGCGACTGGATCTTGGAAATGGATGGGGAGCCAATCACCGAAAACAATTATTCGCGTCTGAATGGCGGAGAGGGCATCACCCTGACCGTAGGATACTATGATGCCGCCCAAGATACGATATTGGCCTATGCCGAGCCGCAAACCTTGGCTCCTGCCCGTACTTTCTATGACAATCCGGTGCACTATCGTAATGTCTATGTGTCCGGCAGCAAGCGGGTGGGGTACTTGGTGTACAACCACTTCACTGGCGGATTGACCGAGAGCAGTACGGAGTATGATGACGACTTGCGCGAGGCATTCAACTATTTTGCCACAGAGCAGGTGAATGAATTTGTGTTGGATCTGCGCTACAATAACGGCGGGCAGTTGTCGTGCGCCTCGTTGCTGTGTGCCATGCTGGCACCTTCGTCGGCATTGGGGCAGACGTTGGCCTATCTGGAATTTAATGAAAGCATAGGCGAGCAAGAAATGGTGTTTGACGAGAGCCTGATACAGGGCGGTGCTAACTTGAACCTTTCGCGGCTATACGTCTTGACGAGCACGGAGACGGCTTCTGCGTCCGAGATGCTCATCAACTGCCTGAAGCCCTACATGGAAGTGGTGTTGGTGGGAGGCACGACGGTAGGCAAGAATGTGGCTTCGCGCGCCTTTGTCAATGAGGAACTGATGCTGGAGATGCGTCCCATCGTCTGCAAACTCTATAATGCTGACCGAGAGTCGGAGTATGCGGAAGGCTTCACGGCTGATGTATCGGTGGATGAGAATGGCGATATGGCGCGTTTCCTGCCCTTTGGGAATCCGGATGAGCTGATGTTGTACACGGCTCTGAACTTGATCAACGGCACTCAGTCGGGGACGCAACAGGCTGCCGCCCAAACGGTCACCGTGAAGTATAACTCTGTGGCACGGAAAGCAAGCCAGGCGGTTGAGATGTGATTCAGTAAGGGTCGGCTTCTGCTGTATGCAGGATGAAGGTCGTGGCGCCGATGGTGACAATCGCTCCATCCTCGATGCGTACACGATCTTTGTCGCCCAAAATCTCATTGTTCAGGAAGGTGCCCGTGAGGCTGGGGGCATCACGCAATGTATAGATCAGTTTCCCCTGTTTGTTGCGCTTGACGTTGATGACGCAATGGTAGCGGTCCATGCTCATGTCCGAAGTCTCGATAGGCACTTGCACTGCATTGCCCACGCATCGGCGTCCAATGATATTATCCCCTTCTTGGAGCGGGAGTATCTGTTTGAAGCCAAATACATTTTCTATGACCGTAATGCTCCCGAAGGCATTCTTGTACTCGCCTTCGTCCATCTTCTCCTCCTTGCGTGTAGGTTGCGTCTGGCTCTTGCCCAGGCGGATGGCAAATTGCTTTTTGCAATGTTCGCAGACGAAGACCAGCGATTGGCCTTCGCTGTATTTGGTTTCGTCAAAAGTCAGGTAATTCTCACATTTCGGACAACGGACACGTTTCATGGGCTTTTTATTTTCTCTTCAAGATCCACGCGTTTTTGTAGGTTTCATTTTCCCGGAGGCGGTTCAAGGCCTGACAGGCTTCTGCTTCGCTAGCATACGAATCGATGCAGACGCGCATCTTGCCATCGCCGATGATGGCCTTCGCGCAGGCAAAGCCTTTGTTCTGCAAAGACCGTGCCATGCTTTCGGCGTCTTGCTTGGTGCCTACGCTGGCCACGATGATGTGGTATATGCGGGGTGAGGCAGTAGCCTGTGCGGCGGCAGGTGCCGGGGGGGTAGCCCTGACTGTTTTGGCTACAGCCTTGGGGGCTGGAGTAGCTTTCGGCGATGCTTTGGGGGCAACGGGTTTCTTTGTCGTGGGCTTTTCGGCTTCTTGGGGGGCCGGTTTCTTGGTTATTGGCGCTTTGCTTTCCGCTTTGGGCTTTGCTGAGGTGGCCTCCTTCTTCACGGCCAGGGGGGTAATGGCCAGTGATTGTTGTTTCATCTGGCAGAACGCATCTGTCGGCAACAGTTGGGCGTAATTCCCCTTCACCACTTCGGTGTTTTCTACCGGGATGGACAAGGCGAAGCACAAGACGAGGATTGCCACCACGGCTACGGCGTTGGAGAGGAAGGATGCCTTGTCCCGCCAATGGATGCGGGGAAGGGTCACTTCTTTGAGCTTGGGGCTGTCTGCGGGTACGAGCCGGGGAACGGGTGCTTCCAGCTTTTTCAGCTTGCTGATTTCGAAGCTTCCCAAGCCAAAGTAGGCTGGTGCGCAGAGCGGGGTTTCGCCGGGGATGAATTCCAAGGTGTTGTGGATGGACAAGTGCAGTTGGCCGATGGTGCCCAAGGTGGCTTTCCCCTCAGCATGCAGCACGGACCACAGCTCGTCTACGTCTTTATCCACCAATTTGGCCGCTTTGGCAAAATGGGTGTGATGGGCAGCCATATAGGATTGCACCAAGAGCCCGTCGTTTACCTTCAAGCGGGCGTTGAATCCGGTCATGCGCGTAGGGGGAAGGAACACGTTGTCTTTCTCCACCCATACGGCAGGGGCATAGTGGATGATGAATCCGCCTAAGCCGGGGACGATGACGCAATCATTCTCCACCAACAAAGCTTCTATGTGTCTCGCTAAATCATTCATGAAACAAAGATAGGGATTTCATCTGGATTTTGCGTGCATGGGGGCTGTTTTTTTACGTATTTTCAGAAGAAAGCGGGCAAAAGTGCGGCTTTGCTTCGCCGTTTAGGAAAAATATGCCTACTTTTGCGCCCGTAATAGTATAGAGAAAATATTGGATATGAAGATAGCTATCGTTGGTACAGGGTATGTAGGTCTGGTGACCGGCACTTGTTTTGCGGAGATTGGTGTGAACGTGATTTGTGTGGACACCAATGTCGAGAAGATTGAAGCCTTGAAGAAGGGGGTTATTCCGATTTACGAGAACGGGTTGGAGGAGATGATTGTCCGCAATGTCAAGGCTGGCCGTCTACACTTCACCACATCGCTGGAGGAGTGTCTGAACGAAGTGGATGTAGTTTTCAGCGCAGTGGGCACCCCGCCAGACGAAGATGGTAGTGCCGACCTGAGTTATGTCTTGCAAGTGGCGCATACCATTGGCCAGAACCTGAAAAAATACGTTCTGGTCGTCACCAAGAGTACGGTGCCCGTGGGTACGGCCGACAAAGTCCGTACGGTTATCCGTGAGGAATTGAACCGCAGAGGGCTGGACATCCCCTTCGATGTGGCCTCCAATCCTGAATTCTTGAAGGAAGGCAATGCTATCAACGACTTCATGAGTCCCGACCGTGTGGTGGTTGGCGTGGATTCCGAGCGGGCCAAGAAAATTATGTCCAAGCTGTACAAGCCGTTCTTGCTCAATAATTTCCGTGTGATCTTCATGGATATTCCTTCGGCCGAGATGACCAAGTATGCTGCCAATTCGATGCTGGCCACCCGCATCAGCTTTATGAACGACATTGCTAACCTATGCGAACTGGTCGGCGCGGATGTCAACATGGTGCGGAGCGGCATTGGTTCGGATACCCGCATCGGGCGCAAGTTCTTGTATCCCGGTATCGGATACGGAGGCTCTTGTTTCCCCAAGGATGTGAAAGCACTGATAAAGACTGCCGAAACCAATGGGTATGAGATGCGGGTGTTGCGTGCCGTAGAGGCCGTGAATGAGTATCAGAAAGGGGTGTTGTTTGACAAGTTGCAACGCCTCATGGGGGATGGGTTGCAAGGAAAGACCATCGCCCTCTGGGGGCTGTCCTTCAAGCCAGAGACGGATGATATGCGCGAGGCCCCATCGCTGGTGCTGATTGACAAACTGCTGAAAGCCGGATGTACGGTGCGTGCCTACGATCCCGTGGCGATGGACGAATGCCGTCGGCGTATGGGCGATGCCATTTATTATGCCAAGGATTTGTATGACGCCACGCTGGATGCGGATGCGCTTTTGCTCTTGACGGAATGGAAGGAATTCCGCTTGCCGTCGTGGGCGGTCATCAAGAAATCCATGCGCCATCCCATCGTTTTGGACGGGCGCAATATCTACGATCGTAGCGAGATGGAAGAGTTAGGGTTTACTTACCATTGCATTGGCAAGTAGTAAGTGTTTAGTTTATAAGTTTTTGAGCTTGTAAGTTGTTGAAGTTTTTAAGTTCCTCAGTTTATAAGTTTCTGAGTGAGCATAAAAAGTAGCTGATGAACTCAAAAACTTATAAACTCAAAGACTTACAAACTCAAAAATTTTATTGCTTATTGACACAATTGATGGTCTTTCCGTCCATCCAAGCCCGGAGATTTTCCAGCATGATTTGCATCAGCCGTTCGCGGGCAGCCGTGCTTGCCCAAGCGATGTGCGGCGTGATGTAGCAATGTCGTGCCGTCAGCAGGGGATTGTCTGCGCGGGGTGGTTCTGTGGAGAGCACGTCAAGCCCGGCGGCATAAATGCGTCCTTCGTTCAAGGCATCGGCCAAAGCTTGCTCGTCCACCAGCGGTCCTCGTGCTGTGTTGATAAGGATGGCGGACGGCTTCATGAGCGCCAAGCGCCGGGCATCGACCAAGGATTGCGTGGCGGCATTCAGCGGGCAATGCAAGCTGATAATGTCGCACTCGGTGAAGAGTTGGTCGAGCGATGCTGCCTTATGGATCTCCGGGGGCAGTTGGAAAGTGGATTTCGAGGTATAAGCCATCACCTTCATGGAGAATCCCATGGCGATGCGTGCCGTCTTGAAGCCCGTGTGTCCTAAACCAACGATACCTATCGTCTTGTCCCGCAGTTCAATCAGGGGCGTATCCCAAAAGCAGAAGTCCGGGCTTTGTGTCCAGCGTCCCCGGCGTACCTCTTCCGCATGGTGCTGCACTTGCTGGGCGATGTTGAGGATATGGGCAAACACCATCTGTGCCACCGAATCCGTGCTATACGCCGGTATGTTGGTCACCACGATGCTTTGTTGCCGGGCTGCATCCACATCTACGATATTGTATCCCGTGGCCAATACCCCGATGTATTTCAAGGTGGGCAAAGCCTCGATATGTTCACGGCTGAGAACAGTCTTGTTGGTCAGTAAGACTTCCGCATCCTTTGCGCGTGGCAGTACTTCCTCGGGGGCGGTGCGGTCATAGATGACGCACTCTCCCAAGGCTTTGAGTTCATCCCAGCACAAATCGCCGGGATTGGCGGCATAGCCATCCAATACAACTATTTTCATCTTTTTTCGGATTTTAGTGAGTTCAGATTATCCTTTTGCCTCTTGATACATGAATCGCTTGATGCTCTTTTTGGCGGTTTTCTCGAATTCTTCGAAGTGGATTTTCACTTTTGAGATTTGCGAATAGGCGGGCAGTTGCTGGTTAAGCTCCACCCGGTTGGCTTCCATGACTTTTTCCACATCCTCCGGTTTCAGGCCTTGGGCGAAGGCTTCGTCGAAATCCGGATAGATGAGGGCAACCAGTTTCTCGTTTTGGAGTACAATGAGCGATTCGGACACGTAGGGCATATTGTTCAGCTTGCTTTCTATCTCCTCCGGATAGATGTTTTGGCCAGAAGCGGTCAGGAGCATGTTCTTGCTTCGGCCACGCACGGTGACATATCCGTCGGCATCCATTGTGCCAAGGTCGCCTGTATGCAGCCAGCCGTTGACGTCAATGATTTGTGCCGTAGCTTCCGGGTTCTTGTAGTAGCCCAACATGGTGTTGGTGCCCCGGCAGATGATTTCACCTGCCACGTTTGCCGGATCGGGCGAGTCTATCTTTACTTCCATTCGTGCGGCTGCCCGTCCGCATGAGGCGAGCTTCAAGGTTTCCCAACGGTTGGAGCAGATGATGGGGCCGCACTCGGTCATGCCGTATGCGATGGTGTAGGGGAAGCCTATCTGCTTGACAAAGCGTTCCACGTCGGCATTGAACGGGGCGCCGCCAATGATGATTTCATCGAATTGCCCGCCAAAGATTTCCATGGCTTCCTTGCGTGCCGCGGCTTTGATCTTGTCGTTCACGATAGGTACACGCAGCAGCAATTTGCCGATGGTGTTGTCCACGCGGGGTAAGATGCTCTTCTTGATGATTTTCTCCACGATGAGGGGGACGCAGGCTATGACCTTGGGACGGATTTCTGCGAAAGATTGGGCTATGATTTTGGGCGAGGGCATCCGTGTCAGGAAGTACAGGTGCGCCCCGGCTGCAAAGCCATAGAGAAAGTCGTAAACCATGCCGAACACATGCCCCAAAGGCAACATGGAGACGATGGCATCGCCGGGATTCACGCGCAACATCTCGCGGCAATAATCCACATTGCTCCACAGGCTGCGGTAGGGCAGCATGACGCCTTTGGAGTAGCCCGTGGTACCCGAGGTGTAATTGATGACCGCCAGTTCGTCGGGCGAAGCCTCGCGCCGGTAATGGATGTGCTCGGGGCGGAAATTCTTGGGGTAGCGGGTGCCGTAACGGGCATTGCGGTGCTCGAAGGCTTCCATCAGCGCATCATTGCGGCAGACCACCGGGGTGAAGTCTTCCAGCAAGACGATACCTTCGAGGTGGGGCATGACTGCCTCGTCCAAGGCTTCCCAGGCACGTGCACCTACGAAGAGCAGTTTGGCTTCGGAGTGATTGACGATATGATGGATGTTGTCCGCCTTGAACTCATGGAGGATGGGGACGATGACTGCGCCGTATGTCACGGTTGCCAAGAAGGTAACCCCCCAGTGAGCGCTGTTGCGTCCGCATACGGCGATCTTGTCGCCCGGGCGGATGCCGGCACTCTCCAAGACGAGGTGGAACTTGGCTATCTTCCGTGCCACGTCCTTGTATTGCAGGGTGATACCCTTGTAATCAGTCAGGGCGTTGAGGTCCCAATTCTGTATGATGCTCTGTTCGATGTATTCGATAAAGGTGGATGCTCGTTCCATTATTGTATATTTGTCCAAAAATAAAATTCCGCGCAAAGATAGGGCTTATTTATGGTTCTATCGGCATGATTGGCGCATTATTTACTGGCGCACTAATCGAAACGCAAGACAAATGTCGTTTGTTTTTTGGGCAACAGCGTAAGGCTTCCGCCGGAGAGGCGCATGATTTGGCGCGAGATGCTCAGGCCGATGCCGCTCCCTCCTTCCTTGGTGGTGAAAAACGGGATGAAGATGTGCCGCGCTATCTCCGGGGGGATGGAGGGGCCGTCGTTGCTGATTTCCACGATGACGGCCTCTTGTTCGTCACACCGGGCCAGGATGTCGATGTGCCCTTCCGACGTGCGCCCTTCTTGGGAGAGTATGGCTTGTATGGCGTTTTTCAGCAAGTTGGTGAAGACTTGCGCCACCAAGCCTTCGTCGGCGTGCAGGATGAGGTCGTCCGGCTCGATGCGGGTGCGGAAGGCGATGTGTGCTTCCGGGTATTGGTGTCGGGCCAGCTCCACCATGCGGGGGATGAAGTCGCGCAGATAGAACAAGGTGGGCACGGGGGTAGGGATGTGCGTGAATTTCCGATAGGATTCGACGAATGACAGCAGGTTTTTTCCGGTCGAGCTGATGGTTTTCAGGCCGCTTCGCACTTCATCCGTAGAAGCTCCATTCCCGGCCAGCTCCAGCAGGGTGTCGCTCAGCGAGGTGATGGGAGTGACCGCGTTCATGATTTCGTGGGTCAGGACACGGGTGAGGCGTATCCAGGAGTCGATTTCGCGTTCGTCCAGCTCGTGGTTGATATCGCTCAGAGCTAAGATGCGCAAGTGCTCGCCCCGGATGCTGATGTCGCTCACCCGTACGAAGAGGTCGCGCGTTTCCCGCTCATTGCATAAGGGTACTTGGAAGGTGTCGCCTGCCCGGCAGGAGGCGAAGCGGGGGGTGAGCCGGGGGGCGATGCGATCCAGCTGGATGATGTGGGTGAAGATGTTCAATCCCAGCAGGCGCAGGGCTTCGCTGTTTTTCTGGTAGACGGCACCGTTGTCATTCAGCACCAAGATGCCGGTATGGACACACTCCAGGATGAGTTCGTAGTATTTCTCTTGCTGGGCGGTCTCGTTCTTCACTTGCCAGAGGATGCGCGCGATGCGGTTCAGGGCATGGTTGACCAAGCGCGTGCCGGGATTGCCTTCCTCTTCGGAGAAGCGGACGGCATAGTCGTTGTTTTCTACGGCATCCAGTAAGAAGAGCACTTTGCGTGTCTGCCTGCGTTGGAGGTCGTAAAGTTTCCAGGCGAAAGCGGGGACGCAGAGGGTCAGCAGTATGCCACAAGGCCATATCGGCAGGGTAGTGCCCGGCAAGGGAATCCCGTAGGCCACCAGTGCCCATGTGCCTCCCGTCAAGAGGCAGGACACGACGAGCAGGACGGTGTATAGGGGGATGGGGCGGTTCATAAGTTGTATTTCTTCATCTTGTTGTACAACGTCTGGCGGGTGATGCCCAGTTGCGCGGCCACTGCCGAGAGGTTTCCCCCGCATGTATCCAAGGCTTTGCTTATCATCAGGCGCTCCATGTCCTCCAGGGTAGATGCGGGCGCGTCTGGAGCAGGCCCGGCCGGGCGGGGCAGTTGGAAGGCAGTGGCGGGCAAGACGTCTTCGTCCGAGATGATGACCGCCTTCTCGATGACGTGCTCCAGCTCGCGGATGTTGCCTTTCCATGGATGTTGCAGGAGCTTCCGGCAGGCATCGTCGTCCAGGGTAGGGACAGGCTTCTGGTATTGCTGGGAGAAACGCTGGATGAATTGCTTGGCCAAAGGCAGGATGTCTTCCGGGCGTTCGCGGAGCGGGGGAATCTCCAGGTGGATGGTGTTGATGCGGTAGAGCAGGTCTTCACGGAATTCTCCCCGTGCCACCATGCGGGCCAGGTTACGGTTGGTGGCACACACCAGGCGGATGTCTACCGGGATGGGCGTGTTGCTCCCTACGCGCACGATGCTCCGGCGTTGGAGTACGGTCAGGAGTTTGGCTTGGAGGTGGTAGGGCAGGTTGCCTATCTCGTCGAGGAAGAGGGTGCCGTGGTCGGCCGCCTCGAACTTGCCAGCCCGGTCGGCGCGTGCATCGGTGAAGGCGCCTTTGACATGTCCGAAGAGTTCGCTCTCGAAGAGGGTCTCCGTGATGGCGCCCATGTCTACCGACACCAGCGGATGTCCGCCCCGCAGGGAGAGCCGGTGTAGCTCGCGGGCCAGCATCTCCTTGCCTGTGCCGTTCTCGCCCGTGATGAGGACGTTGGCATCCGTCCGCGCCACCTTCTCCACCAAGGCCCGGAGGTGTTGCATGGCCCCGCTTTCGCCCCAATACATGGCGGGTTTGTCACGACCGGGGCTATCCTTCGCGGAGGCGTTGCCAATGTTCCGCGAAGCCGCGGTCAATGTCTCGACAAGCCGGTGGTTATCCCACGGCTTGACCACAAAGTCCGTCGCCCCCTCCTTGATGCCCCTCACGGCGAGGTCGATGTCCGCGTAGGCCGTGAAGAGCACGACGGGCAGGTCGGGGCGGAGGCGTTT
>JAHLFO010000023.1 GCA_018883785.1 Candidatus Bacteroides intestinipullorum
CTCGCCGGATTCGGCGCGTTCGTACTCGGCCTGGTCGATGCCGCAATCACGGGCCACTTCGGCGGTGGATAGCTCCATGGCGTCGCGCAGTCCGCGCAGGCGCTCGGCTATTTGTCTGATTTGTTCGTCCATAAGAATTAGCTATGTTTATGATATGTCTTGTTCGTATTTCCCTTCTTTAAGGTCGAAGATGACCTGATGCAAGGTCTGAAGCAGCGGGGGCAGTTCTTCGCGCACAATGCTGAGAACGAGTTCCGGATCGACAGACAGGTATTCGTGCGAGATGATGTTCCGCATGCCTATGATTTGTCTCCAAGGGATTTCTTCGTAATGGGCGAAGAGTTGCCCCCGGGTGCGGTTGTCTATCTGGCGGATGGTTTCGCCGATAGTTTGCAGGCACATGCAGGTGGAGTTGAATAATACCATGGCTGTATCTGACAGGAGAAAGTCATGATAGGTCTTTACAGACTCGGTCGTGCGGATGATGAACGCGGTTTGCCTCTCCACAAAGTTCAGCAGGTCGAGCATTTCTTGTTTAGATATAGATTGCATCTCGTTCTATGTTTTGACGGAACAGGCGGCGCATGTTCTCGTGCAGGGTGAGTAAGTCTATTTTGACGCGGAATATTTTTTGCAGCTCTTCGTAGATGGCCATATAGATGCGGAAGGAGGTCTTCCGTAGCTTGACGCAGATGTCAATGTCACTGTCCTCGCGCTGTTCGCCGCGGGCTACGGAACCGAACAGGATGAGCTGCTCGATGCCGTATTTTTCGCCTGCCGTCCGTTTGAACTCGCGCAGCATGTCGATGATTTCCTGGGTACTTCTCATCCGGTCGATAGTTGCAGGGTTACACGCTTGCTTTGATGGCCCGGATTATCGCACTGGTGAATCCGCTGTGCTCCAGCTCGTTGATGCCCCGTATGGTGTATCCGCCCGGTGTGCATACCTTTTCTATCTCCGTGGCGGGATGTGCGTCGGGGTTGTCTTGCAGGAGGGCGGCGGCGCCCAGCACGCATTGGGTGGTGAGCCAGCGGGCATCGGAGGCCGAGAGGCCCAGCTCGATGCCGGCCTGGGTGGCGGCCTGGATGTACTTCATCACGTAGGCCGTGCCGCACGAGGCCAGGGCGGTGGCGGCGTTCAGCTGGTCTTCGGGCACCAGCATCGTGGGGCCGAGGGGAGCGAGCAGGTCCAGCATGAGTTGCTGCTCCTTGGGGTTGGCGGCCAGGGAGGACACCAGCGTCATGCTTTGCCCGATGGCGGCGGCCGTGTTGGGGATGATGCGGAAGTAGGTGAGGTTGGGCATCTCGTCGTGCGAGAATCTGAGGTTGAAGAGGCTGCTCAGGTTCGAGATGCTTATCCCCGCCACGACGGTGGCCAGTATCTGCCCGTTCCGCCAGGGGAGTTCAAACAGCATCTGTTCCAGCACTTTGGGCTTGACGGCCAGGAAGACGATGTCGGCGTCGCCGGCGGCCTTGACGTTGGAGGTGGTGACATTCAGCTCCGGGATTTCGGCTTGCAGGGCTTCGAGTTTGCCCGTCGAGGGGTTGGAGACGGTGATGTCTTCCGGCTGTACCAAACTGCCCTTGGCCAGCCCGCGGGCGATGGCGCTGCCCATGTTGCCCGCTCCGATAATGGCTATTTTCATACGTGTCTTTTGCTTGGGGTTATGCGGCAAAAGTACGTCTTTCTGTTTAGAAATGCAAGGAATGTGCGGCGGATTGCGTATATTTGTCAGCAAAAAGCCCAGTTTTATGGAAGAATCATTCGACTACAACCAAGTTCCCACGTATTTCGTGCATTGTTTCAACGCCCAGTGCCCTCGGGCGGGCGAGTGTCTGAGGCAGCTGGCGGCGCGGCATGTCACGGCTGTGCGCCCCACGCTCCAGGTGGTCAATCCGGCCGTGTGGGCGGATTGTCCCCTCTTTATGCCCATCCGTCCCATCCGTGTGGCTTGGGGCGTGCGCAATTGCATCGATCGCATGCCCCACAAGGAGGCGGAGGGTATGAACGCCTGGCTGAACCGCACTTATTCGCGCATGGGCCATTCGCGTATCGTGCGCCACATCAAGCCTCTCATGCCAGCCGACCAGAAACTCGTTTTGGAAGCCTTTCGCCGCTTTGGTGTGACAGGCGAGGATGTGTTTGATTACTATACCTATACCTACCACTGGGACGCAACGTCTGGGCAGTAGTGTGTAACAGCCATACTGTTACGCTGTAACATAGCCCTTGTTACGGTGTAACAGTACGCATGTTACGGTGTAACATAGCACGTGTTACCTGTGAATCGGAAGATCCCCTTTGCTGTCAGTTAGCTATGTCAGAATTCCAAGCCCAGCTTGAAGCTGGCATGGTGTAACAGATAACTTACATCGCTATTACGATGATATTGTTGCAGGTTGTAGCCCACACCTATGTTGAGAGCAAGGTTGCTGTTGAAACCGAATCGGTATCCGACTGTGGGAGACAGGTAAAAACCATTGGCATCATTATATCTGATGTAACCGATTTTGAGGTCCAGAAAAGGTGCTATCTTCTTGTTCATAAAGTCGGCGCGAAAGTTTGCAAAGATAGGTACAGCCCATATAAAATCGTCCTCCCCATAGTCTTCGCCAAAGTAATAGTGAAGCCCTGTACCCAAGCCTGCGTAGATGTAGGGGTTGAACTGATAGCCGTGTGAGGTAAGGACTTCCATTCGATTTGTTCCATTATAGTACGTGCCTGTGGCATAGCCTAAGTCAACGAAGCCGCGATAACCGCGTTTCACGCCATTGCCATTCGGAGTTAGTCGCTTATTATTTTCATACGCTGTGGCTTGCTCTTTGGTGATTTTCTCTACTTCAGCCATTTCGTAGGCAAAGATGCTGCCGTCATTGGTCTGTATCTTCAGCGACTTATCTGGCACCTGTTCGATGATAGTTCCTCTGATAATACTTCCGTTTTTCAGGTAAACGACTTCCTGCATCTCTTGTGCCATGCAGAAGGCCAAACTCCCCAAGGCGAGGAGCATTGATAATACAATTCTTTTCATTTCTGTCCTTTTATTGGTTTTGCTCGCAAAGATAAGGTTAAATGTTGGGTGGGATTGGAAAGATGCGTAGCAGAAGTTTCTGCGCATGTGTCGCATGTTTTTATACACCGGGGCAGTTTTGCCCGGCATCCAGGTCGTCGGAGATGTCTTTCAGGAAATTGTGATGGAGAATATGTGAGATGCGGATAAGCAACTTCACGTCGATGTTATCACGCAGGAAGATGTTGTAGATGTTGGTGCGGTGGCAGGATAGTTTTCGGGCAAGCCAGGTCACGGAGCGTTCTTGCCGCTCGAGTTCTCGTTTGATGCGTTGGCCGATGGATTCCATGTGAGCATGTGTTTATACGCAAAAAAAGCGCAGGTTCTACAATTGCTTATCCCAAGGTTAGGCCTTCGCATTGCCCGTCAATAAAGATAAGCAACGTAGCCCCCACGCTGTATGAGATACGCAAACCTTTTCCCTCCCCGAGCCGGGAGGGAAAGGCCGAAAAACACATACATGGTGGACGCTTTCGTTGCCTTTATCTTCTTATTGACTAAAGTTGCGAAGTTTAACCCTGAAAGATAAAGTACGTAAACGTCTCTATTAAAAACACTTTCCCTTGCCGCTCCTCATTTAAGGATGGGCTGGAAAGTGCCGCAAAAGTACGAATATATTTTGAATGAACGCCATCAATCAGGTATAAAAATGGTTTGTCTTCAGTCGATTTGTTTGCATGAAGAAGCCCCGCCCGGGAGCATCGTGCTCATCCGGCGGGGCTTGCCTTTCTGTGCTAATTATTAATCGTTTTTACAACACTTTCGCAAGCCGTTCCAGGAACAGGTCGGCCTCGTCCATCGTGAGGCACAGCGGCGGCAGCAGGCGGATGACGTTCGTGCCGCTGACGCCCGTGAACACTTTCTGCTCATGCAGGAGGCGCGAGCGCAACTCCTTGATGGGCTGCTCGAACTCCAGGCCTATCATCAGGCCACGGCCACGCACGTCCTTCAGCTGGGGCAGCTTCCGGAGTTCCTCCAAAAGGTGTCCGCCCACACGGGCGGCGTTTTCTATCAGTCCCTCGCCTTCGATGACGTCCAGCACGGCCAGTGCCGCCGCGCACGCCAGGTGGTTGCCGCCAAACGTAGTGCCCAGTTGCCCGTAGACGGGCTTGAACTGCGGGCTGATGAGCACGCCGCCCATGGGGAAGCCGTTGCCGATGCCCTTGGCCACGGTGATGATGTCCGGGCGCACGTCCGTCCATTGGTGGGCGAAGAAGCGTCCCGTCCGGCCGTATCCGCTCTGGATTTCGTCGAGGATGAGGAGGGTGCCCGTCCGCGTGCATTCCTCGCGCAGAGCCTGCATGAATGCCGGGTCGGGCACGCGGATGCCGCCGATGCCCTGTATGCCTTCAATGATGGCGGCACAGACGTCGCCCGATGAGAGCGCCTCGCGCATGGTCTCCACGTCGTTCAGGGGCAGGTAGGTGGTGTGTCCGTTGTCGTTGATGGGGGCGATGATTTTCGGGTTGTCCGTCACCTCCACGGCCAGCGACGTGCGTCCGTGGAAGGCTTTGCCGAAGGACACCACGCGGGTGCGTCCGTTCTGGAACGAGGCCAGCTTCAGGGCATTCTCGTTGGCTTCCGCGCCCGAGTTGATGAGGAACAGCTGGTAGTCGTCGTAGCCGCAGGCCCGTCCCAGCCGCTCGGCCAGCTCCACCTGCAGTTTGTTGATGACGGAGTTGGAGTAGAAGCCCAGCTGCGCCACCTGCTTGCTGATCATCTCCACGTAGTGCGGGTGGCTGTGTCCGATGGAGATGACGGCGTGTCCGCCGTAGAGGTCGAGGTATTCGGTGCCTTGGTCGTCCCAGACGTGGCAGCCTTTGCCCCGCACGATATTGATGTCGAATAAAGGGTATACGTCAAATAGTTGCATAATTGTTGTATTTAATTCATGATTAATATCCATTCGTTCTGTCATCCCGAGCGCAGTCGAGGGATCTCATTATCAGTTTCTCTAGGTTTAGTAGGATGTCTCGACTTCGCTCGACATGACAGGGATGGTGGGGTTCATTCCGTTTGTCCTGTCATCCCGAGCGCAGTCGAGGGATCTCACTATTGGCTTTATGTCATAAGATATAAATTCCTAAATCTTCCATACGAGGGTTCAGTCGCCTTATCAAGGTATATTTCTTTTCTCTTGACCACTTCTTTAATTGCTTTTCTCTGGCTATGGCATCGTTGACCATTTGGTATTCTTCGTAATAAACCAAGTAATGGCAGTTATATTTTTTGGTAAAGCCTTCCGACATGCCATTCTTATGTTCTTGATAACGGCGAGCCAGGTCGTTGGTCACTCCGATATAGAGAACATACTTGTAAGCGTTGGTCATGATGTAAACCCAATATGACATACTGATACCTTTGCGTTAGTGGGATCCCTCGACTTCGCTCGGGATGACAGAGCAAACGAGGGTTAGAATGCGGACGGTTTGAGTCGTAAGCCCACCGTTTCCTCCAGGTTGAACATCAGGTTCATATTATGCACAGCCTGGCCGCTAGCGCCCTTCAGGAGGTTGTCGATGCAGGAGATGATGAGCAGTTTGTCCCCGTGCTTCTCCAGGTGGAGGAGGCACTTGTTGGTGTTCACCACTTGCTTCAGGTCGATGTTCTTGTCCACCACGTGCGTGAAGGAATCCTCGGCGTAATACTCCTCGTAGATGCGCGTCAGTTCCTCGATGCTGCACTTGTTCTTCACGACGATGGTGGCGAAGATGCCGCGCGGGAAGTCGCCTCGGTAGGGGATGAAGTCGATGCTGTAGTCGAAGCTGTTC
>JAHLFO010000024.1 GCA_018883785.1 Candidatus Bacteroides intestinipullorum
CGATATCCGCAACACGTTCCCGAGGAGAACAGTGAGACCATCTTTGCCGTGCGTCGCGTAGAACTGATGGATGATGGAAGTTACAGCCGTCCCGGCGGACTTTACTTCCGGGTGGATAACCAAGGCTGGGAAGAACTTTACGCTTCCGCTCCTTATCTGAAACTGTTGGAACTGTACTTGGATGATGACGGCTATCCCATGGACAGACGCAGTAACTTCATTACAAAGCGTTACGTGGAGGACGAAGGTGCCGACATGTACCCCACCAACTCTACCATACGGCGTGATTACCAAGAATGGACCTTTGTCTACGACTATCTTCTGCCGAACACGGCCAACTATGTGTATGAGCAGATTAATGTGACCCGCCAGCCCGATGGCACGTGGGTGATGAGTGCTGACGATGCCACTCAATTTACCAGCGCCGCCATCCAGAGCGAGCCTTATAACTTGGGTACACGCTACTATGTCACCACTACGGACGGTACAAAATACATTGGGCGCATTGAGCCGAGAGTATATGATGCCGCTACGTTGCGTCAGAAATCTGCCGACTACTTGGTGTATGCCATTAATAAGTTCTCTTACCAAGAGCAATATTTTCATTTGAACTCGCCCGTCATCTCTCGCTTGGCCGAGATGTACCTTATCCGTGCCGAGGTGAGTGCCGTTCGTGGTAATGTGCAGGAAGCCTTGGACGATGTGAACGTCTTGCGCCGTCGTGCCGGCATTCCCGAATGGACCGTGGCGAACATGCAGACCGCCGAGGCCGGTCAGCCGAAAGACATCAACAAGATTGTGGAAGAGGAACGTATGCTGGAACTGGCTTGGGAAGGACACCGCCGCTTCGACATCTTCCGCCGTCGTCAGACGCTGGATCGCCGTTATCCGGGCGGACATACCCTGACGGAGGGCAACCGCTTCTGGGAAGTGAACTACAACGACCCGGCGGTGTGCGAGTACATCCCGCAGGCACAGTATGATGCCTATCCCTACGAATTGGAGCAGAATCCTTGATTTGATGTAGAACCCATATATTATAGAACTAAGAATAGAACTATGAGAAAGATTTCATCGTTTATGATAGCTTTGCTCGTGCTCGTCCTGGGAGGATGCGCCGAGACGGAGCAGCCCTATGTGGGCTATGTGGAGATTGAATGGCGCGGCATACTCGATGCCAACGTGGGGGCCACGACCACGGTCAATGCCGATACGGACATCACGTCCGGCATTGAGGTGGAGTCCATTGACTTCGGCGATTCCGAGACCCAATGGTGTACGGCGGAAGTCAGCGGCACCGGCATCGTGGTGACGGCCACGGAGGCCAATACCGGCTCGGCGGAACGTACGGCCACGGTGCATGTGCGTTATGGTTATTGGCAGACTTCGTTCATTGTCCTGCAGAAGTACGAGGGACAGGAGGTTATTCAGCATGACTGGGCCACTTGGACAGCCACGGGCAACGGTGTGGAAAGCAGTGACGGAGGCGGCTATCCCAGCTTGTTTACCGAGGATCGTACTACGTATTGGCACAGCCAGTACAGCGGTAATGCCCCGAGCCTGCCCTACTGGATTGTGGTGGACATGCAGGAAGAGCTGGAAGTGGTACGCTTCGACATCGGCCGCCGGTATTATGCCGGCACCGGCAACAACTACGGCACGGTGAAGACGCTGAACATCTACGCCAGCACGGACAATGAGAACTTCGAGCGGGTGGGCGGCTTTACCTTCGAGTTGCCTTGGACGGCATCGGACGGTACAGTGGTCACCTCGGCCACAAGTCCGCTGATTCCCGCTTACGAGGAAGTGGATTTGGACGCTCCCGTCACGGCCCGCTACATCAAGCTGGAAATCACCGAGACCAATATGAGAAATAATGCATGTCAGATAGCCTACTTCAAGGCATATGGACCCATTTAATGTAGAAACTCTGATTTAAAGTGTAAACATCCAAAAGTAAAGTACAATGAGAAAATTGATTGGAAACATCCTGGGTGCCGGCTTGCTCATGCTGGCTGCCGCGACCCAGACCGTTCAGGCCCAGGTCCAGTTCAACTGGCCCTGGAAGTGGCAGAACCACACTATCGTGACCGAAACGCCGGAGCGTCCGGCCGGTCAGGAATCAGCATTGAACCTGGCTGCTCCCAAGCTCAGCGTGGTGCGTGTGGGCTTCGTGGGGCTGGGCATGCGTGGACCGGGTGCCGTGGAGCGTTGGTGCCACATTCCCGGCGTGCAGATTGTGGCCCTTTGCGATTATGAGGAACAGCGGGCCGAAAACTGCCAGAACATCCTGCGCAAGGCCGGTATGCCGCCCGCAGCCATCTATTCCGGCGAGAAGGGATACGAGGAACTCTGCAAGCGTGAGGACATAGACCTGGTGTATATCGCGGTTGACTGGATACATCATTTCCCCGTGGCCATGTGTGCCATGGAGAATGGCAAGCATGCTGCCATCGAGGTGCCGTCTGCCATGAATCTGGAAGAATGCTGGGCGTTGGTGAACATGAGCGAGAAGACGCGCAAGCATTGCATGATTCTGGAGAACTGCTGCTATGACTGGTTCGAGATGAACACGCTGAACATGGCCCAGCAGGGTGTATTCGGCGAGGTGCTCCGTGCCCAGGGAGCTTATATCCACAACTTGGACGAGTTTTGGGATTACTACTGGAAGAACGGCAAGGAGGACAAGCTGGGCTGGCGTCTGCGCTACAACATGGAACACCGCGGGGATGTCTATGCCACGCACGGACTGGGTCCCGTGGCACAGGCCCTCAACATTCATCGGGGTGACCGCATGACTACGCTGGTGGCCATGGACACGAAGTCCGTACATGGCAAGGAGCGCGTGGAGATGGCCACGGGCAAGCCTTGCGATGACTTCAAGAACGGCGACCACACGACGACCCTCATCCGCACGGAGCAGGGCAAGGTGATTGAAATCCAGCACAACGTGATGAACCCGCAGCCCTACAACCGCCTGTATCAGCTGACCGGTACCAAGGGCTTTGCCAACAAATATCCGGTGGAGGGCTATGCGCTCGATCAAAAGCAATTGTCCGCCTCCGGCGTGCAGCCCAAGGTGGACAACCTGTCATCCCATGGTTTCCTGCCCAAGGCTGAGATGCAGGCCTTGGTGGCCAAGTACCAGCACCCCATCCTGAAAAAGTATGGCGAGATGGCCCAGGAGGTGGGTGGTCACGGTGGCATGGACTTCATCATGGATGCCCGCTTGGTTTATTGCTTGCAGAATGGCCTGCCTCTTGACATGGACGTGTATGACTTGGCTGAATGGTGTTGTTTGGCTGAATTGGGTGCCCTTTCGATGGACAACGGTTGTGCGCCGGTGGCTTTCCCCGACTTCACACGCGGTCATTGGAATGACATCAAGGGCTTCAAGCATGCCTTCGTTTCTCCGGAGGAGGAGGCCGCCACTGAGGTTGCCGCCAAGAAATTCACGGAGGAGCTGAAGGCCGGCGCGGAAAAGGCATGGGCGAAATATGATAAACAGAAAGCCAAGGAAGATAAGCGGAATGGCAAATAGCATTCTGTTTCGCGGATAATATTGAAACGAGGCGTGAATCTGTAGATTTCACGCCTCGTTTCTTAGGTGAATATGGCCCGAAGCCTTCAAGGGAAAACTTGTGTCTTGTCCCCCTTTTCCCGCAGAAAGTCCTCACGTAAAGGCGGCGAACATTAGGAAAAGCCAAAACTTCGTTTTATTTTTGCATTCATTAATGCTAAAAGAAGAAAGAAGCCATGATCAGACTGATTTTCCTCACAGACTTCACCGAGCGTTTCGCCTACAATCTGCTGAAGGGCGTGTTGGCGTATGCACGGAGCCACGAACCTTGGGTGGTGTGCCGCATGCCTCCTTCCTTCAAGGCTGCATACGGCATAGAGGGGGTGCTGAAGTGGGCGAAGACGTGGCATGCGGATGCCATCATCGGCCAGTTTAACACAGAGGATAACGTGGAGCTGTTCCGGCAGAATGGTATTGTAGCCCTGGCTCAGGATTACAAGGAGCGTTTCACGAGCATTCCCAATATCACCGGCGACTATCACAAGACAGGGCAGATGGGAGCCGAGTTTTTCCTCTCCAAGGGATTCCGGCACTTCGCTTTCTATGGCTACCGCGATGCCGTCTGGTCGAAAGAGCGGTGCGAGGGATTCTATCGCTGCATTGCTGCTCATGGGTACGGAGACAACTTTTCTGCCTATCAGCGGGAATCCATAGACAACTTGTGGCTGTATGATGCGCCGCCCCTCTTGGCGTGGCTCAAGTCGTTGCCGCATCCCACGGCCCTCATGGCTTGTGATGACAACCAAGGCAACCGACTCACGGAGTTGTGCAAGGCCAACGGCATCGGTGTGCCCGACCAGATAGCCATCCTGGGAGTGGACAATGACGAGATTGTCTGCAACCTTTCCGACCCGCCCCTTTCCAGCATCAACCACAGCATCGTGCGGGGAGGCTTCGAGGCTGCCGAACTGATTGAACAACTCCTCAACGATGACGAAGTCGCCCCGCAAGACGTAATGTTGCGTCCCGTCAACGTGGTGGGCAGGCTGTCCACGGATTTTCATGCCACAGACGATAAGTATATCCGTACCGCCTTGGACTATATCCGGCAGCATCTGGCAGACGACATCACCGTCAAGAGCTTGGTGAAGTTGGTTCCCCTTTCGCGCCGCTTGCTGGAGATGCGCTTCAAGGAGGTGACGGGGCAGTCTATCCATAAATACATCTTCCACCTGCGGATGGAGCGTTTTGCCCAATTGCTGCAAGACAGTGATGCCCCTCTCGCCGAATTGGCGGCACAGGCCGGCATCAGCGACCTGAAGAACCTGTCCCGCCAGTTCAAAACATTGAAGGGCGTCACTCCCAATAAGTTCCGCAAGGAATTCCGGACGATGCCCGGATGGCGTTGAGCGGAAGGGGTTATTCCGGCAGATAGAGCATCTCGTCGGGCAAGACGGTTTCGAAGATGTCCTTGCCGCAGAACCCGACTTCCAGTGCCTGGCCCATATAGTCCTCGAAGTAGAGCAGGCGCACATCGTGGAAGCCCTTGTCCAGGGCAATCTTTCCCTCGGCACGTCCGGCACTGTGTCCGCCGTCGTTGTCCACCACTTTCTGCCCGTCAATGTAGAGCACCGAGCCGTCGTCCGAATACGTGTAGAAGCGGTAGACGCCTTTTTCCGGGATGCGCATCAGGGTGCGGAACTCGTAGGCGAAGTGGTCTTCCAGTGGAGCTTCGGCGATGGAGAAGTTCTTCATCGTGCCTTCCTTTACCTTCCTGCAGGACGCAATGTTCGCCGTTTCTTCGCAGTCCCCTTCATAATAGGTATAGGCCACGCCTTGTTTGGCGGGTTTCACGTCCAAGGCGGGGGAGTAGGCCATCGTGGCTTCTTCCTCCGAGTTCAGGCCGGAGGGATAGTAATACGTGGCCTCGCGTCCGTCCGGGGTCGTAATCCAGGTGTTGAACTTGCGCTGGCCCTCATACAGCTCGATGACGCGCGCGCCCCGCTTCAGGTCGCCGTAGGCATCCTTGCCCGTCACCCGTCCGAAGGCCAGGAGAATGCCCTTGTTGATGCCCAGGTAGTCGTTGTCGTGGTCGTGGCCCACAAAGGCACCCATCACGTCCTGCATCTCGATGAACGAGGCGAACATTCCGGGATTGAGCCGGGAGGCGGCGATGCCCTCGTTCTTGGTGCCGTAGGTCTTGTTGTCACCCACGATTTCCCCGTATTCCTGCAAGGGGATGTGGAAGAAGGCCATGGCAGGCAGCGGCTTGCCGCCGTTGGCTTGCGCATAGCGGGCGCTTTGGTCGCGGTACCACGCTATTTGGTCGAAGTGGATCCAGTCGTAGGCACCATAGAGTTTCTCGGGCTGATAGTCATTGGAGTCCAGGAAGTAGAGCACGGCTTCCGCTTTTCCGTCGGCACCCTGGACAGGCAGGACGCAATTGCCGCAGCCTTTGATGTCCTTCGGCCCTTTCTCGCCCACGTAGTAGGGAGATTGCATCAGGAAATCATAAATATCGTCCTTGGCCAGATACTCGGCATCGTGGTTGCCCATGGTTACTACGAAAGGCATTTTCAGTTCGTTGAAGAGGTTGACTACGGCTTCCCAGCCTTCGCGGGCCGGGTCGTCGGTCACCACGTCGCCGCTCAACACGGCCAAGGCGGGCTGTTCGGCTTTCAGCACCGCACGGATGGTAGCTTCTGTTTCGGCACACCCTGGCGAGCGGGGTGTCCAATGCAGGTCCGTGAACTGGACGACTTTGAATTTGCCGTCCTTGAAAGCAAAAGTTGGCTTTTGCGCATAGCCGGTTGTGGACATCCAGCCCAGCAACACGAGCAAGAGGGTCATTACTTTCTTCATGTTTATCCGTTTATTTAAGAATATCCGTTAAGGTCCTATGCCTCAGTTCATGGATGTTTCGTCCGTACTGAAACAATGTTTCATACGTACTGAAACAGCGTTTCACCCGTATTGAAACAGTGTTTCACCCGTACTGTGACGACATGAACCTTGGTGGAGCGATGGCGGATATTCATATTTTTAATTGATTTCTATTTCGTCCAGCGAGAATTCACTGGGCTTTCCTTCGTTATAATATCCTTTGGGACATGGACCTCCACCGACCAGTTCCAGCCGCACAAAGGCGGCTTCTACCTCCGGGAAACTGAGAGATAGCGGGAAGCGGATGGCCTCCGTGGGCGTGAAGTCATAGGTGAACAGGCTATCGGCCACAGGTTTGAAATGTTCGCCATTCGTAGATACGGAAATCCGTGCCGCGCGTATCGGCCACAACGAATTCCATGGGCGCCAGAGCGAGGCAAAAGACACGTTGCTGATGGTGCAGGGTTGATGCAACTTCAGGACAAGTTGCATGGTGTCCCGCTGAAATGTGAGCCAACGGTGGTGGTCGCGTGCGACTCCCTGTCGTCCATCTGTCAGCGAGTGGATGGTGCATAAGTCTCCCAATGAAGGCGTTTCGCTATACGAGTAGGTGCATCCCGTGGCCTTATTGACGGCAAAGGCGGTTTGCGTCACACGTCCCAATGGCTTCCCGTCCCGGTAGGCTGCGGCATAGACCACGGCATCTTCGGTAAGGGGGATGGGGGCTGCATAACGGGGCGATGAGGCCGTCACCACAGAGTCGTTCAAGGCATATCGGATTTCGGCATCGGGGCAGAAAGTGCGCAAGGTCACCTCATAAGTCCGGTTGGCTTCATTCCATGCCCCGGCGGCATCCACCTCATAGAAATTGCGGCAGGCATTCACCTGGCGCAGGTCCAGGCGGCGGAATTCTTTGTCCAGCCTTTGGGCGAACGACTGGAAGTCTTTGCGGGCCGGTTGGGTCCATTGCACTTCAGCCATGGCCAGAAGGCGGGGAAAGGCCATGTATTCAAAGTGTGCGGGAGTTTGGATATACTCGCCCCAGATATTGGCCTGCGTGCCAATGATGCAGGCCTGCTCTTCCGGCGTCAGGGCCGCAGGCAGGGGATCGTAAGCATAGACGGTGTCCAAGGGCAGGAAACCACGCATGGCCATCGGTTCTTGCTCGGGAGCAGCCTGGTAATAGTCGAAGTAGCAGTGCACACCGGGCGTCATAATCACCTGATGCTTCTGCCGTGCAGCCTCGATGCCTCCCACTTCGCCGCGCCAGGACATGACTGTGGCGTTGGGTGCCAGGCCGCCTTGCAGGATTTCGTCCCAGCCGATGATGTCGCGTCCATGGCTGTTGACAAACTGCTCGATGCGGTGGATGAACCAGCTTTGCAGGGCTTCTTCGTCAGCCAGTCCTTCGCGCTTCATCAGGGCTTGGCAGTGGGCACACTTCTTCCAGGCCTTCTTGGGGCACTCGTCGCCACCAATGTGTATATAGTGGCTGGGAAACAGGTCCATCACTTCTGTCAGTACATCTTCCAAAAAGCGGAAAGTATGTTCTTTGGGGCAATAGACCTCATCGAACACGTCGAAGTAGTCGCGCACCACATACGTCTTGCCCAGACCGCAGGACAGTTCCGGATAGGCTGCCAGTGCCGCCGAGGCATGTCCGGGCATTTCTATTTCGGGGATGACGGTGATGAAGCGGTCGGCAGCATACTGCACGATTTCCCGGATCTCGTCTTGCGTGTAGTAGCCGCCTATGGGTTTCCCATCGAAGCGGCGGGGGTAATAATAGTCCGAATGGCCTATCTGTGTCTGCGGACGATGCGAGCCGACTTCCGTCAGGCGGGGATATTTCTTTATCTCGATGCGCCAGCCCTGGTCGTCCGTGAGGTGGAAGTGGAAGACATTCATCTTGTAGGAAGCCATCAGGTCAATGAACTTCAGCACTTCCTCCTTGGGCAGGAAGTTGCGCCCGACGTCCATCATGGCCCCTCGGTGGGGGAAGCGGGGCGCGTCTTCGATGCGGACAGCCGGGATTTCCAACACTTCCCGGAAAGGCTGCCCAGCATCATAAATCTCCGGAGGAAGCAGTTGCAGCAGCGACTGCACGCCATAGAACCATCCGGCTCCCGAAGCGTTGGACGCGATGTTGATGCCCTGTCGGTCCACTACAAGCCGGTAGGCTTCGTCGGGCAGGGTGCTGTCCACGGCCAGGCAGAGGTCTGCTTCTGTTCCTTCGGGCACAGGCTTCAGGGAGACAGACGTGTGGCCTAAGACGTCTGCCAGGTAGCGGACCACTTTCTGCGCGTTTTCCCCCGCAGGGAGCGACACCGTGGTTTCCCCCGACAGGGTATAATGCCCGGAGGCCGTCTCCATCTCGTTGGGCATCGGGATGATGCCCAGAGCCGCGTTGCCCTCACCTTCCGTACACGACAGGAGGGCAAGGGACGCGGCAACCAACCAACAAACTATCTTTTTCATAAGTCATGTGACAAGAGGGTGGGATATTCGCGGACGGTGTGCAAAATTAGTTCACCAAACAAGGTGTTGGTCCACGCGAACCACGAACGGGTGAAGTCCTTGGCATCGTCCACGTTGAAGGACTCGTGCATGAAGCCTGTGCCGCCGTCCGTGTCGCGGAGCATCCGCAGGCAGGTGCGGATTTCGTCGGCATCGTCTGTCGTAAAGGCTTTCATGATGAGGCTCATGGGCCAGGCGTAGTTCAGTCCCACGTGCGGGCCGCCCACGCCTTCGCCCGCCTTGCCGCGGAAGAAGTAAGGATTATCCTGGCTCCAGATCATCTTGCGGGTGTTGCGGTAGATGGTGTCCTTGAAGGAGCAGTAGCCCAGGTAGGGCGCGGCCAGCAGGCTGGGCACGTTGGCATCGTCCATGCAGAGGGCATTGCCGTAGCCGTCCACCTCGAAGGCGTAGATGCGGCCGCAGACGGGATGGTTGACAATGGCATGGCGGCGGATGGCTTCGTCCACTTCTTCGGCGAGTGCCTGGCATTCCGAGGCAAAGGCTTCGTCTTTGCGAATCTTTTGCTCCATTTCCGCCAACTGGCGCAGGGAGACCACGGCAAACATGTTGGAGGGGATGAGGAAGCCGTATTGCGTGGCGTCGTCCGACGGGCGGAAAGCCGAGACGATGAGTCCGACGGGCTTCACCGGGGCGCCCCAGCCGTTGTTGATCTGCGAGTCCGTGGGGCGGTCGCAGTCGCGCCGGAAGCTGTACGGGCCCAGCCCGTCCTTGCGCTGCTGCTCCTTGAAGGTCTTTATCACCAGCGTCATGGCCGTGTGCCACCGGGCATCAAAGGGGGCCGTGTCGCCCGTCAGCTTCCAGTAATGGTAGGCCAGGCGGATGGGGTAGCAGAGGGAGTCAATCTCCCATTTGCGTTCGTGCAGCTCCTTCACCATGTGCTGCGTGTGGTCTGTCTCCCAATAGCTGCCTAAGGGGCCGTCGTTGAAGGCGTTGGCATAGGGGTCGATGCAGATGCATTCTGCCTGCCGGCGGATGAGGCCCTCGACCAGCAGGCGGAGCGGCTCATCGTTCTTCATCAGGGGCAGGTAGGGCCACACCTGGGCGGACGAGTCGCGCAGCCACATGGCTTCGATGTCGCCGGTGATGACGAAGGTATCGGGCTTGCCGTCCTTCAGGGTATATTTGACGGTGGTGTCCAGCGTGTTGGGGAAGCAGTTCTCGAACATCCAGCGCAGCTTCTCGTCCTTGATTTTAGGTTTGGTTTCGGCAATGACGGCTTCTACGGCTTTCGAGGTGAAATGCCGTTTGTCCGGCGCAGGGCGCAGGGATTTATACGCGGAAGGCCCGTCCGCCACGGAGGCCAACGAGTCAAAAGGATGAACGGCCAAGGCGGCCAGGGCGAGCCCTCCCGTCTGGAGGAAGCGGCGTCGCGACATGTTATTTCTTTTCATGGGGTATTACTATATATATTATGGTATGTTACTGTGTATCTGTGTATCTGTCATGTCGAGCTTGTCGAGACATCTCACGAAACGCATAAGGAAGGCCCTATGTGAGACCCCTCGACTACGCTCGGGGTGACAGATACACTTATATTTATGTTATTCAATGAGTCATTGTCCCGGTTTTTATCCTTAACCGTTGAGGATGGTAATCCTAAAGCGTTTAGGATGCTAATCCTAAAGCGTTTCACCTCCTAATACGTCTTTTGTCCCGGTTCGACAGCAATCTTCTTCTCCTTATCGCCATAGAGCACGACGAGCGTGAAGGGGATGTTCGAGTTGACCGTGATGCGCGGCTCGGCTTCGGGCGAACGGCGTGCCTCAGCCTTCAGGTCAATCATCCCGTCAGGTCCGAAGGGATAGCGTTCGATGCCGTTTTCTTCCGTCAGGTTCAGGTCCCAGACAATCTGGCGCTCCATGTAGTCGCCCCGGATGCCGATGATGAACTCTATCAGCTCCGCAATGGGAGGCAGTCCGGCCCAGCCGACAAACTCCTTGCGGGCCATGAAGCCCGGTTCGGCGGATTCGGGCGCATAGTATTCCCAGAAGGTGCCGGTGTCCTTGTAGACTTGCAGCACCTCGGCGTAGTGGTTCAGACAGATTTCGCGCGCCAGTTTGCGGTAGCCCTTTTCCACCAGGCCGCGCATCACCATATAGTTGGTGCCGGGCCATACGCCGCCTTGCCAATAGCGGCCGTTGGCCTTATACTTGGGGTGGTTGGCAGCCAGCGAGGGAATGCGGCCGGGGCGGTTGAAGGTGGTCGTGTCTTCCAGGTGGGCCACCAGACGGTCCAGGCGGGTGCTGTCCAGCACGTCGGTGTACAAGGCCCAGTAGGCGCCGATGCCCTGCGTGGTGCAGAGGGAGCCGTCGGCATATTGGTCGTAGAGGAAGCCCGTCTTTTCGTCCCACAGGTTCTCGCGGATGTACTTCTTCAGCATCTTGGCCTCGTCCTCGAAGTCCTCAATCTCTTGCCAGCGTTCCAGGTAGAAGCCCATCTGGAGCAGGAGGTTGGCCGTGAAGAGCTGTTGCAGGTTGGTGTCCAGCCAGATCATGTGCCCGTGGCTGTAGATGGGGCTGTAGCCTTCGGGCACGCGGGGCATGTTGTCCATCCCCGTGCCCCAGCCGCTGGACCAGTACATGCCGTTGCGCCACGTGTGGTTCAGGCGCAGCCATTTGTAGTAAGCGCAGAGGGCGGGGAATATCTTGTGCAGGCGTTCCGTGTCGCCGAATTGGTGGAAGTAGACCATCTCGCACCAGGGCATCAGGTTGGGCCCGGTGCTGACGGGGTCATAACGCTCGAAGCAGTCGGCGCCGTCGGCCTTGATCTCGCGGCAGATGAAGCCGTCGGGATGCTGCTTGGCGTAGAAGTTGTCCAGCGTCTGCTGGAAGGGGAAGAACCGCGCGCCGTAGCGGGCGAACATCAGGATGAACGATGAATCCCACATGAAGATATTGCCGTTGTAGGCCGTGTCCAGGTAGCTGGATACGAAGCCTGAGCCTTCTTGCGGGGCGCGGATGTTGCCCACGGCAATCTCCCAGGCACGCCAGTACATTTCAATCTCTTTCGGATGTCCCGCCCAGATGGGGTTGGGCAGGATTTGCCTGGCTTCTGCGAAGCTTTTGGGGGTGATGACTTGGGGCTTGGCCACGCGGTATTCGTTCTCGGTGACCAAGGGCTCCTTGACATACGTGTTCTTGTAGGGCAGGTGGTATTTCTCATCGTTGCCGCAGCTTTGGGCGTCTATGCGGACGGCACAGGCCAGGCAAAGCAGCGAGGTGAAGAGGAGGTGTTTCAGCATGGGGCGGATGTTGTTTTTAAGAGGGTAAGAAAATGATAAGTTAGCAGTGATTAGTGTTTAGCGATTAGTGATTAGTAATTAGTAAGGCGTTCGATAGCAATGTACTAATCACTCATCACTAACCCCTAATCGCTAAAATGAATTTCTATTTACAGCCCGAGCAGCTTCTTGATTTTGTGGAAGATGTCGGTATTCTCAAAGACGCCGGTGAATTCCTCAGCGCCGGGGCCGAAGGCATAGACGGGTACCATGACGCCGCTGTGGTCGCCGGTGGAGAATTTGCCTACAATCTTGCCTTCCTTCAGGTCGCCGCCTACGAGGGTCAGGCCGCCCGTCTCATGGTCGGCGGTGACGATGACCAGGGTCTCGCCGTCGCGGGCAGCCCATTCATAGATGGCGCCGATGGTGCGGTCGAAGTCGTGCGTCTCCTGCATCAGCATGTCCAGGTCGTTGAAGTGACCGTAGTCGTCCAGTTGCGAGCCTTCGATCATCATGAAGAAGCCTTTCTCGTTCTGGTCCAGCAGGTCGATGCCTTTCAGCGAGGCGCGGGCCAACAGGTCGCCGCGTTCGGCGGGCAGGGGCGTATCCACTTCATAAGGCACGGCGAAGACTTTGCCGCTCTTGATTTGGCTCAGCTCTTCCCACGTCTTGGGGGTCTGGTAGCCCTTGGCGCGGAGTTCGGCAAAGAGGTCGCGGCCATCCTTGCGGTTCTTGAACATCTTGGCACCTCCGCCGAAGACGTACTGCACGGGGCTCTTCACATAGTCGGCCACGATGGCTTCCTCGGCGTCGCGGTCTGCGTTGTGGCAGCAGAAGTCGGCCGGAGTGGCGTCCCACAGGCGGCACGTCACGGCGATGCCGGTGGACAGGCCCTTGGCGTCTGCCAGGTCAATCAGCGAGGGTTGGGGCTTGCCCTGGGCATCTACGCCTACGGAGTGGTAGTTGGTCTTCTGTCCGATAGCCATGGCTGTGCCACCTGCTCCGGAGTCGGTGATGAGGCGGTTGGCGCAATAGGTCTTCGAGAGGCCCACAGCCTGGCAGTTGTCCGTCAGGAAGAGTTTGCCACGATTGGCCGTCCAAGCGGAATAGACGTGCATCAGGCTCATGCCGTCGCCAATCATCAGGATGACGTTCTTCACCTTCTTGCCTTGTGGCGGGGTTATTTTGGTCACCTCATACGGGTGTTCCATCACGTAGGTCTGTTCTTTGTCGCGGCGGTCTTGCGCCGATGCGGCACCGGGTAGCAGGGCCAGTGCCAAGAGTGTTGCCAGGCAGCGGTTCATATTTTTTTTCATCAGTCTCAGGGTTTTTAGTACACGGTTTGATTCTCCAGTTATTATTTCTCAATCCACCGTCGGCAGCCCGCGTCTACAGGCCTCTCCGGTGGGGTATGCCTGCGCCCGTGGGCGCAGGCTCGCCCGTCCACGGGCGCAAGCCCGCCCGCTTCCGGGCGGGTATATGGTGCTTCCGAGCCTGCAAATATCCCTTGGGGAAAGGGTTATTTCACACTCACCAGCACGGGGGTGTGGTCGGACAGGTAAGCATCGCCTTCGGTTTCGGCCAGGATGCCGTACTTCAGCACTTCGAGGCCGTTCTTCACGAAGATGTAGTCGATGCGCGAGCGGTGTTCATAGGGGATGCTGCCGAAGTCGTGGAAGCTCCAGTCCGGTCCGTAGACCAGCTTGGCCACGGTGCGCGCGTCGGTCAGATGTTCGGGGTCGGCCGGGTCCGTCACCTGTTTGATGACATCCGATTCGGGCTCGGCATTGAAGTCGCCCGTCACGATAACCGGCAGGTCGCCGCCGAGTTCCTGCACCTTGTCCAACACCAGCTTCACGCCCTCGCGGCGGGCAGCCACGCCTACATGGTCCAAGTGGGTATTCAGCACGAAGCATTCCTTGCCCGTCAGCTTGTCTTGCAGGATGGCCCAGGTGGCGATGCGTTCGCAGGCGCCGTCCCAGCCTTTGGAACCGGCCACTTCGGGAGTCTCGCTCAGCCAGAACCAGCCGTTGTCCTTGGCGGTGAAGCGGTCTTTGCGATACCACAGGGCGCTGTATTCACCGGCTTCCTTGCCATCCTCGCGGCCTACGCCGATAGATTCGTACTCAGGCAGGCGTTGCTGCAGGTCGACCAGCTGGTTGTGCAATACTTCCTGCGTGCCCACGATGTCTGCATCGTAGAAGCGGATGGCCTTGGCGACGCGTTCCTTGCGGTAGTTCCAGTTGTTCAGGCTGTCTTCCGGGTTGTCATAACGGACGTTGAACGTCATTACGTTGACAGGCTCGTCCGTCTGTACGGCGGCCTGCTGACCGCCCTGACCGCATGCGGCAGCCAGGAACGGCAAAAGCAATAAATAAATCTTCATTTTAGTTTTTAAGTTCATGAGTTTTTAAGTTTATGAGTTTGTGAGTTTTTTTAAGTCTTTTAGTTCGTGAATTTTCAGGTTATAGCCACAAAGGAACATAAAAACTCAGGAAGTCATGAACTAAAAGACTTAAAAACTCAAAAACTTAATTTATTTCACATACAAGGCCGAGGCGGGAATCTGCTCCAGTTTTTCAGCCGAAGGCAATTGCCAGGCCCAGCTGAGGTGTTCGCCTTCATAGTCCTCGATGTACATCAGCTTGTAGGCATGGAAACCTTTTCGGAGGGCAATCATCCCCGTGGCGGGAATGGCGGCGTGCGAGCCGTCGTTGTTCACCACCAGCGTGTTGTCGATGTAGAGCACGCTGCCGTCGTCCGAACGGGTCATGAAGGTGTAGACGCCGTCTTCCGGAACCTGGATGTAGCCTGTAAAGATAAAGGCGAAGTGGTCTGCCTGCTTGGCGCCCTTGATGGACGGTTCGGGCAGGGTGCCTTGTTCCAGCAAGCGGGTCTTGGCGATGTCGGCCACGCATTGGTACAAGCCTTCATAATATTGGTAGGAAGTGCCGTTTGTGGAAGGTTGTACGGACAAGGCGGGTTTCAGTTCTGCCTTGGTGGCTTCGATGGAAAGCGTACGGCTGGGGCGGAATCCGTCTTTGAAGCCTTTGGCTTTCAGTTGCGTGGTACGAGTCAGTTCGATGGGTTGGCTGTAGACGGGCGATTCTTCCGTCGGCTCGGTGCCGTCCAGGGTGTAATGGATCTGGGCACCGGCTGTAGTGGTGGCCAGCGTCACGCTCACCTTGTCCAGGAAGAGGTTCAGGTCCTTGTCCACATAGGGGATGGAGACGGTGACCTCGTTGGTGTACGAATAGGGGGCAGCCTCGGCCGACGTGCCGCGTCCGGTGTTGGGGGTGTCGGTCAGCGTGAAGCGCAGTTCGCCGCCTTCCATCAGTTGGGCGTAGGTGATGTAGTTCACGTCGATGGCCTTGCCGTTCAGTTCCACCTTGTCGATGTAGATGTTCTTGCGGGGATTGTTGGCCGTGATGGTCAGTTGCTTGCCGTTGGCCAGGGTCAGCACCGCCTTCTCGAAGAGCGGAGTGGTCAGGGCGAATTCACCTGTGCCCGGGCAAACGGAGTAGAAGCCCAGTGCCGATAGGATGTACCACGCCGACATCTGTCCGCAATCCTCGTTGCCGATGATGCCTTCGGGGGTAGGTTGATACATCTCGTCCAGCAGGCGGCGCGTCATGGCCTGGGTCTTCCAGGGCTGGCCTACGTAGTTATATAAGTAAGCGATGTGATGGCTCGGCTCGTTGCCGTGCACGTATTGTCCGATGAGGCCCGTGATGTCCACCAAGTCGCCGTCCACTTGCTGGGAGACGGTAAAGATGGAGTCCAAGTCGGCCGTGAACTGGGGCATGCCGCCGAAGAGCTGCATCATGCCGTTCACATCATGCGGCACGAAGAAGCGGTATTGCCAGGCCGTGGCCTCGGTATAAGCGCGGCCTACTTCAACGGGATTGAAGGGCGTCTCCCAGTTGCCGTCTTCGCGCTTGGGGCGGAAGAAGCGGGTGGAGCTGTCGAACACGTTAATGTAGTTCTGCGAACGCTCGATGAAGGTGGCATATACGTCGTCCCGTCCCATGGCTTTGGCCATCTGGGCGATGCACCAGTCGTCATAGGCAAACTCCAGCAGGCAGGAGATGGATTCCTTCTTGATATTGGCGGGGATGAAGCCGTTCTTCACGTAGTAGTCGGCTCCCTTTTCGTTCTTCTCGGCGGAAACCGTCATGGCTTCCAGGGCTTTCTCCGCATCAAAGCCACGAATGCCTTTCAGGTAGGCATCGGCAATGACGGAAACGGAGTGGTAGCCGATCATCGTGCCCGTCTCTCCGGCAGAGAGCGACCAGATGGGCAGCTCGCCCGAAGCGTCGTAGATGTCGAGGAAGGAGTTGACCATCGCGTTGACCAGCGTGGTGTCCGTCAGGGTCATCAGCGGATTCCAGGCGCGGAAGGTGTCCCACAGGGAGAACGTGTTGTAGCGCACCTGTCCATCGGGCAGTTGGCCGATTTCCATGTTGTGGCGGCGGTATTGTCCGTTGACGTCGCTCACCGTGTTGGGCACCACCAGGGCGTGATACAAGGCGGTGTAGAAGTTGGTCAGTTCGGCTTCCGTTCCGCCTTCCACCTGGATGACGGAGAGTGCCTGCTCCCATTGGTTGCGTGCAGCGGCACGCACGGCGTCAAAGTCGAAGTCTTTTACCTCGGCTTCCAGGTTCTGGCGGGCGTTGTCCACGCTCACCGTCGAAATGCCGACTTTGGCCACGACGGGCTGCCCGTCGGAATTGTCGAAAAAGAGGACGGCTATTTTCCCTTCTGCTCCCGTCTCTACTGTGGTGAAGGGCTTGGAGAATTGGGCGGCAAAATACACATACTGGTTGTCTGTCCAGCCCCGCGTGCGGCGCATGCCGGTCAGTTCGTTTTCTGCGGTTTGGTTCAGGGAAGCTTCATAGATGTGCTCATTGTCCAGCAGGTGTGTCCAGTCCACAATGATGCGGGCCTCGCTGTCCGATGGGAAAGTGTAGCGGTGTACGCCCGTATGGGTGGTGGCGGTCAGTTCGGCCTTGATTTTCTCGTCGGCCAGCGTCACGGCATAATATCCTGCTTCTGCATCCTCGTCCTGATGCGAGAAGGCGGCAGCACGATACAACGAGTCAGCCTCGAAGTCTACCTGTTGGGTGGTGGGGCGGAACAACAGGTCGCCCAGGTCGATGCAACCTGTTCCGCTCAGGTGGGTGTGTGAAAAGCCTTTCAGCGTCTGGTCGCTGTAGTGGTAACCGGCACAGGCATCCCAGTTGCCGGCCCGGGTGTCGGGGCTGAGTTGCACGGCACCGTGGGGCACCGTAGCACCCGGATAGGTGTGTCCGTGGAAGCCTGTCCCGATGAACGGGTCTACATAGTCCACATTGGCCAGCCGCTCCGGCGTGCAAGCCAG
>JAHLFO010000025.1 GCA_018883785.1 Candidatus Bacteroides intestinipullorum
ACAGGCACAATGACACCACCTTTATAGATGGTTCCCAGGAAGTTGCCCGGCAGCGGGTGGTTGTTGGGGTCATTGTTCATGAAGTTGGCGGGGTTACCCAGCACAAAGTTGTAAATGCAAACGGCTACGATGAAGCAGCATACGATTACAATCCACGCAGACTTAATACCTTTGAAGCCTACATTCTTTTTTTTGTTTGTTGTTTCCATAACAAATAAGATAAATGAAATTAATTAATAAATAAATATAGGAACATTTGTTTCTTTTCTCATTCTGCTTTTCCCCCGACAAGCGAGTTCTTCGGAACATTCCCGGAAGGCTACAACGGCAACGCCCCACCCCGGCGAGGTGAAGCCATGTTCTCCATACATGTAAGGTTCCAAAGCGAAGAGCATGCCTGGTGGCGCGCATCTCCCGATAACAGTTTTTTTCATCGCACTTCCTTCAAAAAGAGGTTCGCATTCTTAAAATTAGTTTAATTTTAGGCCCAACCCGCCCGTAGCAGACGCGACATAACGGCTTTTCGGCATCTAAAACGCGACAAATTTAACCCATTAATTCAGATATGTCAAACAAAATATCCAGGAATTTCTATGCTATAGGATATTTTAACGCATCAAGAACGATTTTTTCATAGCAAGGCGAGCCGTTCAACAAGGCTTGACCAAGTCAAGAAGCCCGAAGGCCGCTCAACCGGCTATCTGTAGCTCCTGGATGAGGTGGCTTGCCTTGGCGTATTTTTCGATAATAAACAATACATATCGGATGTCCACTCCTATGGTGCGCTGCAACTCCGGCTCGTAGAGGATGTCGCTGCTCATGGCTTCCCAATTCCCGTCGAAGGCCAGTCCCAGCAGTTCGCCCCGCGCGTTGAACATGGCACTGCCCGAATTGCCGCCCGTAATGTCGTTGTTCGAGATGAAACAAACCTTCATCTGCCCGTCCCGGTCGGCATAGCGGCCGAAATTG
This sequence comes from Candidatus Bacteroides intestinipullorum, assembly GCA_018883785.1. Classification (GTDB taxonomy): domain Bacteria; phylum Bacteroidota; class Bacteroidia; order Bacteroidales; family Bacteroidaceae; genus Bacteroides; species Bacteroides intestinipullorum. Next base: position 970 of record JAHLFO010000025.1, read on the forward strand.
CCCGACGCAAGCAGCTCCAGCCATTCGGGCTCCACCCGAAAGTCGGGATCGTCCGCATAAGCCCTCACCTTCTCCAGCACCCCCCGCACGGTGGTGTAATAGCTGTATGTCGCCCCATCGTAGGGGTCATAGCCACACACGGTGCCGAAACTGAGGCGCAGGGTGGAGTTGGCATCGGGATAGAAGTTGCGGTCGTCATACATGCGGCGCACGGCGGCGTTGAGTTCACGCTCGCCCCGCGCAATCTCGCGCGAAGCGCCATACGCTTGATAGGTCAGCTCAAAGAGTTTCGTGATGAGGTCTATCCCCAACGTGATGGCCGGATCCTCATACAGGTTGTACGTGGAGTCGCGCTCCAGGAAGCGCTTCAGGCCACGGGGCGTGGTGATATCCGAGCGGGCATACAGGTCGTCCACGTAGGCCCGGCTGTCGCCGCCAAACGCCGAGTCGACAACCTGATACAGGGAAGGCCAGTAGGCTGTATCCACCTTGGCGCGATACACGTCCAGCATGGCGGCAAAGACCTCCTTGTCGATGCCCACGTCCAGGTTGGCATAACGCTCCACCAAGGCTTCCAGGCCGGACACGACTTGCTCCTGCTCAGCCTCGAAGTCGAAGTTCAGGATATCCAACGCCAGCTGCACCAGCTCAGGGCCATTCAGGAAGGCTTCGACGAAATACGCCTCGGCATGGTCGGTCTCCCGGCGTGCCAGATAGTTCTTGGCCAAATCGGGCAGCAGGGTGGAGAGCCGCTTCCGCTCGCGGGGTTTCGAGTCGATCCAGCGTTGCAATTCCTGCTCCATCGCCCGCTTCTTGTCCAGCACATGCAGACGGCGGACGGCCTGGTTCATGCCGATGCTGTTCTTCCAATAATTGGAACTCTCGCTGTACTTGGAGGCATACATCAGGCGGATGCTGTCACGGCGGTCCATCTCGCGCTTCCAGATGGCCTGCTTCACGCCGCGCACGTCGATCTGCGCTTGGTTGGCATTGACCAGCCGCTCCTCGACGCCATAAGAGGACAAATAACGCTCCGTGCTGCCGGGGAAGCCCAACGTCATGCAGAACGAGCCTTCCTGATAGCCGTCCAGCGAGATGGGAGCCACGCTGGATGCCAGATAGGGCACATTGTCGGGCGAATAGGTCGCCGGACGGTTGTCCTTGTCCGCATAGATGCGAAAGACGCTGAAGTCGCCCGTGTGGCGCGGCCACTCCCAGTTGTCGCGGTCCCAGCCAAACTTGCCTATTGACGAAGGGGGCGCGAAGACCAGCCGCACGTCGTTGTAATCGCGATAGACGGAAAGCCAGAATTCATTGCCGCCATAATAGGCATCCACGGCCCCCACCGTAGTAGAATCTTCAGCCATGGCCTCGCGGCCGATGACCCACATCATGGAGTCGATGGCCATCGAACGGTCGGATTCGTCCATCCCGGGACGGACCACGGACAGCACGCGCTTCGTCACATTCTCCTGCCTCACCAGGAAGCGGACGAACAACTCCGGGCACGGCAACTCCTCGGCATGCGAACGGGCCACAAAGCCGTCGCGCAGGTAGTCGTGCTCCACCGTGCTGAGCTGGCGGATGCTGCTGAATCCGCAATGGTGGTTGGTGAACACCAGCCCGTCACGGCTGACCACCACCCCCGAACAGAACCCGCCAAAGCTGACCACGGCGTCTTTCAACGAGGAATGCCCGGGATTGTAGAGTTGCTTGGCGGTCAACTCCAGGCCGAGTTCCTTCATCGTGCGGCGTGTCTCTTTATTCAGGTCGCCCAGCATCCACATGCCTTCGTCGGCGTATGTCAGAGCCGTCGCCCACAGGCAGACGATGGCCAGTAACCAATGTTTTTGTTTCATCATGGTCTTTGTTAATCAATTCAACATATTCATATTATCAAAACTTCCATAACCAGCTGTCCAGCATCTCGCCCGGCGACAACCCGAACCCTTCGCTCTGCTGCAGCCGCTTCTTCAGGCGGGACTTCTGCTGGGAGACGGACGAGGGCGACACCGCCATCAGTATGGCTATCTGCGAGACGGTGAAGCGCAGCTTGATGAGGATGCAGTATTGCAGGTCTACGTCCGTCAGTTGGGGAAAACGCTCCTTCAGGCGGACGGTGAAGCGGTTGTAGATGCTGTCGGTCAGCAGGGCCAGCTTCTTCCACTCGCCTTCGCCTAGGAACTTGGGCTGACGGCGCAACAACTGCACCAGGCTGTCGCGGCGGATAAGCTCTTCCACCAAGGCCTGTTCGTGCGCCTCCAACTGGCGAAGCCGCTCGGCTTGCTGGCGCAGGATGCGTTGCTCCTCCGTGTCGTACTTGTCCCGGTAGTGGTCCAGCGAACTTTGCAAGCGTTGGTTCTCCGCGTCGAGTGTCTTGTTCTGTTGTTGCAGGGTGTCGATGGCGGCTTGCAGTTCGTCTTGCTGCGTCTGCGATTCCTGGTGCTCGTCGGCCAACTGGGCTTGCAGCAGGACGATGCTCTGGCTATTCTGGCGGAGGGTCTCTTCGTTGTCGTGCAGGCGGATGGCGTCTTGCCTCAGTTGCTCGCGGATGCGGCGCAGGCGGCGGCGATAGGCCGCGGTGAGCAGGATGATAATCCCCAGCAAGGCGACAGTGAGGGAGAGGCCGATGATGACGCTGCGGTCGCGCTCCATGCGGATGCGGTTGCGCTCGTTGGCCAGTTGCTCGTTGTCGTACTTCTCTTTGATTTCGGCTACTTGCCGGGACAGTTGCTGCCGCAGGGCGAGGGGCTGGTAGTAGCGCATGGAGTCGGCAGCCCAGACGGAGCGTGCATATTGCTGCTTGGCGCGGTGGTACTGGAACAGCAGGTCGTAAATGTTGTAGCGCAGGTTGTTGCGGTCGGGCAAGGTCATGGCCTCGTCGATGTACACCTGTGCCGAGTCAGGCCGGTCCAACTGGAGGTAAGTCTGGATGAGCGATATCAGGATAGGCTGCTTGCTGTCGGGCGTCTGGCTGGACAGGTAGTCTTTGGTTTCCTTCAGCAGCGGCAGGGCTTCGAAGGGTTGCTGGAGGGTCATGTAGAGCACGGCCAGTTCGTATTTGCTCTGCATCTCCAAGTATTGGTCTTTGGCCAGGGCAGCCAGCCGGGTGGCTTGGCGGAAATGCTCCACGCCTTCTTCCGGGCGGTTGTAGAGCGTGTCTTCGTGTATGGCCGCGAAGTAGAGGCGCCCCATGTACATGTGCGCCAGAGCCAGGGCAGCGGTATCTCTGCATGCTTCGGCCAACTGCAGGAAGCGGCGGGCGGTCTGGGCGCCTTCGCCCTTCAGGTGGGTGCGTTGCAGGTAGAAGCTGGTGAGCAGTTGCCGGCAGCGCATCTCCGTGTGTGGGTCGCCACTCTTCAAGGCCACTTGCAAGGCTTGCGAGTAGGTGTGTTGCGCTTGCTCCATCTCGCCCCGCCACTCCAGGCTGCGGGCATGGAGCAACAGGGCTTCCACTTGCTCCCCGGGGGCGCCGTGCTGTGTCAGGTAGTCGACGACGGGCAGCAACAGCGAGTCGTCGATGCCCCGGTTGGTCTGCGAGGCGGTGAGCCAGGCTTGTGCCAGTTGCCACAGGGCGCGTGCATGACGATCGGCAGGCAGAGCGGTGCGGTTCAGGGAGTCGAGCTTGCAGGCTATTTCTTCTTGTCCGCTGTTGTGGACCGAGACGATGAGGCGGAACAGCGCTTGCCGTTGGGCCATCCAGGCATCGTCTGCGTGGCGGCACGCGGTAAGGAGGGCGCTGCCTGCGGTGAGGCATAGTAGAAAGGTGAATAGAATGCGTCGCATGCGTTGAGTCGTATCACAAAAACGCCGCAAATTTATTATTTTCTGCTTCACCCTCCAAATCCGGCCCCGGCAAAGTGGGGAAAAACGGGCACGGCGACCTCACGTGGGCTACATGCGGCTGCGCTGGTCCTGCCCGGCGCCCGTGCCCTTGTACTTGCTCTTGGCGGGGTTGAACTTGTAGCGGAGGGTCAGCGTGATGCTGCGGCGCGATTGCGGGTCGAGCCTTATCAGGCGGTCGCCGCCATAGAGGGTGGCATCCCTGCCGGCGGAGTTGAAGAGGTCGCGTCCCTGCAACTGCAGGCTGAGGCGGTCGTTGAGGAACGCCTTGCGCAGGCCGACGTCCACCGACCAGGGGATGTTTTCGAGGTGACAGTTCTCTTGGTCACCGCGCGTGTTGAGCAGCGAGGCGTCCACGTCTAATGTCAGTCCCCAGGGCAGGCGGACGTTGTTGCGCCAGGTGAAGATACCCATGGGATTGTTGAAGTTCTTCTGCGTGCCGTCGGGCATATCGACCATGTACCACTGCTGGAGCAGCATCAGCGTGAGCTGGGGCGACCACGGGCCGAAGGTGGGCGAGAGGCTGAGGGTGAGGGAAAGCTTGTCGGCGTTGCCCTTGTTGAGGAAGGTCACCAGCGAGATGCTGGGGTTGTCCTCCGAATAGGCCTGAGTCTGCTGGATGACAAAGTCCTTGATGTGGGTATAGTGTGCGTTGAAGTAAATCCACTTCCACGAAACGTCCGCCGACAGGCGGTGGATGAGGGACGGACGGAGCAAGGGGTTACCGCCCTCGTAGGTGTAGCGGTTGGCATAGGTGATGTTGCTGCGCAGCGCATAATAGCTGGGACGGCTGATGCTGCCGGTGTAGCTCAGCGAGAGTTGCGTCTTGCCCACGGGCAGGGCGAGGGAGAGGGAGGGAAAGACGTTGTCGTAGGTGCGGCTCTGCTCGTCCATGCGGACATTGTTCTCATAGTAGTCCGACGTTAAGTGCTCGTAGCGCACACCCGCCTGGGCTTGCAGCTTGCCGAAGGTGCGGGCATACTCCAGGAAGGCGGAGGCGTTGTTCTCGCGGATGTCGCTGTGGTCGTCGTCCAGGATGCCTTGGTCGTTGATGTAGGTGTTCACGTGGTCGGTGTAGGTGTATTCGCCGCCGAAGGAGAGGTTGCCTTCCCACAAGGGGCGGCTGATGATGAGCTTGGCGGCGTAGAGGGTGTTCTCGTCCTTGTTGTAGCTGGTGACGCGCTGCTCCTGCGGGGTTTCGCCGGTGGGGATGTACCGCTCGTTCATGTCCTGCAAGGTCTTGCTGTACGACCAGAGGCCGTCGGCGTTGAAGTCGATGTTCCAGTCGCCCGCCTGCCCGTTGTAATAGACGTTGAGGGTGTGGCTGGTGGAGGGGTTCTTTTGCCATCCGCTCGTGGTGTTCTGCTCGTAGAGCGCGTCGTCCTGGAACACATCCGACTGCATGGGGTTGATGTTATATTTGTCCTTGGGCGTCCGGTCGTAGTCGTAGCGGACACCGACGGAGTGGTTCTCGTTGAACTGATAGTTGAGCGACAGCATGGCGGAGAGGTTCACGCTGGTGCCGTTCGTGCGGAGGTCGCTCTCCTGCCGCCACGTCTTGTCGAGGAAAGTCTCGGTGATGAGCGTCTTGTTGTCCTCGCCATAGGTTCTCGAGCCGAACACCATGCCGCTCAGGTCGAAGCCGCCCTTGCGGTAGTTGAAGTTGAACTGGTCGAGCACGTTCATCTTGTAATAGTGGCGGACAAGGAAGCGGTTGTTGAAGCCGAAGCCTTCGCCTTGCGGCCGCTTGGTGTAGATGCGCACCACGGCCTGCACCGTGGCATCATACCTTGCGCCGGGATTGCGCACCACCTCCACGCGCTTGATGTTGTCGCTCTCCAGTTGGTCCAGCTCACTGGCGTCGCGCATTTTACGTCCGTTGATGTAGATTTCCGCCTCGCCCGAGCCGAATACGTTCACCGTCCCCTCGTCTGCCGACACGCCGGGCAGTTTGTTCAGCAGGTCGTTACCCGTGCCCGCTTGTTCCAGGATGCTGCCCTGCACGGTGGTAATCTGTGCGTCGCCCTTCAGCCGCACCTTGGGCAGGTCGGCCTTCACCACCACCTCGCCCAGCACCTGCGCGTCGGGCTGCAGCTGGAGGATGCCGAGGTCTTGCCCCGTGCATTCCTTATAGATAGTGGTATAACCGATGGAAGAGATGCGGATGAGCCGGTTTTGGCACGCGGCGTTCAGGGTGAACGTGCCGTCGTCGCCGCTCACCACGCCCGCCACGAAAGCGGAGTCGGGCAGGGAAAGCAGCACGATGTTGGCATACGGCAAGGGTTGATGGTTCTCGTCGATGAGTTTTCCCGTGAGGGACTGCGCCCGCACAGCAAAGGTTGCCACGAGGGCCAGGCAGAGGAATGCGATTCGTTGTTTCATGAGTTCTGTTCGTTAATGGGTCATTTTGCTTCGTTAGACGGGACATGCCACCCCGTCCGTTGCATTGCGGGAGCAAAATTAACGCATTCCTCCGGCATGACCGCGCAATGCGCCTCTACAGCCGGGCATCCCTAAAGAAACGATTATCAATCAGATAACGGAGATTTAACCACGAGGCTTCTATACTTTGGTCAACGAAAGAACTTGCCGACCACCGGCCAATGCGACAGCGGCAGGTCGCGGCGAATGATATAAGCCACGAACGCCAACAGCAGGACGGTGCGCCACAACAGCCGCAGCCACAGGTGGTCGATGGGCAGGTACGCTCCCGCCGCATACAGCACGGCAGCCAGCAGGACATAGCCGCCGATGGCCTTCAGATCGTAGCGGATGGGGTATTTCTTCTGTCCCACAAAATAGGACAGCAGCATGGCCACCCCGTAGCCCGCAAATCCGCCCCAGGCGCAAGCCATGTAGCCGTAGCGCGGCACCAACGCCACATTGACCGTCACCAGCACCACGCAGCCCGCCAACGAGAACCAGGCCCCCCAACGCGTCTGGTCAATCAGCTTGTACCAGAAAGAGAGGTTGAAATAGACGCCCATGAAAATCTCGGCCGCCATCACGATGGGCACCACGCGCAGGCCCTCCCAATAGTCGCGCCCGATGAGGTGCTTCAGGATGTCCAGGTAGAACATCACGGCCAGGAAAGCCAACAGGGTGAAGATGATGAAGAACTTCATGGCCTGCGCATAGACCTGCCGGTTGTCCTGGTCGCGGCTCTTGCCGAAGACAAAGGGCTCGTAGGCATAGCGGAAGGCCTGGGTCAGCATGGCCATGATCATGGCTATCTTGCTGGCCGCGCCATAAATACCCAGCTGAACTGTCGCACCGGCCTTGTCCGGATAGACGTAGGGGAAAATGATTTTATCCGCCACCTGGTTCAGGATGCCCGCCAGACCCAGCACCAGCAGCGGGAGGCAATAGCGCAGCATACGCTTCAGCAGTTCGCGGTCCAACACGTAGGGGAAGCCGCGAAGCTCGGGCACCATGCACACCATCACCGTAGCGGTGCACACCAGGTTGAAGAGGAAGGCATACCCCACCTCGGTTCCGTCCATCCCTACATAATATATAAGGTTAAGCGCGATGTTCAGGAAGATGAAGAGCAGCTTGAGGGCTGCGAACTTCAGCGGACGCTGCCGGTAGCGCAGGTAGGCGAAGGGGATGCTCTGCACGGCGTCCATCGCCACGACCACCATCATCATGCCCACGTACCACGGATGTTCCCCGTAGCCCAGCCATCCGGCCACGCAGGGCAGGAAACCCAACCCCAACGCCAGGAAGACCACCGCACCGGCACCCACGGCCAGCAAAGTGGTAGAATACACCCGCATGGGTTCCTCTCCGCTCTTGTTGGCGAAGCGGAAAAAACCGGTCTCCATGCCGCAGGTCAGCAACACCAGCACCAGGGCCACCCAGGCATAGATGTTCGTCACCACGCCATAGCCTCCGGACTCCACCGCCATGGCAGTCGTATAAATCGGAACGAGCAGGTAGTTGAGGAAACGGCCCACGATGCTGCTCAGGCCGTAGATGGCGGTGTCTTTCGCCAGACTTTTCAAGTTTGCCATATGAATACACCATTATATTCCATTAAATAGGAGCTCATATTTAGTTTATACAATCTATAGAAGCGGATGTGACGGATTATTTTTAGTATCCAGTCCACATTCCGCACGCGGATATCTCCGCCTTTGGCCGCGGATATCTCCGCCTTTGGCCGCGGATATCTCCGCCCGCGCCCGCAGATATCCCTGTCCGTGCCCGCGGATATCCCCGCCCGTGCCCTTCCAAACTTCCACCAATTCCGCCAACAGCAAACACTAATCGCTAATCACTAAACACTAATCGCTAAACAAGTCCGCCTGAACATTGTAGCGGCTGCGCCCCAGATGCTTGTACGCCAGCTCCGTCACCTCGCGCCCACGGGGCGTGCGCTTGATGAAGCCCTCCTTGATGAGGAACGGCTCGTAGACTTCCTCGATGGTGCCGGGATCCTCGCCCAAGGCGGTAGCAATGGTGGTCAGACCCACAGGGCCTCCCTTGAACTTGTCGATGATGGTGGTCAGCAGTTTGTTGTCTATCTGGTCCAGGCCGTAGCGGTCGATGTTCAGTGCCTCCAGGGCATAGGTGGCAATCTCCGTGTCAATGCTTCCCGAACCTTTGACCTGCGCAAAGTCCCGCACACGCCTCAGCAAAGCATTGGCGATACGGGGCGTCCCGCGGCTGCGCGAGGCAATCTCCTGCGCCGCCTTCGTCGAGCAAGGCACGTTCAGGATGCCCGCCGAACGGCGCACGATGCCGGACAGCACCTCGTTGTCATAATACTCCAAGTGCAGGTTGATGCCGAAACGTGCCCGCAGGGGGGCCGTCAGCAGGCCGCTGCGCGTGGTGGCACCCACCAGCGTGAAGGGGTTCAGGTCTATCTGTATGCTCCGCGCCGACGGGCCCTTGTCTATCATGATGTCGATGCGGTAGTCCTCCATCGCCGAGTAGAGGTATTCCTCCACCACGGGCGAGAGGCGGTGTATCTCGTCAATGAAGAGCACGTCGTTCGGCTCCAGGCTGGTCAGGATGCCTGCCAGGTCGCCCGGCTTGTCCAGCACGGGACCGGACGTGATTTTGAAGCCCACGCCCAGCTCGTTGGCAATGATGTTGGAGAGGGTCGTCTTGCCCAGTCCGGGAGGTCCGTGCAGCAGCACATGGTCCAGCGCCTCGCCCCGCAGGCGGGCCGCCTTGACGAAGATGCGCAGGTTGTCCACCACCTTGTCCTGGCCGCTGAAGTCCTCGAA
>JAHLFO010000026.1 GCA_018883785.1 Candidatus Bacteroides intestinipullorum
TTTAGGTCTATCGATAAAAGCGGATTTTCGGGATCGGAAGTATGTACAGGAAATATGGGGTCTGTAGCATAATTATAAATTGTATCTTTGCCTATCACATAATACGGAGGTGCAGTGTATAAAACGCTGGCAATAAATTCATCTTCCTTTACCGTATCTGCAGGTTGAACATTTTGTTTTTTCCCTCCTTGGCAAGAAAGCAAGACAAGCGATAACAATAAAAAGAGAATCGTTTTCATAGACACAAAATTTTATACGGACAAATCTACAAAAAATTATCAAATTCTTTTGGAATTTCCGTTTTCTCCCTCTAACTTGCCGTGCAAATGAAATAAAAAAATATTGAATATCACCATAGTAGAGACGATGTGCACATCGTCTCTACATAAACGCAGATTGGCGCGGATTCACGCGGATTGTTTTTTATTTTTAATCTGCGGAAATCTGCGCTAATCTGCGTTTCCTTATTATTCTGTGGTGAGTCCTTCCGTCAGCTGCGCAGGCAATACCGGCATCGCGCCGTTTTGCGTGCAGACGAATGCCGAAGTGGCTACCGCCAGCCGGTGCGCCTCGTTTACGGGCAAACCACGCAGGATAGAGGCAACGAAAGCGGCGGTAAACGAATCGCCTGCGCCTACCGTGTCGGCAACCTCCACCTTCGGGGTCTCTACAAACGACACCTCGCCCGGCGTGAAGACGTAGCTGCCGTTGACGCCGCAAGTCAGGATAAGCATCCGCAGGTTGTATTTGGCAAGGAGAATCCAGCACTTGTCCTGCAGGTCGATGCCCGGATAGCCGAACATGCGGCTGATGGTGACCAGCTCCTCGTCGTTTATCTTCAGGATGTTGCACTTGCGCATCGACCCGCAGATGATTTCCTTGGTATAGAAGCCCTGGCGCAGGTTGATGTCGAATATCTTGTACTGTCCCTCGCCATCGGGCATTACGTCCAAGAAGCGGTTGATAGTCTCGCGCGACACCACGCTGCGCTGTGCCAGCGAACCGAAACATACGGCGCGGGTCTGGCGCGCCAGCCCTTCCAGTGCCGGAGTGAAGGGGATGTTGTCCCACGCCACGCCCTCGCGGATGTCGTAACAGGGCACGCCGTTGCGGTCCAGTTCCACCTGCACCGTACCCGTGGGATAGGGCACGGTCTCTATCATGCAATTCAGTTTCTTTTCATGGAAATTCTTCAGAATCTCCACGCCCAACTCGTCTTCGCCTACCGCGCTCACCACACGGCTGTCCAGTCCGAACTGCGATACGTGATACGCAAAGTTTGCCGGCGCACCGCCTATTTTCTTTCCTTCGGGCAGCATGTCCCACAATGCTTCGCCCATTCCTACTACGATTGTATTGTTCATGGCTTTTAAGTTTTTGAGTTTTTAAGTTTATGAGTTTTTAAGTTTTTGAGTTTTTAAGTTTTTGAGTTCTTGAGTTTAAGCATTTATCAAATTGCATGTAGGGGCGTATCGCATACGCCCTGAAAGCATCCGCATGGATTAGTGGACGTATTCGGGCGTATGCGATACGCCCCTACAAAACTTACAAACTCAAGAACTTAAAAACTAACGCTTCAGTTTAAACATATAAATAATCAGATAAATCACTCCTGCCGTCATTACCGCTACGGCACCGCTCTGGCCTACGGCATCGCTGGCGAAACCCATCAGCAAGGGGAAGACCGTGCCGCCGAAGAGGCCCATAATCATCAGTCCCGATATCTCGTTCTTCTTGTCGGGCACGGCAAGCAGGGCTTGCGAGAAGACAATGGAGAACACATTCGAGTTGCCGAAACCTATCAGGGCAATGGCGATGTAGATGACCGTCAGGTCGGCAGACACAAAGAGCAGCACCATAGCTGCCAGCATACATGCCACGCTGATGCCCAAAAAAGGTTTCGATGCCACTTTCTGAAGGATGACCGCCCCCGAAAGGCAGCCCAGCGTGCGGAAGATGAAGTAAAGGCTCGTGGCGAATCCTGCCTCGTCGAGCGGCATGCCCAGGCGTTCCATCAGAATCTTGGGAGCCGTGGTGTTGGTGCCCACATCGATGCCCACGTGGCACATGATGCCCAAGAAACACAGCAGGATGAACGGACTGCCAAGCAGCTTCAGACAACTGGAAAAGCCGGAAGCCTTGTCGGGCGCTTCCTCTTCTATCGGGGTAGCTCCCAGCCAAAGGATGGCGACGACAGCCACCGCCATATAGACGGGGAACAGCACGCGCCAGCCCATACCGAACTCGGGTATCGCCTGCGTGGCTCCCCACATGGCGATGTAGGGGGCAAGGAACGAGGCGATTGCCTTTACGAACTGCCCGAAGGTGAGCGAACTTGCCAGCTTGTCGCCCGCGATGATGTTGCTCAGCAAGGGGTTGAGCGAGGTCTGCATCAAGGCGTTGCCGATGCCCAACAGGGAGAACGAGCAGAGCATGATGCCATAACTGTCGCCAAACAAAGGAAGAAGCAATGAAGCGAACGTCACGATAAGGCTGAGCAACACCGTGCGCTTGCGTCCGATGCGGTTCATCAGCACGCCCGTAGGCACCGAGAATATCAGGAACCAGAAGAACACCAGCGAGGGGAAGATATTCGCTTCCGCGTCGCTCAGGTTCAGGTCCGCCTTCACATAATTGGATGCGATGCCCACCAGGTCGACAAAGCCCATGGCGAAGAAGCAAAGCATCACGGGAACCAGTTTCCCGTACTTGATTTGGTTGTCGAGTGTCATAATTCCTCTATTTTTATTGTGCTACAAACTCTATGACCCGGCTCTGCATTTGCTGGAAACCGAAAACATCCAGCCCTACCTTCATCAGGTAATCGCCCGAATATACCTTACCGTCGGCTTTCAATGAAGAAGAAGCGTCCGGCATCAGATTGATTTCCTTGACCAGATACATCTTTTCGGGGTCAAGCCCTTGCATACGGACCGCCAACAACTTTTCCTGATAACGCGGATGGATGTCGTAGGCGAACAGCACGGCGCTGGCTTTATCCTCACTCACATAATTGACCGCCATGTGATTGCTTTCATAAGGCGAGACCAACCGGTATTGGCT